>CAVBGZ010000001.1:0-85406 GCA_963595075.1 Waltera intestinalis
TACCTACCGATATGACCGCGCTCTAAAGAGAGATGCTTATAATAAGCTAAAAGATTAACAACGAGTTAGTCTCCTCATACTGAGAGGTATGTTGAAGACACCTTGATATGCTGGGAAACCCTTAGAGCTTTCATCGCTAACTGAGTCCGCGAGGATCAGTCAGAAGTGAAGTGTGAAAGATTGGGCAATCAGCAGGCAGAAATGTCACGTACATTTAGCCTCAACGACTATCTGCCCCAAAGGCGGAGTAGGGACCAAGTGGTCCCGAAGTAAGGTGCCCCGTACCGGCAACGGTCGGGTGAAGATATAGTCTGTGCTGCAGTGAAAGCTGCAGTCGGATTGAAATACCGCAAAATTTAAGCATTTTTATAAAATTTTAGAAGAATACATAGAACAGTAGATGGTGTTGGAACAAAGGTCTTGAGCTTTACAAAAGTCACCGTAAAGAAGGCAAGTTCGTGACGAACTTTGACCTCGATCCCGAGATCAACGCACTTTGTGACAACGACCCAGACAATTACGGCTGGCTTCGTGATGTAAATTCAATGGTTAAGAGCGAAGCTCTTAAAGACCTTTATCTTGCGATACAGGCTGGTGCAAAGCACGCAAAGAAGTTTGCGCGTCTCGAAGAATCTGCCGAAGATGCAGATAAATATCAGCCAAAATTCAAATCAAAGCGCTATTCTGAAGAGTCTTTTAGGCTTTTCATGAAAAACAAGCGCACTGAAAAGTCAAAAGGCACACTTTGTGCCGAGTCTGAATATCATTTTAATTTCAACTGGACTCGTAAATATGGGCGTATGAACGTCCGCACATCAGAGTCCGTAGCGTTTTTACAAGACGCCGACATCAAAACCATGACCATTACTAAAAAGTGTGGTAAGTACTACATGAGTGTAACCTACGAGAGAACCAACCAAAAGTTACGCTGCCATGCAGGAAAAGTTGGTTGCGACCTAGGCATCAAACATGAAGTAGTCACTTACGACGGTAAAAAATGTGTTGTTTTCGACATTCCTGAAAGCATCAAGTGCTACGAACATCTTCAAGATGAGCGTAACAAACGTTTGAGCAGGAAGACTTACGGAAGTAAGTCTTATGAGAAGCAAAAGCTTCTCAGAGATAAAGCTTGCGAAAAGCCAGCTCGCATCCGTCGTGACTTTATTCACAAAGTAACTACAATGTTAGCAGCTCATTACTCTGAAATTATGGTCGATGACTTTAGTTTCAAAGAGTATGAAAAGCAAGCTTCAAATACAAGGCACGCGTACCGCGTGGCACCTTGCACATTCAAGCTATTGCTAACATACAAGTGTGAAGAGTCTGGCACTAAACTAATTTACGTGCCACAATTTACTCCAACAACACAAACTTGTAGTTGTTGCGGCCACCGCTTCGTCGGCGAAAATAAACTTGGTCTAAACGACCGCGTTTATCATTGCCCAGACTGCGGGATGACGCTTGACCGCGATGAAAACGCTGCAAAAAATGTATATAATTTACTGCAGTCGCAGTAATCTTCTATAAAGTTATATATAGTGCTTAAGCACTCGCCTTCTCCGGGTAGGAGCGGCGTAAAAGGCGTGATGAGCGCCAGCGGTAGCCGAAGAGATTCGGCACTAATCCGATCGGGAATTAACGAATCCCGAGAACATACCAGACGATAAAAGAGAAAGTTTTCGCCAAGAATGTGCAGAATCAAAATGCAAACGTCGATGAGAAATCATTTGGCGGACGCATGGGCGAATCAAATTCCGCAATAATGAAACAATTTGCGTTGGAAGAATGCATGAGTAAATTATCTCGTGAGAATCATTTAAATAATGAGATATATATACATGACCTAGACTCGTATGCAGTAGGCTCCCATAATTGCCTAACAATCCCATTTGATGATTTATTACACAATGGATTTACAACGCGACAAACAGACATCAGACCTGCAGGATCAGTTGGAACAGCATTCCAGTTAGTTGCTGTTATATTCCAGCTACAATCATTGCAGCAATTTGGTAGAATAAGCACTGCCTGTTAAACCTTTTCTGCTAATCCGCAGGGTACTTATGTGCTAACGGGGAAGCCTAAATCATTTAGACATGGTAATCCCGTGGGAAAATAATTTAATTATAATCCTGTATCGACTATCCTCGAATCGGAGGAGTAAGATTGCTATTGATACGCAATTTGAAATGGGTTTTGTGAATAAAAATATTCATTAAGATATAGTCAGTCCCCATAGAAATATGGGAAGAGACGGGTGTCTCAGCAAGTCACTTAGATTGGACTATGGTTCCGTATGTTAGAAAGAGTTTCTTGAAACATTACGCAGATGGTCTAAAATATGTGACAAAAATCAAAAAAGAATTAAAATATGACAAAGCGTCAGTTGAAAAAGTGTCAATTGATAGTACTTATTGGAAGCAATATCCAGATGCTTACGACTACGCAATTGACATGCTAACGAAAGAGATAAAGCAAGCGGTAGAAGCGATGTATCACAATTTGAATACACTTCAGTCGCGTAGCGGAAATTAACAAATTGGTTTCCCTGGTGCGAAATCACCAGTAAAAAATTGGGCAAAGTCGGTGGAACCTAAAAATTAGTCATTCATGGTAATACCGAGATAATTTATTAGATTGCGAAAGGTTAATAAATATCGTAACGCGTAGGAGATGAATAAATATAATTCTCCCAAGAGTGTCCATTCCTTAGCGTAAAGACGAAGGAAAAAATGTACGCTGAACTTATGAGAAATCATAAGAAATAGAGGATAAAAAGCCTCTATGATAACACTTTGCAACTTCCGTTTAGCTCCATCAACTACGGTACCTGCACTTTAGTAGAAGGCCGTATGATTACAAAAGCTTTGTTAGAAGCTTCTATTGACGGTGTTGGAAAACTTAGAAAAACTTCTATCTTCCCTTGCGGAATTTTCCAATGCATGAAAGGCGTTAATAGAAAACCAGGAGATCCAAACTACGATTTATTCCAGCTAGCTCTAAGATCAACAGCACAACGCTTGTATCCAAATTATGCAAACGTTGATTGGTCAGGAAATGCTGGTTATGACAGAAATGATCCCAGAACATACTTTTCAACAATGGGTAAGCGCAAACTATAGCCCATTTAAAATCTTTTGAACCGTGCCAACGGGTGTGAGAAATCGCTAACGGTTAGGTCTAGACCAGATGAGACCGTGCTAAGATTCATATTATGAATAAAGTGTATCGACTAATTCTGATGAATGTAAGAATGTAGGGCAAGAGATAGGCACTTGCTCGAAGCGGAAGACTATGAAATTTCATAGATAATATAGTCAGTGCTCATGGGAACATGAGGTAAAATGTGTAGAACAGCGAACGGCTGGGATATTAACGGATTTGGTCAGCTTAAAGATGGCCGCGGTAATATCTGCCCAGTCACAATTATACTTCCAACTCTAGCTATGGAAGCAAACAGAGACGTAGAGCAATTTATGGCTTTACTAGACAAAAAAATTCAAGAAGCAAGAGAAATGCTTAAAGAGCGTTTTGAGTGGATCTGCTCTCAATCACCAGATTCTGCCAAGTTTATGTATGAGAATAATATTATGGCAGGATATGTTCCAGAAGAAGGAATCAGAAGTGCATTGAAGCACGGAACACTTGCTATTGGACAGCTAGGCCTAGCGGAGACACTTCAATTATTGATTGGTGATAACCAATTAAGTTCAAATGGAATGTCTCTAGCAAAAAGAATTGAAAATCTATTCAAAACTAGATGCAATCAATTCAAAGAAGAAGACAGATTAAACTTTGGCGTTTATTATACTCCGGCTGAAAATTTATGTTATACCGCAATGCAAAAGTTTAAGAATAAATATGGAGTAATTCCTAATATTAGTGACCATGAATTCTTTACAAATTCAATTCATGTTCCAGTTTGGGAGAAGATTACTGTGTTTGAGAAGATCGACTGTGAAGCTCAACTAACAGGATATTCTTCTGCTGGTTGTATCACTTATGTAGAATTTGATTCAAGTGTAATGCACAATCTAGAAGCACTTGAGACTGTTGTAAATTATGCAATGGACAAGGACATTCCATATTTCGCAGTAAATGTTCCCAATGATACTTGCTTGAGATGCGGATATACTGACGAAATTGGCGACGAGTGTCCAGTCTGTGGAAGTAAAGAAATCCGCAGATTACGCCGCGTTACTGGATATTTGACGGGAGACTACAGAACGGCATTCAATCCAGGAAAACGCCAAGAAGCGGAATTGCGTTATAAACACGCTCATGATTTAGATGAGTAACAATAAAGAAATAGCCTAGGAAATCTAGGCTATTTTTATTATTTATATATTATACTAACGAGTACTATAAAAAACAATAAGTACTCAAGAAAGGAAAACTTATGTTATTTGGAAAATATTATGTAGTCATCGGTTACAAAATTGGTGACAAAGACTCTATCTGGAACGGGGTTGAAGATCTTTTTAGAAGCAAGTATTATTCAGAGTGTGTAGAGTTCATTAACGATCATATTGACAATGCGGCATATGATCTAATGACAATTGAACTATACGATGCTTATAAGCAAGAGATTTGTAATTTTTCAGAAACATATATTAGAAAGAGGTGATAATTATGATTTTAAGTATTAATAGCTGGTGGGAAGGAATCAAGAGTAATGTAGGCATGAGCTTGTTGATTGCCTTCACTATAGCTCAGTTAGTCAATGTAATTTTATCGACAGTGAAATCTATATTGACTGTTAAAGGAAGTCGTTTGCAAGCAGTAGTGATCAATACGATTAGCTATACGATCAATGCTGGTGTAATCTCTCAAGTTGCTAAAATTAGTGATACCGTAACTGTTTGTATAGTAACCGCATTTACAAACATGATTGGTGTATCATTTAGTTTATGGCTACTTGACAAATTAAGAAAAGAGAAAACTTGGATGATATCTTGTACGATCAAAGCTGAAATGTTTGACATTGCGATCGACGAATTAAAACAAAATAACATCTCGTTCAGAACACCGTCTTCAGATTGGCCTGAACGAAAATTTATTGACATTATTTCACACACTAAAGAAGAATCTAAGATTGCGTCAAGTATTATCAAAAAATATAATATGAAATACGTAATCAATGTCAATAACGCGTCATTATAAAAAATAATGACCGGAACAATCTATTATATTAATCTAATGAAAGAAATTTATTCATGAAGTATTTAGAAATTAATAAGTGTGATGCAGCTAATGGCCCGGGAATCAGAATATCTCTGTGGCCATCTGGCTGTAATATTCATTGTGAAGGATGTCATAATAAAGGATCATGGAATCCAGAAAGAGGAAAAGATTTCACAGCAGAGACGATGGAAGAAATCCTAAAGTTGTTAGAGCCAGATCATATCGCTGGGCTTTCAATCTTAGGAGGAGATCCAATGTTTCCTGCCAATAGAGAGTGTATAAGTGAAATCTGTAAAACGGTTAAAGAGAAATATCCGAATAAAGATATTTGGATCTGGACTGGTTATAAATTTGAAATCGTTAAAGATGAACCTGCTATGAAGTATATAGATTACTGTGTAGATGGGCCATTCATTTTATCTCAGCGAGACGTAACTTTGAAATTCAGAGGAAGCAGAAATCAAAGAATAATCGACGTACAGAAATCTTTAAAAGAAAATGAAACAAAGGAGCTGCAAGGATGATCTGGGGAATAATTGTATTCTTAGTTATCACAGTTCCGGTTGGAGTAGTGGCAACAATTAGAAGATATAAGAAAAAGAATAAAGACAAATAAAGTTTTTATTTTATTTATTGAGGATGAGAAAATGAACTTAAATATTTTTGAACTTATAACAAATATTATTGAAACACTGGATAAAGATGGCAACTATAAACTCATTAAGTTTAAAGATCGGTCTAATACTAACGAAAATTATGAAGAATCTATCTTGACTTTCATGACTAAAATTGGAGGGGAGCCAATAATCTTCAAATATTTTGACGTCTATTATGATGATAACGGTCAGACTTATCGTTTAGAAGATGAGTATGGACACGTGGAATCAATCGGGACATTCAATAGCGATTATGAAGATTATGCTAGGTCTGTTTTATCTAGAGAAGTTTATGAATCAATTTTAAACAACTTCAGAAAGTTGTACAATGTTGATTTGAATATAGAAAGAGGAAAATTTTATATAAATGGAAAAGATAGCAATATCGATTTAATTGAATATGCGTATTGTAGTTCAGATGAATATTACGATAAACTATTAGAATTTGAGAGAACACTAAAGGAAAGAATTGAGGAAATTATAAATGAAGAGTTTAAAAAATAATGTTGAATATTTGAAGTCATATGCGTGGGAAGCAGCAATCAGAGGAATGAGAAATCCAAAGAATTCTTGGATCTTATCGGATTCGTATTACGATGGAGAGAAGTACATCCTTGGTCCAAATGACTTGAAACTGGCACTTAGTTTATTTCTAGGAGGTCCAGTTCATCGTAAATACCTTAGACAAATTCCAGTGACTTTTGATCTAACATTGACAAGAGCAGTTTGGTCCGAGTTCGACACTTACCATTTCAATACAAAGAACAGTTGCTCAACAATGCATAAACTATTAGGAGTTAATTCTCCAATAACTAAAGACTTATTTTTGTATGATCCTGAAGATGAAGATTGTATTCAAAATGTAGTCGAAAAACTTGAAAAAATCAGAAAACAATACGTAAAGAAAGATTGCCCAAATAAAGTCGATTTATTAGTTAGAGCTAAATATCTTCTTCCAGAAGGCTTCCTTCAAAAGAGAACTATTAGTACTAACTATGAAGAGCTTTTAGGAATGTATGCTTGGCGTCATAATCATAGAATGCCTGAGTGGGTACAATTCTGTAAAGAAATCGAAGCACTTCCTTATATGGGAATGTTTATTTACGTGAGCAAAGTTAAAGAAATAAAGAAAATATTAGACGAAGTAAATTCTAATAAAGATTTCTTAGAGAAGTTATATTCGATGAAATCAGAAGAGTTAGAATTATACTTCAATACAATGAATAAAGAGCAATAATCTTTATTCGTAAATTAACGGAGTGTGAAATTGGTGGAAATATGTGAAATTATTGCGTTAGTGTTAGCATTGATTGTGACTCCAATTGCGTTGGTAGTTGGAACAGTACATTGTTTAGAAGATAAAAATGAAAAGGAAGAATAAAATTATGAAAGACGAGAAAATGAAAAATAGCATTGAATGTGCATATTATGTTGAGATCAAATCAATTTCTAAAGATGATGACGATGCAGATCCAGAAATTGAATGCTCTTTGGTTTTTGAAACTGAAGAAGATGCAGAAGAATTTGGCCGCAAAAGTTGCAGGATATACGAAGAAAAATATCCTTCTTTAATATATGACTATGATATTAAACAGGTCAAGGTTTATAAATCTGCTAAAGACGCACTTGAAGCGTTAAATCGATTTATGCGAGTATTGGACGAATACAAACATTTACCGACTATAGATTAAAATATTAGAATTCAAAAAGAAATTTGATTATATATTATAACGGTGGTTGGAAGAAGAAAATATTTAAATCTATTTAAATTTAAACACTTTGAGTCGTGCCAAAGATGAATAAGTTTAATAGAAATAAATGTAGAATTTGGAAAACCACTAAAATTTAATAAAAATAAAGGAGAAATAAATATGAAAATCAGAATTAATAATTCAGTACAACCATCAGTTGTTGAGGTAACAACTGAATTAACGCCTGCTCATTTCGGAGGACGCAAAACTATTGCTTTACTTCCATCAATGTTTGATGAAAAATGTAAAGTAATCGATTTTACATTCGGACTAAGCACTTCAGGTGAAGTCCAATTAACTTCAAAGTTCATGGCCTTTGTTGGCAATGTAAGAACAAAGAAGTTAGGAATCACAGTGCCTCTAGCTTCAGTAGCATCATCTGTTGAAGATGCAAAGGATATCTTAGGTGAAATCTTACCTAAGGCTGAAGCACTTGAAGCCCAAATTATTGCTGACTATGACAAGCGCAAGGAAGCAGCTTCAAAGATTACTGTGGTTGAAGAATCATCAGCTGAATAGTAATCTAATTTAAAAATCTCAGTCAGGTTTTGTATGATCCTGGCTGAGATTATTTTTGTAGGCAAATTAATTTAATCAAAAAAAAATACTAAATAAGAATTTAATAAAAATAGAGGAGAAATATAAATATGAAAAGTATTGTAATTGGTATGGCTTACGATCCAAAGAACGTTAGCGTTATGGAGGATCAAACTTTATCAGAAATTTATGAGGAAGCAGGTCTTTCTCATTTACTAGCAGGAGACAAGTCTATCAATGTTGCTGGCTCTAAGCCAGTTGCTCTTGTTAAAGACAAGACAATTGAAGAGCTAGGCATCAATGATGGCGATTATGTTATCGTAACAGATAACTTAAAGGCTGCTAGATAAAACAATAAAAGAAAGCAATTAAATTTGCTTTCTTTTTTTAATATTTATTTAAAGGAGGAAACATGGAACAAAATAAAAAAGAAGAAACAATTCAAGCAATTGCTTCTTTAGCATCTAATAGATATACTGCAACACTTAATAATAAGCTAAATAATATTGATAGAGAGATGCGTAGATCTGCTGAAGCTATCAATGTTTTAGGTCTTTTAAAAGTTGCAATTCAATTATTTGATAGTCATGCAGATGAAATAAAAGCAGAACAAGCTGCTAGAATTAATGGCTTATTTGATTATATCTCAACAAATGAAAACATTAAAGGTTTTCGCATAAATCGAAATATGAATATAATGATGATATCATTGCAATTTAAAGAATTTGTAATCAATGATCCAAATGCGATCAAATGTCTTTGCGAAAGATATCCACATGATATTCCATCTAATGGTGATTTCAGCGCCGCATATAGACAAAATCCGGATGAGGCTATAAAGAATTATGAATTATATTATAAAGATGGGTCTTTTGAAGTAGAGCTCCAAGTAAATCCGTTAAATTATTGGTATTCAGATTTTGATAATATTTGGTATGGTGAATTAAACCCTGCTCGTGATGAGAGACTTGATGAAAATAGGTTTGATGTACTTAAAGATAAAATTAATTCATTAACCCGTCATTATGATAATACTTCTGAGCATAATGTTGTGAGAGATTTTCTCAATTCACCCGCAGCATCACTTGTTACAGGAGAAACATCGTTTCGTTTTACATTGTGTGACAATATTGTTGAGTATGCTTTTCAAAATTTTGAAAAATATCAAGAACTTGCAGAAGCGCCTCTAACTACAATTATTGATACTGTATGTAATTTGAATAATATTAATTTAATCAATAGTAGAGATTTTAGAAGAGTATTTAGAAATATCCATACTCGTAAGAAAGGAAAAGATAAAAATGCAAACAATTAATGTTTGGTCTTATGCATATAACAAAATATGTGCTTTAAACCGTGCGAATTATGAATCACTACCACCATCAGAGAAAATATGTGGTGATAATGGCACGACTCTTTCTAGCATTAGATTTAATACTCTTATGCCTGAATTAAGAGATCAATTAATTTATAAAATAATTCAAAATACTAATGCGTCTCCGATTGAAAGGGACTTCTTAGATAAATGTGACGATACTTCACTTGTAGCGTTTAATAGCAAATACATGCTATCTCCATTTATAACAAAAATAGTTGATGACTTGTATTTACATTCAGATGGTGATGTAAAAAGAAGTGACCTAATTGCAACATTGTTATTAGCTGAATCCTTCAGAACTAATAAAAATAAAATAATTAATACTAGAATCGAAAACGAAACTAGAAATCGAGCACTATTTGAGTTTCTGCTTAAAGAGCGCGTTCCGTATGTAAATTTTATATCAATGTATGAGATGACAGAAGAAATTTTAACGGAGATATTGAGCAATAATGGCTATCATGTAATCTCGAGAATGAAAATTTCATCTCCAGCTGAATTAACGGAAAAATATGGAGATAAATTGGCATTTAAAATTAGCAAATATATTTGGTATATTTCTGATATCGGTTACATCTTAATTCCATATAGACGTACTCCAGCATACATTAACGCTAATAGTATTTCTTATTATGAGCCGATTAAGAAATATGGATCAGTTCAATTTGAGAGATACATAGAGAATCGAAATAATTTGGATTATTTCTTAACTCCATTCTCAGAAGAATTTAAAGATCTGATATATCAAATTGCATATAATGAGTCAGAAGAAGAAGTCTCAAATAAGATTTGTGATTATTTAACCGAGATTAAAGAAGAACAAGCCAATCACTACAAACAATTATCCGTTATTCAAAGTAAGGGCTTATTGACAGAAGGCAGGCTGTATGATACGAACTTTACATCAGCGATTCTAGCCAATTGCAAATCTTTATCGTCATCAATAATAAAGTATTCAAATCAAAAATACTCAGACTATCTTGACATTCGCAAACAAATAATGCTGGCAACGATTAGTGCTGATAACGCAGTTATATCAAATGTAACTAAAGGAATTGCAATTATTGAGAGAGAGATGAACAGAACAGATAAATTAAAATATGTTCTAAACTATGAAATGAAGAAAGATATATTGAAAATTTATACTGGCTGGGTACCCGCAATTTATGTAGATAAAACTCAATTAGCAGCATATCTAAAGTCAGGATATAGTGGTCGTGAAGATAGAAGAAAATATTTAGAGGGATATATCAATGGAGAGAATATGATCTGGACAGCTCCAATTGATATTGCGATTAAATTCTCAGATCAAATTTATCATGGTTTGAAATATGATCGCTTCCGTCAAAATAATTCGATTAATGCGACAGATTCTTTAGAGAATGGTCATCAGCATTATGGTTCTGAACAATCAAGTGGATGTGGTAACACTGGTTGTATGGGAACATTTGCGATTGGATTTGCTGATGCATCTGCCACATATAATATTCCAAAGATGATCGCACTTCAATTACAATATGTTCAAACGCTTGTGCCATTAGATTGGGCTGGCGACAAATCAATCAACAATTGTATAATTACAGATAAAAATAATAAAATTGTTGATGCTTGTGACCAGAGTTTAATTGGCAAATATATTGACAATTCAAACCCATATGATTTTTATATTAGTACAAATGGAAAGGAAGAATAAAATGGAAGTAAAAACATTTAAAAGTATTATAGGAGAAAGTCCGAAATTAGTGTATCGTGAGCATGCTTACTGGCAGCTTAAATGTTTGATGAACAGCACGTTCGCTAAATCAAAAGAATTTATGTTCTACGGATTAGTCGAAAAGAAAGTAGGCCAGACTATTATCGTAGATCGATTCGAATTAATGCCAAATCAAAATTGTAGTGCAGCATATTGCGAAGCTGATAATGAAAAGTTAGCGGCTTGGATGTTGAGCAGTTTTGACGATAAAGATCGTTGCAGAATTAGAATTCATGCACATAGTCATGTTAATATGGCAACAAGTCCATCTGGAACCGATAATGACCAAATTTTAAGTTTGGCAAATTCTGTTTCAGATTACTATGTTCAGCTTATTGTCAATCATAAAAATGAAAACACGTGTAACATTTATGATTCTGCATTAGGCGTGGCATTTAACAAAGTTGATCAATTTATTTTAATCAACAATGAATATGCGTATAAGTTAAATAGCTCAGATCAAGAAAATCCACTATTTACTTGGAATGAGAAATTGTGCAAAGTCAAAGAATTCAAACCATCAATTAAAGATGGAAGTTATCAAATTGAGTCTAACTGGCTTGAGCTTGGAAATCATCTTGCACTAAATATGGTCACTCTTAATTATGTGTTGAATGGCCAATATCTATGCATTGATGGTGATGAGATTGGCATTTATGAATCTGAAGCTGAAGTAAAAGAAATCGATGAGTTATTTGACAAAATGGTAAAGAAATCAGCTTATAGTTCAGTATATCAACCAACTAAAAGTGACCATCCCAGTTATAGCTACGGAAAAAGTTACGACAGCTATCGATATCCATACAGCAAATTCTACGACGACTATGAAGATGAGTTCAACGGAATCCCAAGTTACCAAAATTCTAGATTCATCGACGATGACGATGAAGAAGACGGATACAACTTCGGAAAAGTTTCCAGCACAAAAGAAAAAGATGCTTATACACCGTCTGTTACATCGTATAAGAAATCTACTAAGACATCAGGAAAGAATTTCAAAATAAAAAGAAAAAATAAGTAAGAGGAAATTATTATGAATTTAAATAAGCATTTAGAATTTTTCAACCCAATGAATATTATTAAAAAGAATATTGAAGTAAATATTATAGGGATCGGCGCTGTCGGTTCCTTTATTGCACTTCAATTAGCTAAGCTTGGAGTTCCAAGATTAACTTTATGGGACTTCGACACTGTTGATGATCACAATATCACAAATCAAGTTTATTGCTTCAATGATATTGGCAAGAAGAAAACTGACGCTCTTGAAGAGCATTTAAAAGCGCAAAATCCAGAAATCGAAATTGTTAAGCGTGACAGATGGAATCCTGGCGACGCTGTTTCTGGGGTTATCTTCTTAGAGGTCGATAAGATGGATGTTCGTCAAGCATTTGTTGATGACAATCAATATAATCCAATGATTCAAGCTGTCATCGACGCAAGAATTGGTCTTGCAACAGGTGAAGTCCATTTTGTTGATTGGACAGATACAGATGCGGTTGAGCATTTTATCGAAAAAGTAAATTCATTTGATGATGCTCATGCTTCTGTAAAGGTTAGTGCATGTGGAACAACTTTATCGGTTTCTCCATCTGTTTTCATTACAGCGGCAGAAGCAGTAGCAATCTTTATTAAGTTTATTAATGGAGACAAATGCTGTAAATATACAACATTCGACTCTTTCTTAGGAAAGATGGCATCTCTAGATATTTAGAAAGGAAATAAGGAAGCAGACACTTGCTTCCTTTTTATTTTTATGAATTTTCAGCAAAAATTTTACAATCTATTAAAAGCATCTCCACGTTGCGTGAATGAAGGGGTATTCATTTCAAGCTTAAACAAAGATGAATTGGATTATTTCTTCTCGGCTCTATCAGAAACTGCTAAGAAGAATATAATTAAAGGCGAATATATGCCGAACTTTGAGCCGACTAGAAATGATATTCTAGATTATGTAGCACGATATTTTGGTGAGTTAAAAATAGAAGAAGTAGATGTTTCGTTTGTAAATTATTTGCTTAAACGAAACCTTCTAACAAAATCTATTTTAATAACTTACATTGATAAATTTGATCACGCTCTTTTAGGAAGCATAATCACCAATTCAAGGGAATTAAGATGCGACAAAGATTTGCAGTTATTAATTATGGCAAATAATTATGGAAATGATGCTTATTTAGATTTTCTAGAAGACCACATGCCGAAGAATGCAAAACTTTGGAAGATGCGAAATTATTCAATCGAGGCTATCATGAAGCATCGCAAATTATTTAATGCTGAAAGGGTTTTGAGCACGTATTTTAATGAAGACAATCTTGTTCTATTTAATATTGAACAGATGGTTGCTCTAGTTGCTAATATAAAAACAACTAACTTTATGAATAAAGACACAATAGAAATCAAAAAGCTTGACAATCCAGATCCATATAAAAATGTATATGGACGCATATTAGAGCTTCTATTAAAATTACTAAGGAAAAGATCCAAGAATCAAGACGCTAATAGTAAATATGTCACCAAACAGTATATACTGATCTATGTTCAAATTGCAGAAATAAATAACCAATTGGAGAACTTGTCAAAAGTTCCGATTATAAATAATCGTGACGAGTATCTTCCGTTTGTGCATATGATTCCAAAGAAAGATTATGAGATTTTAAAAGAATTCAAACCAGATTTAACTCTAGTAACTCCGAATGTGAGAGCAATACAAATTAAATATGATTTATACTACGAATCACAATTTGAGCAGATTATTAAAGAGGCCTCTAAGATTGCTGGAACCACACTGCTATATTATGATGACATTGGAGATTGGGAGAGGCATCGAGCTTTCTATATTATTAATCCAAATGATAGGTCGGATGTTCCAAGCAAATCATTAGACCCTGACTATGTAATCGAAGAATTGGATGCTAATAAAATTGGAAATTTATTTAAAGGTGCATACGATCATGGAGAATATTTGAACATCGGAAGCGACGTCTTAAATAAATCATTCTGCGATTCTTATGGAATTCCAGAGCAAGTTTTGGTAATGTGAAAACAAAGATGAAAGAATTATATATATATATTATTATAGTGTTCAAGCAACCCATCAACTTGAACTGCGTTAAGTAGTTATAAGAATAAAAAATTATGGCATAAGCCGACACTATAACGAAAGACAAAACTAAGCTTTAGTATTAAAGGAGGAAAATTATAATGAATAAAGCGACTACAGTGCTTGGCAAGGAAAGAGAAGCTAAGCTTAAAGGCTGTAAGATTTTGGCAAAATTAAATTTGCCACATATCCGTAAAGCCGATTATAAAATTGTTGCCAATCAAGTAGGCATTAATTGGCAACAACTATATAATTCATACAAAAATTGGATTTTGTATGGATTAGTTGATTTGCGCAACAAGCACAAACAACAAGATGCAGCTCCAGTATCTGCGGGCATTGCAAAATTTAGAAATGCAAACCCAAGATATCACGCTGATTATATTAAACAGATATCTAAATCCACAGCAGTGGAGAGCGACTATAGAATTAAGAAAGCAATTAGAGAATATATTGGTGGTGCTTCTCTTAAAGAAATCTATAGTATAACAGGGATAGGAGTGAAAACTCTATATAAATCCATTGAAAAAATGGAAAAAACTGGACGTATCGGAAGATATAAAATTTATACTCCGATGAAAGATGCTCCACAATTAAGAGTTGTCTTGGCAGTTAAATACGCTAAACTTCTTAATAGTGGAAAATCTCCATCAGAGAGCAAGATATTTAAAGAAATGTCTGTTGTTGATCGTCTGAGATATGTTCAATTTTATGCAACTATCAAAGAAGCGATTAACAAAAAATAACAAAAAATAAGGGAATAAAATCCCTTATTTTTTTGATGCTAAAATTTTAGGAGTTGAGAATATGAAAAAAATGCATTTAAAGTTTAATGCCCATTTACAGAATTTGTTTGAATTTAATAAGAAATCTAAAACAAATTATATGATATACAACATTCTTTTATCGCACGATGTGCTATTTGAATTGAATGCGAATAATGTTATGCCAACAGATCCTTACGTTACTCAACTATACACATCGGTAATAAAACCTGCAACAGAGATAATAGAAGTGAGTAATGATAACGACATTAATAAATCATTGGTTGATTTAAATCCGTCATTTATCGCTTCAGAATTATCTTTATGTAGTCTAGATAAGAGCATAAGAGATGAAGATAGATCAATTGATGAAAAATCAGAGCAAATAATTGAATTTATTAAGAAATATCAAGATACTATTTTAAATTATTATTCTAATGGACAAAATATGACTACTCAGAGCTCATATACTGATTTGTTATCGATAATAATTTTAAAATTAGACATCAATTCATTTATTGAGCTATTCCCGCTTTATAACGAATTTAAATTATTAAGTGAGGTTTTTTTATTTAGACCAGATTTTGCACAGAATAAGCAAATACAGTTATGCTTAATGGCAAATAACTGTGAATATGAAACAAATGTTTATAAGATATACAGTTTATTAGCTGAAGATCAAGCATTCATGCGAAAAAATAAACACGAACCTAGATTAAGCCCATCATTCATGCTTGCAAATAGAGATTTGATTTGCAATGAAATAAACATGACCACTTGGGACATCAACGACTATCCGTTGGCAATTGATCTGAGAAAGTGTTTTTATCTTTCATTGCAGGATGTTAATTATAAAGAGTTTTTGCAGAGGTTCATTGGTCGGCAAAAATATAAAGATGAACATTTTGAAATGGCGGTGTTATTAAATGACATACTTCTAGCTGATGGATATTATTTAAAGAATAAAACAATTCCATCTGTTACGAAAACACTGGCAATGAAAACTTTTGATGTGTCTTTGTTTAAGCAGTTTATTAACATGCTTATTGAAATAATTGATGATCGTGCTAATAAGAATATGGACAGCGCTCTGATGGTTTGTTCTACGATGATCGTAATGAATATAGTCTATAATATCTTATTTAATGATGAACTTATTGATTTCCATCAATATATTTTGAGCAAGAGTAATGACAGCCCATTTGAAGCAACTAAATATACAACTATTTTAGATGCAATAAATTCTTCCGATTTTAAATGTAGAAAAATAACAAGAGACAAAATCAGTTTCATTTTTAATGCATTTAAGAGCGCAGGAAGTTATAAATATACTGACGGCAATAAAGTCCTTAGACGCATTTCAATAGCATTACAGAGTGTATCACTGAATATCTTTGAGATGAAACATAATGAGACTTATTATTGTAAAGCAAATGATCCATATGATCATCAAACTTATTATAACACAGGAATCAAAAAAGAAAGGAAAACTAATGATTAATAAAATAAACATAGACGATATTAAGCAAGTCAAGAATTTTGACAAATATACTTCTGCAGTTTTACGGTACAATAATATTGATGAAAATAATTTGGCGTTGGCAATTCCAGATTCCAAATTTCATTACACCTTTCAGGAATATTTTGATTTCGCAGAAGTAATTGACGGAACTTCCGAGTATATCTCGGCAGTTCAAGCTCATAAGCACGAGAAGTGGGGATGCATTTCTGACCATGATTGTGATGGCATCATGGCATGTATAATCATGTCTGCTTCTTTAGCGAAATACGGAATTGATATTACTTATCTTCCAACCTGTAGATTTTCTGAGAACCCAGAAGTGAAAACAGGATATGGAATGGGCCGATATCAAATCGACAAAATGATATCTTTGGGCGTTAAAGTAATTGTTACTGTCGATCAAGGAATCACAACTTTAGACGCTATTGAATATGCAAAAAGTAAAGGTTTATTTGTGATCGTAACAGATCACCATAATGGATTGGTCGAGAATCCAGCTGATGTTGTAATCGATCCTTGTTATTTCAAAAATTCCACTAAGTTTAAGCAAATATCTGGCGCAACCGTTGCACTTAAACTAAATTATGCTCTTTATAAAGCAGAAAATCTAGATACTTCATTCTTTAATGAACTTGGAGTTCTAGCGGGAGTTACAGTTTTATCAGACGTAATGCAAATGCAAAATGAGAATCGAATTCTTTATAAAGCAACAGCTGATTATTGTAATTCCCATTTAAATTCTAACAATTTCATAACAAGATTGTTTGATTTGCTAGGATTTCGTTATACTGAGTATAAAGACGGTGAAGAATCTTATCCGGAATTTAGAGATTTCAATGTGACAAATGTTAATTTCTATTTAGTTCCAGTCGTGAATGCAGTTAATAGAGTTAATGGAGAAGTCGATGAAATCGTTACGAATATTCTGGAATTATTCTTCCAAGAATCTAATTGTGCTCCAACATATTATACAGACATTAATAAAGCACGTAAGCAAATGAAGAAAGATCTTCAAAATGCTTATGTACCTAAGTATAATTATTCTGTTGTTGTAGAAGCATTGAAAATAGATTCCGTTGAAAATTATAGTGGAATAGCTGGATTATTTGCAGCTGATATTGCAGATGACGAGAAGAAACCAACTTTAATAGGAATTGATCAAGGACAAGACGTAATAAATATGAGCGGACGTTCTGTTCCGGGTTACGATCTTTATAAATTGTTATCCAGAGTTCAAACTAAATATTCAGATTTAGGATTGACATTTGGAGGTCACGCAGAAGCACTTGGTGCTGCAATTCCTCGAAATAAATTAAATGAATTCAGGAAAATCTTGAATGAAGAGTTTATTGCAGATGGATATGACGTCAAGAATGATTATTTTGTTCTAGACAATACAAATGCTTGGCTTAACGTTTATAGAAGATTATCGCCGTTTAATCATGGTTTTGAAATGCCACGATTCTATTCTAGGACAACAATTCGTTATTACGACGGAAAATCTAAAACATTTAGTTTAGATGGATGCGGAACTTGCAACATTGCTTGTTTCTCTAATAGTGACCTAGAATATATTGGTTATTTAAAGTTTCATGTGCCGAATACAAATATCGAAGTTCTGCTAGAGCTTTGTTATGATGCTAAAGGAACCGCCATGTTTAAATTAGTAAAAATCTTGAATAAAGACGTAAATGTCTTAAGAGAGATTCGCAAATTAAAAGTTGAGAGCAATTATTTTTAAAAATAATGCTCCCAACAATTTATTATATAGGAAGTGACATAAATGCTTTGGAATATTTATGAAGCAAAATTGAAATATGAGTTACTGAATGAATCTCTCAAAAATGAAATGAGTAATATCACAATTAGTTCAAATGTCAATCTAATCATTGATTTGAAACAAATCTACAGAAAGATATTCAGATCGTCGGTTGAACTAGATAGTGAAGATAATAATTATCTCACATTAGAAACAGAGAGAATTACATCAGACGTTTTATCAGTAATTTCACATTACAGAAATTACTTCTACAAAAAAGGAAAATATACAAAATTCTATTTTCTATATTCAGAATTTATTTGCGATAAATTAGTATCAGTTAATCCGAATTACAAGAAAGATTACTACGAAAGATATTTGACAGGAGTTGGCAATGCTAAAATTGACTTAATCAAACGAGTTAATAAAGCATTGAAGTTTGTTATCAACCTAATTCCAAATTGTTTCTATACTGATACGAGTCAGTTTGATGAATTCTGCTATACAAAATATTTAGTAGATCATCTACCTCAGAACGAGCTGAAATTAATTCTAACAAATGACGACGTTATGCTACAGCTTGTCAATAATACTACATATGTAGTAAATCTTCGTGGTAATGCAAGTGCAATAGTAAAGCCAAGCAATTTCTATTCAAAGACTGATATAAGTGAAGAGAAATTAATCTCAAATAATTTATTCAATCTAATATTAGCTATTGCCGGATGCCAGAAGTATTCACTTAAAGGAATTTCTAATGTAGGAATGAAAAGAGCGTATGATATGATAAAGATGTTATTGGAGAATGGAGCTATTCAAGATTCTAAATATGCAGTCTTCCCATTGACAGAAGAGAATCTTGCAAATGAATTCCCGAGTCACGATTCATACCGAACTTTGCTTCTAACTAATTTAGAAATCGCTAAGAATAATTTTGAATTATTTACTTGTGAGAAATTATATCAAGAAAATTTAATCGCAATAGGAAATGAATTTGTCGAGAATAAAAAAGTAGTTTCTTATAATACGTTTATAGAACTAAATACGCAAGTATTCAGAACATATCCGTTGAATATAGATTTTTTACTGAGAGGGGAGCTTATATAAATGCCAAGAAATTGGAAAACAGTAGAAAGTACGCAAGAATCTTTACAAAAGATGATTGCCAGACGAAAGAGGACAGCAAATTTCATGAGTGCTGAAATGAGCGACGATGAAGTCTATGATCCTCAAAAGGAAGTTGTAATCAAGATATCTGACGCTGAGACTTCTACATTGAATAGGCTGGCAAAATCAGTCAATGCAATGTATAAAGCAACTCAAGCTCAAGATGTTGAAATTAGAGAAACTTTGTTGAAAAAGAAAACTGCAATATTAAATGAATTAACTAAACGAAAGGAATAATATGAAAACAGCATCTTTAGTATTTACAATATTAGGAATGATCGGGGAATTATATATATGCACATATACTAACTGGGCACTTGGAGCAGCCGGATTAGTTGTTGGAGCATTTATGATTTCATCTCTATGTACAAATAAAAAGAATATATCCATAGGAATTCTAGGAATTATATTCACTGGAATTCTTGGTGGAATTTTCTATTTGTGTTGGGATCCAGAATAAGAAAATTGATAGGAATTTAAAGAAAAATGAACGAAGAAAAAGAATTAATAAAATGCCCTAAATGTAGGAAGAGCAATTATAAGGAAACTGCAACCCACAGAACAACTGCTTATTATCCGCCTATTATGGAAAACGGCGTCAATATCAATCCAGATGCAAATTCAACAAAAACAACTTGTGTCTGCAGAGAATGTGGAACTAAGTTTATGATAGTTGAAAGACTTGGAGAAATTGAAGTAATAGCGAGGGATGATGACTAATGATTCTAGTAATTGCAGGAATGAGTTGCGCAGGAAAAGACGCAATGCAAAATGAATTAATAAAACTTGGATGGAATTCAATAGTTTCGACAACTTCTAGACCAAAACGCGTTGGAGAAGTTGAAGGAATTAATTATTTTTATAAAACCAAGAAAGAATTTCAACAACTAATAAACGATAACAAACTAATTGAACATCGTGTTTATCATACACTTGTGAATAATAAACCAGATGATTGGTATTATGGTGTTGAACGAGATAAAGTGAATCTAAATAAACGAACTGTAGTAGTTTTAGATTCGGTCGGCTATAAGGAATTCGTCAAGAATTTTGGCGAAGACAATGTTAAACTTCTATGGATGGAAGCACCAACCGAAATCCGCAAGAAGAGAAATATTGATCGTCTAGATTATAATGAATCTGAATTTAAACGCCGTGAAACTGAAGACATTAAGAGTTTTGGAAATCTTAAGTCTGAAGCGAATTTTGTTTATGAAAATACATCTACATATGATGATTTAATTAAGTTTGCAAATAAAATTAACAATGAAGCTAGATAAATCTAGCTTCTTTTATTGGAGGAAAATATGGGACAACGATTATGTTTAACCACTTACGGTGCAAGTGAAAGATGTTATAATATTTATGTTCATTGGGGCGGTTATACGCTTTATGGATTGGAATTAGCAAGTAGTATAATTGATCTCACTACTGACTATTGCGAAGAAAAATATAACTTAGATTGGAAAAAAATGACCAAATACGACTATATTGAAGCTCTGCTTATGAATGATGCTGGTATTCGAATTAATTGGTTCGATCAGGATTTTGAAGATGGTGAAGAATATCCGGAAATAGCCAAAATCTGCGATGACTTTATCGAGAAAGACTTTCTACGCAGTTATCCTGCATATAAAGCAGAGTTTGTAAAAATAAAAGAGAAAATATTCGATGATTCAAATCTAAAAGCTTTTACGCAAAAAGAATTAAATTTGAAAGGGAAAACATTCTTGGAACTATTTAGAAGCTTGACTGAAGAAAGTCTGTTGGAAGATTATTTTGACAGTATAGTTGATAAAAAAGACGCTCATTTAGATGACGTGATGACCAAGTTACTGTCAGTATGCACTGATGCTGACAGAAATAATGGTCTCATTTGTGTAACAGAAAAAGGAATGGATTGCAATGAAAGTGCTTCCGATGGATACTTTTTAGATGTTGATTTTGACAGGGGAATTGTTACTGATAATATTTCATGTGCGGAGACAGCAGTAGTTGATGACTTCAAAGATTATATGATCGAGAGCTATTCAGATATATGTTCTATTGTAGTATGTGGTGATGAAACTATTGCTGAATCTAGAGATGGTTATAAATATAAATTTAGAAACATTTATATTGATACCGATGCTATTAATGGAGGTCTATTTAAAGGTCCTGAAGATTACTATGAAATAAGTTTTGAGGAGATTTATTCGACAATGAATATGTATGATAGCATGGAAAGAGCAACATGCTATTCTATGAGATTCTTGCCAGAGGCTGCTAAAACCGATCCAACGAAAGCATTCGAAACTTATGGAGTATTCAATCTAGTGGCATAAATTAAAGAAAGAATAAGGTTAGACTTATTCTTTTTTTTGTTTATTTTTAAAAATAATGGCTGGAACAATCTATTATAGTGGAATTCTGCGACTATTGGTCGTTTTGAAACGAAATTAACAAATAAAGCAGCACAATACGGCAAAGCTATAGTTAAAGTTGGCAGGACCTTCCCGTCATCTCAACTTTGCAGTGTTGTGGTGTGTGCCAAAAGATGCCTCTGTTTAAGAGAATTTATAAATGCAAATGTGGAACGGTCATGGACCGTGACGCAAACGCTGCGAAAAATATCATGCAAGAGGCAAATAAACTTTATATGAGCCAAAACAATACTATGAAAGGAAAACTGTAAAACATAAATAACTTAAAAGCTGGGTAGGCTCACCCAGGTGTGAGATGCTAAGAGGCATCGTAAGACGCTTGATCCAATTGAGCGCATAATCGATGATGAGCATGAGTGAAAACATGTTATAAATTTATATGTTTTACAGAGCCGATAATATGAATGTTTTAAACGATGTTAATATAATAGAAGCTTGTCAGATTTTAACCGAATCACCATTCCAAATAGTCTCTAATGATGTTTGGGAAAATGAATTTAGTGCAATAGACAAGTTAATAAAAATTTCAAATAAAATAATTTTATTTCGTCATATTTCGATAGATCAAGATGCTAAATCTTCAGTTCTATCAATGAAGAGAATGATCGAATCAAAATATCATGGAAAACAAGTTTATATTTCTTCAGAGCATAAAGATTTCCCAGATTTAACTAAATCGGACTTGGTAATTATACTAGATGTAGGAGCAACTGAGAGATTAGCTGGTACTTATAGCGGAACTCCAACCACCGTCAGAATTGATCATCATTTAGCAGGAATGAAGTGTGATGTAACAATCGAAGACGCTCAAGCTGGTTCAACATGTGAATTATTAACAATCTTCTTTAAAGGTTATGATTATGATATTGACTTGATGACTGGAGAACTCTTATTCAAAGGAATCATCGCAGACACTGGCAGAATGCAATATGCTTTAGGCAAAACTACTTTATTAGCATTAGGTATATTATCAGATATGGGAGTGGATTACAAATCTATTTATTCTAAATTGTACATGAGAACACCTAGTGCAATAAAGGCTAAATCTTATATTCTGAATAATTATTTAGTTACTCCAAATGGAATGGCTTATTTAGTAATGGATCGAAAGAAAGCTCTTGGAGCCGGAGTAGATCTAAATGATATCTCTTCTATGACGCATGAATTAGAAAATATCAAAGGATCTCCAATATGGATGATTGCAATTGCTAGACCTGATGGAATATTCTGCCGTTTAAGAAGTCGAGGAATCGATATTAGAGAAATCGCTATTAAATATGGCGGTGGTGGTCACGAAAATGCGTGCGGGATTAAACTTAAATCTAGATCCGATTTAGCTGCTCTTATAGATGATTGTGATTCTGCAATTGCTAAAGTAAAAAATAAAATTAGAATTACAGAAGCAGCTGAAGAACAAGAAAAACCAGACTATGAAAAGAAATATGACGAATACCTAGAACAACATATAAGTGGAGTTCAACAAGCTTACGAACATTTAAAACAAATTTATCCTGATTTGTTTGCTAATGTAGATCTTGGAATATTGGATGAACAAATTAAACATCATGATGAATCTAAATATTCAGAAGAAGAGTATGAACCTTACGCCCTTTATTATTATGTAAGCAAGGAGAAATATTCTGGCATTTTTGATAGAGCTTGGTTGCATCATCAGAATGCAAATCCTCATCATTGGCAATATTGGATTCTACTTGACGAAGATAATCCAAATAAATTAACACCACAAGTAATGGATTTGAATTATATAATTGAAATGATCTGTGACTGGTGGAGTTTTAGTTTTAATAAGGGAAACCTAGGAGAAATCTTAAATTATTATGAAACTAATAAAGACAAGATAGTTTTCCACCCAGAAACTAAAAAGCAAGTCGAAAACATTCTAGCAAAAATTAAGGAAGCATTAATGGCGCAGACTCAGAATATTAAAGAAGATTTTGAGCTAAAATATAAAGAAGCTAGAAAAACAAAGTATTTATTCACTGATAGTACAAAAGTGCCAGTTGGATCAGCTAGAGCATATTATAATAAACAAGAGAAAACATATGCTATTGGATTATATGCTGGAGAGAAGATTGACGAAGCTAGTGTGAAACAGTTTGAAGATTTAATAAATTCAACAAATTATGAAAATATTTTACTAACTGCTGATACGCACTTTGGAAATCCCGATAAAGGCTGTCCGGTTGCAGAAGTTGTAAATAAATTAAACGCTCAAACCAATGATGACACGATTATTATATTACTAGGAGATATTTGCGATTTTGATACTCCTGAAAGAAACTTAGCAACTTTCAAAGCATTCTTAAACAATTTGAAGTGTAAAAAAGTTGGTCTAGTTCTTGGTAATAACGAAACTTTAACAATAGATCAATATAGAAGCTTACCTTTATTAGCGGTCGGTTTAAAGTTTGAAACTCCTGAATTTTTATTCACTCATGTAGCGTCTCAAAGAACTGACAAAATAAATATTCATGGGCACACTCACGGAACGATGCATCTCTACAAAGCATCTCCAAAACGAAAAATAGATATTGGTTATGCATTGAACACAAATAATCAATTAAAGAAGCGAGATATTTACTCTTTAGCAGATGCCATTTCATACATTCCTTATTATGAAAAGAATGCAAAAAAAGAAAACAAAATGATGATCGTTAGATATGTTGTTAGAGAATCTAATGAACCTGATTTTGAAGTAGAAATTCTTGAATAATTTCTACAATCATATATAAAAACAAATTAAAGTTAGATAGCTGTTCTATCTAACTTTTTTAATTTAATTAAAGTGTAATTAGTTTTATATAATCTCCATCGACTTCTATTGAATAATAATCAATTGGAATAGTTCCTTTAGTCACGTCATTCACAACTATAGAGTTATTAATTCCTTTAATTGTGAAGATTATCTCTCTTCCAATTGCTTCATCGTCGTTTGCTGCAGAATATACTTCGAGATTACTATCAGCAATTCCATATTTATCCATATAATACGCTGCAATTGGTTTCATTATTTTTTTGTGAATTTGAGCCAGTTTTGTATGCTGATAGTGAGTTATCCCGCTAACTTTGTACATATATTGAGAGAAACTATTTATTGAGAATGAAACTACTTGGGTTTTATTCTGATAAAGTTTATAAATATTTTCTATCTCACTATCGCTATATTGAGTGAAATTATCTTTGTTATAATTTTCTATTTCTTTTAGAATTAAGTTGTAAGATAAATATTTAGATTGAAGTGATTTAAATAGCGCACTAATTGAGCCACAATATGAACTTGCAATAGAATTTACTGATGATTTGTTAGCAGAATCCGCATTCAATAGATTTGAGCAATATTTATATAAGATGCAGCAGATTGCATTCTTTTCAGTTTTAGAAAATGAAGATTGTTTAAAAACTGCTTCATAAACTTTGTATTGTAATATTTTATTCACTGCGAGTACCTCTAACAATCATAGATTTCATCTCTTCTATCAGCTTATTAACATTCTTATTCTCGCTGCTAGTTTTAGTGTCATATTCGTCCATAAATAATTTACACTTGTAAATAAAATCATCTAACTGTGTGTAAAAATCAGTAATATCTTCTTTTACGTCGTCGATCATGTAATCACCCATTCTCCAGTTATAATTTTCTCTATCATATCGTTTATAATCTCACTATCATTAACATTAGTTAAATCGAGTACTAACTTTTCACTAGTTTCATTATCGTAACGATTAATTACTTCTTTACTATTTTTTATTTTTTTGTAGTAGAAATTGTGGAATGAGACTAAATACTTACTTCTACCATTTTCATCATATTTATCGTTCTCGTAATAATTTAGCATTAGAGATTTGAAGTAATCTTTAAAGCTCATTCTACTGTTCTGTTGCTCTTTTAAAACATTCTCAGGAACATATTCAATATCATCATAACGTCTGGTCTTTTCATAATCGTTGTAGATATTATCCATTTTTTGACAAGCGTAAAGATTGTCTTTCAGCTCATTGATCGTTGAATATTTCTTATAAGAAAGTAATCTAGAATAAGCATTTCCCTCATCAACAGTTTTATCAATTGCGTACTTGTCAGAATCAGATAAAGAATACTCATTAACATATTTTAGTTCATATTCATTTCCGTCTTCTGTAAAGACGTTATCTTTTGTTACTTTAGATAAAACAATTTTGTTCAGCTCATCTTCATTGAAATTCGTTTGATTATTGATTTTAATTTTAGATTGTAAAACAAAATCATTATAGATTCTGTTCTCATTCACCAGTAAATTATAAGCGGATGTTAAATAAGTATAATTTGCATTATAATAATTTGAAGAGAATGAAGACGTGTTGATATCTTTGATTTCCTTTTTATCTATGAAAGATTCAAACAAATTTAAGAAAGATTTCTTCTTAGCAGCAGCGATATCGGATTTGCTTAACTTAGTTCCACGATAATTATAATAAGTATTAACAAACTTTCTGTTTAAAGGATAAACCGATTTCAAATAATCGGCAGTTAATTTGATAGGTGCATCAGCCGGAATAACCGAATCAATCTCTCTATTATTGAGAATTTTGGCGTATTTTTTACACTCAATAATGACTCCTGGATCATACAAATATCTGTAAGTATCTGAATTTAGCAGATAAGTGCTGTAAGTTCCATCATTTTCTATTAATTCATAATTTGTTGTATAAAGAAGATCTTCTATACTTCTAGGTGTATAATAACCGGTTTTTAGCTGTTCTAGACTATTATTCTCGTTGATATAGCAGTAAAATTCATCCGTATATTTATATTTATAATAAACCGGGATTTTAAGTACATCAGAAACCTCGCAATATGCAATATTTCCTTCTGGAGTTGTTATTTCAAAGTTTCCATAAGATTCTGTGACGGAATAGATCTTGTTAAAAATTGTGAATTTGCCGTCAGATAAACTTTCATAATTAATTTTGAAATAATAATTACCATCAGAATTAGTAAATAACTCTATCTTGTCTGTTAATTTTGAATCGGTAGAAGCTATATAACATTTATTTGCTGCTTCATCGTAAATGAATTTGAAAGGATAGCTTGAGAGATTTTCTTCACTCACATTTCTGGCACCAATATAAGGATAAGCTTCGTATTCTTCTAATAAGTAATTATTTGAATGTTTTACTTCTACAGCCAGCTTATTTGTTCCTGCCAGTAAATACCCTTTAATTCTTTCGATATTTTTCATTGAAAAGACAGTATCAACATATTTAGTTGTTACTTCGTCTGTTGTGATTTCAGAACCTTGAGTTTCTATTAGAGATTTAAATTTCTCTTCGTCTGAAATTGCAGGGTTATTTAGTTTAATTAATCCAGATAAATCACCAATTTCTTTTTCGGTTAATCTACGATATTTAGTAAATAGCTGAACTTCGTCAATATTCTTGAAAGACAATTCTCCATCTTCATCAATTAAAATTGGCTGCATAATTGGGTAATTGTTATTCTTTAAGAAGAAATCAACGCTTCTATAATTGTTTATAGAAGTTCTTACTTCATTAACATGAGTTTCAAACATAGTTGGTGTATCATTGCCTATTACTATGTCTCCATGGGTATTTTTGTAAAGAGATCTGCCTTGGCGGTCAATATTTGTTTTAAATCTATCGTTTTCAATTAGATATCCAACAACATCTTTATTATTGCTTAATTTGTAAATATTTATTCCGGCTTTGTAATAAGCGTCGTTCTCATTATCGACTAAAACTAGGCTATTAAAAATATATTGGCTGTTATTTAATTCGATGTGATAATTGCTTCTAATGTTAGATGAAGTGATTTCTTTGTAAATATTTTCAAGATCAATATTTACATTATAGAAGTTTATTTTCTTATCCTCTTCAAATAAAATAAAAAAATACTTTGATGGTGTATAGAAAACTGTACAATCAGATGAGAAATAAGATCCATTACAGATATAAATTGGTAATTCATCTTCCATGATATTTTTCTTGATTACATTCTTAGATGCAGATGTATTAAATTTTGTGTTCATATTTATAGAAGAACAAGAAAAATAATTATTTAACATCTCTAGATTATTCTCTGATCCTACTTCGGTTGGTGTTAAATCTAAATCATATAAAGAATAGAAATCTCTGGTGAAACTATTACCGTCAATATAAGAATATTTGAACCACTTAGTAGTTGGCTCTAACTCATAGGGCTGAAGAAAGCTATTTGATATGTAGGTATCTTTGAAATATTTCATAAAGATATCTAAGTTAATTTCATTTAGTCGTAGTTTTGAAAGATCCATAAAATCACTTCCCTAATATAATAAATTGTTCAAGAGTTAATTTTTTAAGAAAAAAAAGAAGTCGAAGAATTCCTAAATACTAATTGAAAATGTTCCGAAAACAAAATAAAAAGAAATAACCACAAAACGTGGTTATTTCATCTTAAGCATGGTCGTTCTTTAAACGTTCAATAAAGTCATCTACGTTAAATTTGTCAGTTTTCTTTTCTGCTGATTTAAATTCAGTTTGTGCAAGATCTCCTTTATTGAACCAACCCATTTTCTTTGGTTCTGCTTCAGTAGTCTTTTCGTCTTTTACTTCTTCGATTTTAGTTGCTTTCTTCTTCATTATTAGTCGCCTCGTTTAAAAAATATATTTTTGCAGTTAATTCCATTCTAGGTTCCAAACTATAAAATTTTTCAGATGTGATCCTTATAACATGTTTGTCATCTTCATAAAGTACATCGTGAAGAGAATCTAAAACTAGCTTAATATAGTTGTCTGCATCGCCTCTATTATTAGTAGGACGCAAAGCATTACTTGCTTTTAAATATGCAGTCTTTAAAGAATCTGACTTTGGAATGCCAACATAAAATCTCCCAGACACTTCAACATAGTAAGGATATTCATCTTTATGCTCTATTAAAGCATTTATTAGATTTGTATCATCCTCTGATCTTTGTTGTTGGAATTCTTCTTTCAGTTCTTGCATGTAACTTGCTCTTTTGTTGTAAAATCTGCCTTTACCATTCTTACCAAATCGGGTATATCTTTCACGAGCATAAGGTTTTGGCTCACCGATTTTAACTAGTTTTATTTCTCTAACTTGGAACTTAGATTTAAATTCTTCTGAATCTTGTTGATTCTCTAACATCTTTTCTAATTTTTCTCTATTAAACATCTTTTAAATAAAATAAAATTTCTCCTATAATATATTGTTCCTAAACTTTCCTCATCCAATTTATTGATTTTGGTGGTACTAAGAACTTTGAACTACTAGTTGTAGAAGCCGCTAAATAGTTTATATGGCGGCCATCGCTATCAAATCTGTTCCATAATGAATTATATGTTCCATTTAATGAACTGTTGTTTCCATTTACTCTATTTAGCATATATCGCCAATATGTATTCAATTCTGACGCGTCATTATTCTTATAAACAGCATTGAATCCTGTAAATGAATCCAAAAATGAAGTATAAGAAGGATTTGCTGATAAGAATGAAATACGGCGAGACATTGCTAAATAAGGATAAAGATCGTCGAGCGTAATGCTACCTGAAATAGATCTTGGCAATCCGTCTTTAGTAAATAGCCCGTTAGGACCACCTCGAGTGTAAGACATATTTGAAACGATTCCCAAATCACATGTGAATAAACCTGGAAGATCTGCTCTTACAAAGAAAGGTGAAACATATCCATTATCGTCTGCTGCTCTTGGAAGTGTGAAACATAATAATGTACAGAATGGCACATAAACATATTTAAATATTGATAGAGGGTCTCCATATGGAGAAGTGAAATTAAAATCAAAAGTCATTGATTTGGAATATCCTCCGCCATCACTCCATAATTCTGGGTACATAACGTGCATTCCATTGCTAGTAGCAAATTGCTGTAATTCTACACCAACATCGGTAGTAGTAACTGTTTTAGCGTAATCCATTACACCACCAGCTGCTGCTCCTAATATATACCCAGCAACAGAAAGTTTGGATCCCCATTTTTTAGCAAGTCCTATAGTATTTGTTAATTTTCCACTAACAAATTCTTTCACTTGTTGAGCAAAATTAACTCCAATAGCGGATTTCCTAGCCAATTCTTTAGCAGCACCGGCAGTTCCCATACCGGTTAAGTAATTTAGTTGTTCGTAAGTATCTGCTGCACTATTTACTTGGCTAGCATAACTTTGTCCATAACTTGTTTTTCCATTAGAAATACTCTCAGATACAGTTCCAGTGGGATTAACAACGAATCCTATTGCACTCATATATTTCTCCAATGGATCTGCTCCGTCATTGGTTGAAGTTTGCAAATCTTTAAAGAAAGTCATCAAATTGAATGTTTTATTGTCTTCATTAGTTGCTAATCCTAATTTAACCCAAATAGTATTCAACATAGTTTCTAGATAAGAATAAAATTTTCCATATGAAGGACTAAATGTGTAATAACGTTTATCTTTCTTCATATTAGAAGCATCTACTCCATTCTTAATCAAATAATTCATCATAGAATCATAATCAGATGTTTGCTGAAGTATATCATTTTTAGCACTTGCTGTATAACGAGATCCGTTGTATTTTGGAAGGCCAGGAGTTAATGAAAGAATGTTCAAGTCTTTAACATATGAATCTAATAAAACTCTGTTTCTAGGATCTGCTCTATCTGCAAACGAGAAAGGAGCACCTAGAATCATATGACCTAATAGATCGGATGACTCAGAATCAAAAGGAGTTGTTTTAAGCTGATTTACTCTATACTTAGCAGATGTATTCTCGCAACTAGAAACAAATTTACGCCATGAAGTCTCTTGTCTGTATCCATAAGCGGTTTCTGTTGCTCCATCATTATAATTTGTAAAGTTTTCAGCTAGAATACCAGCACCTCTAGAAATAACCGTTCCCAATGTTCCAAGTGTAGCAGAAGCCCAGTTATTATCATTTGATGCCCAAGTTGCCAAACCATCAGTTAGCTGACTGGCATAATCTTTTAATATTGACGCGCCTTTGATAACTGAATTTCCAACTCCTTCAATTGTATTTCCAGCTGCAGAGAGAGCAGCATATAGAACGTTTCCTGAGTTTGCATACTCGACCGTGCTACTATAATCAAATAAATTAGAAGAATCTTCAACAACTGAATTATCGAGAGATACAACGGCACCGGTCGTTCCGCTTGCATTCACATAAGATTGGTTAGTATAAATATTTGAAGTGAGGTCTTTATTAGAAATTGAAGCCGAAGTATTCTGATAAGCATCGATAACTCCATTCTGAGTTTCAATATAGGCTTTTGTATTAGTTGTCGCATTATTATTCAAAACATCTTTATAGTGAATTGAATTATCGATTACGTCTTCAGACTCGGTTGCATGAGGATATAAATCGGTAACCGCATCTTTAGTACTAGAATCATCGATTTTTAGTGACTCCAATAACTTTTTTCTGGCTTCGTCTAAAGTTTCTTTATCTGCCATGATTATTCACCTCTCATGATTGAATCTGTATTTGTTGGAAATAGATTAAAAGAACCATCCCCAGATGAAGACGATCCTCCGCTTCCAATTCCTATTTTAGCAGTATTAGCAGCAATCATCTTTGCAACTTCAACATTTGTAGTCATCATATTCTCTATACTATAAACAGATTGATACATTCCTAACATTAATTGCATTAGAGAAACGTCAGTTCCATCGATAGAAATTGTATCGTTAATTCCTGGAGTAACTGGATAGACTTTCAATGCAACACTATCATCGGTCTCACCGGAAATCTTTTCATCGTATTTTACTTTAGCTTCATTAAATGAGATTCCAAATGATTGGTGACGCTCCTCAGACGTCATTTGCTGACTGGTTGCGTTTCCAGATGGCTTAACTTGATAGGTTTGTTTATCCCAGTCAATAGAAACTAACTCTTTATTTTCTTTGCCGTTAGTAGAATCTCCTGAAATAAACTGAGTCATATTTGCAGAAGCCGGAGATTGTCCATAACCACCAGTTGCATACTTGACAATGTTTTTATTTTCATCAACAGTGCCAATCTGGTCTAATGCAATTTGAGAAAATTGCTTAAGTGTTTCAATAGCGGTTGCAGCAGCAGAAGCTACTGAAGCCATGTTGAAAGATAGTCCTGCTTGTTGAAGTCCAGCAAATAACATCGGCATTGTTGTAGAAAGATAATTATAAATTTGAGAATCTACATTAGTAAGATCTTCAAATCCAGATGAAACTGTGTTATTTAAATATTCAGTGTAACCATTTGCGATCCATACCGGAGTTACAAATCCACGTTTAATACAACGGAATAAACGCTTACCTGCTGTATTGAATAGGGCTTTATCGTCACTAGTATCCTTATTCCAATTGATATCTTCTCCATTTGCTTTCCACCAATCATCTAGAATTCCAGCTGAATTATCATTATGGCCTTTAGCGTTATTTTTCGGAAGTGTCATTAAAGAATCAATCATTTTCTTTGATTCTTCATCACCGCCATTTGCAGTCGATTTACCCCCATTAACAAGATCTTTCGGATTCATTATCCATACTGGTGTTGTCATATAAAGTGCTTCTTTGTCAAAATCTGTTCCATTGAATGATATTTGAAGGAAGTTTGCGATTTTCTTTTCATCTTTATTTTCCTCACCATTTGCAGGATTGTCGGGATTGTTTGTATCGGAGTCAGATCCTATATCGGTAATTAAGTCTAAATTTTTTTTATATCTTTTATCAGTATCATTAAGATTTGAAATTAGTGTATTGATTCTTTCTGAATTACTCTCAAATTCTTTTAAATCTTTACTAGAGTTCAAATCTCCTAAAAAAGCATTATATTTGTTTTCTACATCATTTGCAATATCAACCAATTTCGCACCATATTCGCTGCGGTATTCATCTGACATTATGGTATTTAGGAAGTTATCATATGCTTTTTTATATTCCTTTGATGCTCGTTTATAGAATTTATTAATATTCTTTTGAATGTTTTTATTATCTTTATATTCTTGTTTTCTAGCTTTTCTTTCGTCTTTATTTGCCATTTTTTGCGCTTTAGCTATTGTACGAGCATTTGCCTCTTTATTGGCAAATTTGGGATCAGTTAATAACTTTTTTAGCATAGCGCTACGAGAATCATCTCTAACATCTTTTTCCGGATGATCTTTATTGTATGCATCATTCATCTGAGCGATAGAATCTTGTCCTACAATATAAACAGCTTGAGCAGCGAATACCCTATTCTGAACTTTTCCATTCTCGTCAAACTTAACTATTGTATCAGCAGAATATCCGCCGACTCCTTTAATTTCTGAAGCCGTGATTATATTAGCATCTTTAATAACTGAGCCAGTAACAGATCTGAACGCATCTAAAGATGCTTGTGTATCATTATGAACTCTTTCTTCTTGTAATGTATTAAATCCTTCTTTACTTGTTTTGCCAAGATTCTTCTGAGATTTGTAAAGTTGTTTTCTTAATTTATTTTCAGCCTTTATAGTTCCAGCAATCTTTTGATAAACTGCCATCTTTAGTCCGCCAAGAGTTGTCTTTCCAGGATTATAATCAATACCTAATTCAGCTGCTTTAATTGCAACTCTCTCGAAAGACCAATCTCGCATGAATCCTTGGTCACTTGTTTCTAGACGGCGACGGATATCATCTCTATTGCGCCCTCTTACACCCGTTACTCTACCAAATGCTGCTGATTTAGTTTTAGCGCCTTTAGTAGTTAATAACTTAGTACGAGCTTCCATTTCTTTTCTAGCTTTTTTAGCTTTTTCTCGCAGTAGTTTGATTTCAGCACTAGATAAAGTTTTAGCGCCGACAACCCATGCCCAAGATGTCTTAACCAATAAAGTTTTAGCTACTTCAAAAGCATCAGCATCTGGAATCGCAACTGTTGTCTTTCCGATATTATTTCCTGTTGCTAAAATTACCACTGAAGCTACTTGATCTATGATAAAATCTCTCATATCATCGACTTTAGCATTTTCCATATTCTCATAGCCCATGTTAGCTGCAAATCCGGCAATATCGGCTAAATTCATTGTATCTAAAACTTGCTCAAGCTCTCGTTTTAATCCTGTAGCCATCTTAGATGAAAGATTATAATTAGGATTAAATAAAGCAGAATTATCAAAGGCTTTAGCAATTTGAGTAAAACGGTTAGTACCTGTTGGTTTTTGTTTTACAATATTAGAGCCAGGTACATCTTTATAATCGGCCATCCTAGCATCGGCTTTTTTATTGTACTGACCAATTGTATTCATTAACTTCTTAGTTTGTTGATTAACATTTTGAACTATCTGATTTAGTTCAGCTTCTGTTAGATTAACTAAAAGCGTTTCAACTAGTTGTCGTCTAATTTCTTCAAGATCATTCTGGTCATTAACTAAACTAATCTCTCCGTAGCTAGCTAATAAACCTAGCATTTCCTCTCTAGTATAGCGATAAATCATACGATAAGCATAAGTTCTAAGTTTCTTAACTTTCTCTTCGCCAATTTTTACTCGATATCTATAATTATCTCGGTTACGTTCTAAATCTAGATCACCTACAGTGCCACGCAAGCCGGGTGTTCTACCAATATTTTTATCAGCCATTATATCATCTGCTTTCTACTTTTATATAATTAATTGTTGAAAGGAACAATTTATTATAGTAAAAAATAAAAGATTGTGACGGTGATTTTGGTGAAATATTCTATTAATGATTTAGATCAAAACTTAGTCGATAAAATAAATCGTTTAGATAAAATGGAATTAGAATACAGCAAAGATAATGGAAACATTGTTATGTATGATGGAAGTAAGTATTATACTTCAGGCATTCAATTCCCAGTTCAAACGACAGAAAAAGTTTATTTCTCAAATAATTCTATAATAGATTTCAGAGATGCTCTTTATAAATCAAACGACAAATATAAATCATCTTTTGATAATAATTTTACTGGAAAGAATAGCATAATGAGTAACTTCAAAAATGCTTATTCTGAGATTAATTCTAACTTTATTTGCATGGCAGATTCTGATGTTCTTTTATTCAAAGAATTTGGTAATTACTATTATGCTTACGTAAAAAGCGGCAAACTAATAAAAATTAGCAAATCTAATACAACAATTCAGAATTTCTACAATGTAATCAACTCTATTAAGATGAATTTCGTTTGTCCTAATTTAGTATCAACTGATATTCTAGATTTTATTATTATAGACAATAAAGTTCTAGTTTCTACAATAGAGAATGGTGTTTATTTATTAGATTTCGACAATTCAATTTATGAATTAAAATTCAATCTTAATCAAGTAATCAGAATGATAAATCTTCCTAATGGAAATATTCTCTGTGTTACTGATTTAGATAAGAATGCAATTGTTACTTATGATTTTGAAACTGGAAATAAAGTAGAAACTTCTAATGTAATAAAGAAGAGAGACTACCAAGTTGCTAAAGATGCAATTATTATGGATAACGGAGATTATGCTGTAATAGGAAAGAACATTGGGGTAACTCAGTCAGATCATCTTCTCCATTATTGGAAATTAGACCTTTCTAGTGCTGGTTATGATAATCGTGATGGAATTATTGCTAAGAACAAAGCTAGTGTATTCTATGAGATTAAATTCTTCTCTTCATTTGACAAATATGTTCTAATTTCAGGCGTTTATAAAAACAAGTTATTCATTTGGATTTATGATACCGATAATCTAAAGAATGCTCCTGAAGAAATATTATTTGATAAAATAAATGTAGAATATGATGACGTTTTATTTGTCTATGCTAAAGATCGTAATGACATCTTATTCAATATTAAAGATCGTTTAGTAGAAATTGATAATACAGGTGAAGTCATTTCAAATATAAAAATGAATCAATTTAATTCAGTTAGCAAGATGATGTTCTTAGATAAAAAAATAATTGCGATCGATGGAAAAGAAGTAATTTATTACAATCTTTCATCATCTTCTTATTATCCAGAAATCAAACTAAATATTTACAACGAGAATATTTCTTGTAACAACATAAATATTTACGTGAAATCTAGTAATGGATCTGATCGTGCTTTATTCTTCAATGCAAAAACTAATGAGCAAATTATCCCAGCTTACTATGGAATTACAGAATATCATGAATCTGTCATAAATCTTAGTGATTGCGATGCAACTAAAATTATAATGAAAATTTCATCTCCTAAAGATAATATTATTTACGGAGTTGTAGTAAATAGTAATAGATTATTTAAGAAGTAGGTGAGACGATGGCAGATATTAAAGTTAAAAAAATAGATCGACGCATTTATGAATTTGATTTCTCTAAATGCGAAGTATTAGATAAACGAGAATTCTTTGCTGAGAATGGAGTATCTGAATTCGTCACAACGTTTAAGAAACAAGATCTTGACAACGGAATTGTTGTTACACCATCAGGATATCATATGGGATTATTCTACAGCGTAACACATGACGGAGAGATTTATTCTTCTCCACGTTATAATCCAGATATCGTCACATTCAACTTCAATTTTTATGGATTGAAGAAAGGTAAATATTATCGACTAACAATTCCTGCTAGAAGTACTGGTTCTATCAGTACAATCACAACCGATCGTACTCTTAGAGTCACAACTGACGCTCAAGATATTCTAATAAACGAGAATCTAACAGATGTTTTAGAGAATAAAGAATATTATGGATTATTTAAAGCAGAATCTAATGAAATCAATTTATTCTTCACAATTGGAAAGATTTACATCTCAGATATTATTGTAGATGAGATTGAACTTCTTGAAGAGGAAGAAGAAAATGATGAAGAAGTAGATGAGCAAATTGAATCAGGAAAGTTAAAATTAGCAGCTTATGGAGTCTATAATCTTAAAGCGAATTATTCGGATTTATTTAATGGCCGATATTTGGAAACAACTAAATATACTGGCAAAGGAATAAATGTTTATTACGATAGAGTTGGAAATACTTACGTAATAGAACGAGATAATGTTAATGATATCCTTGGAACTTCATTCACGAGCGCTAATTACTTTGTAGAAATCAACATAAATAAAACTGAAAATTTAGATAAGTTTAATACTTACAGAATTTGTACGGTTAGTGCAGAACCTTCTCCTAATACAATCAAGCAAGGTTATATTCGATTTGACTTTGTTGATTATGGAGGAAATAGAGTCGATATATCTAATTATGACTCAAGAGTAACAATTCTAGTTTATAAACTAATGTAAGAAGGTGAGATTCATGGCGAAAAAAACAATTGGAGCCAATATCCAAGGAACTCCTGGTACAACTTATGACTTAGACGAAATCCAAGCCGACAGTCGTCTAAATAGTGAGAAATCTTTAGTTGTGCAAGTTTGGAATTATAATCCAAATAGTTCAGATTTATCTAAGAAAAGCCCAAATCCACCTAACTTAAAAATAGGCCAAATCTGGTTAAGTAAGCGAAGTGATATCTAGTGGCTTTAAATTTCAATAATATTAAGAAGAAACAAAGTCAGCAAGAACCATCTCAGGTAAATCCAATATCTCAACCAGGATTTAACTTGGCATTTACAAACGGCAAGACATATGATCTAGATGAGATTATTGCAGAGAAGCTCAGAAGCAATTCAGATTCCGCTCTTAGAATAAAAGTTTTAACAGATGATAATCTTCAAAATAAATTGATTGAGCTGGTATCTAAGAAGATCTTAGATGATTATAATATCTCATATACAAACGATAATTATAAATCTCAAGTTAGCAAAGTCGCTGGATTCTCACAAATTTTTGATATTTATTACAGCAAATACTATGATGCGTATGTAGCTGCTATAAATCAAGATTCTTACGACGGATCTATCTCCATTGATACAATTTTAAGAGAAATCAACTTAACTAAAGCTGATGTAAAAAATTACACTCTTAAAGATGTAGAAGCCGCTCAGGATACTTTCTTAATGCCTAATAAATATCGTCCTGTAATTATCTGGACTGATGGTACTGATGATCCTGGCGACGTAGAACCTTCTGAATCCGTTTTATATCGAGATGAACTTTATTCCTATTTGAATGAAGCTTTAATTTCAAAAAATTCCAGTTTAACTTTTACTAAGAATAATAAAAACAAGCAATTAGAAGCCGATTTAGTTGGAGTTGCTTCGTCTAGGGATTTAGACAACGTTAATAACAAGCTTGATTCGGCTTTTGACCAAATAGAATTACTAAAGGGATTGATCGATGATTCTGATGGTGGTGGGCACAATGTTACTACCATAGATAAGATTCTAATAGATGAAAACGGAAACCTTATTAGCGATCCTACTGCAGTCCCTTCAGTTAAAGCAGTTTATAGTTTAATGACCGGATACTTATCTGGAATTGGCAGAAAGATAGTTCCGAATGGTGACGGTTATGCATTGTATGTAAATAAATTAAGCTTAATTAATGACGAGCAGATTTCTGCATCTTCCCTAGATAAATTCATCCTAAATGAAAATGGAGATTATAGCTTAAAATTATTTAATACCACAGTATCATATATAAACCCTCAGAAGTCAGATTTATCAATTTCAACTTCCGAGAGTGGAGATTATGTTTTACATGCAACAAATACATATTTAATTAATAATAGTGACGATTACGGACTTTTAGTTTATAATGCAGAAATGCGTTTATTATCTAATAACGAATATGCCCTAATTGTAAATAAATAGGAAAGGTGACGACAAATGAGTCTTGAAAAAGAATTATCATCATTTATACAAGAAGACGGAACAACCTACAAGATAAGAGACAGCTCAGCTAGAACCCGTCTTGATAACGTAGAAACAAAAGTATCTACGATCGAAAGCAATTATTTGCCAAAATCAGCATTAGATAATATTAATCTTGAAGGTTATGCTAAAACCGCTGATGTAAATGAAAATTTCGCTAAGAAATCAGATCTTAGCACAACTAATACAAAAATAGATAACTTAGTAATTAGTGTTTCATCAAATAAAACTCATATTGATGAATTGACTAGTAAAGTTAATGCATTAGAAGGCCTTGAAGGGGAATCTTTTGTTACAGAGACTAAACTAAGAGACGAATTAACTAATTATACTACAACTAGTACCACAAATACTCTATCTCAAAGAATTGTAAATCTTGAAGAAAGCTCTAAAACAAATATTGCATCTGCTAAATCAGAAGCGATCTCAACAGCTAAAGAATATACTGATAATAAATTAGCTGATATTAAGATTCCTGATGTAACAGAAGTAACTCCAAATTATTCTAAAGTTAGTTCAACAGACTTAGATGAGATGATGACTACTGGTTATTATAGAATTATTGATGCAACTAATACTCCATCTAATAATAAAGAAACAGGATATCTTGAGGTTTCTAAATTCAAAGATGGAACAATTAAGCAAGAATGGCATACAGACGAGTATGATGCTCTAAGAATTTGCGAGGAAAGTGAAAATAGCGTAAGAGTTTCTGTAGAAGTAAATTCAGAAGATACTACTTTAACAGGAGACGACGCAGATAATCTTTACTCTGTAGAGGACGGAGTATTAAAGCTTCAAGCTAATCATAAATATACTCTATCTGGATTCTTCAATGGGCACGTAGAAGTTGTTTCTACAGAAGCTCCTAAATCTAAGACAACAATTGTTTTAAGCGGATTTAATTTAATAACAGATTATGAATCTGGTATTGTTTATAACCCTACATTCAATAAAGATGCTGGTGAAACAGCAAAATCATTGCAAGTCATTCTAAAAGAAAACACTTACAACTTTATTGCTTGCCGTCAATCTTCTGATGCAATTTCAGTTATTTCTGATGCAGCAGGTATTTATTCTGTTAATAATTTATCGATCAAGGGTGTAGGTTACCTATCAATTTATTCAAATACCGGTGCTCATGCAATTAAGGCCAGTGAGATTGAAATCTCTGGAAAGCCTCATATCTGGATGCATGCTCTTCATGATGGTATTCATGGAGGAAAATATATTGAAATCCAAGAAGGTTATTTCTACTTCGATTATGCTAAAGACGCTGTAGATACTGGTGATGACGGATATTTAGACGTATATGGCGGTACTTTTAATGTTAAATATGCTAAAGAAAATGTATTTAGTAGTAAGAGCACAGAATATGCGTCAAGCATCCAAGGTCTATCTACAAAGATTATGGTTACAACAGCTCTTGAAGGTTTGGTAAATAATACTTCAAAAGTTAGAATTCTAGAAACTGTAAAGGTTGAAGGAATTTCAGCTGTTTATACATCTAAGCTTCAATGGTTTGGTGAGCCTAAGGTTTATACAACTATAGAGCCAGCAGATGGACAAAATTATGCACTAAATGTAGAAATTGAACCAACCGGTGATGTTTATACTTTAACACCGCACACATCATCAGATAGTGCAGCAAACGCAGTTTATTATATCACAGGATATTTTAACAATAAACAAATTAAGATATATGCGGCAGGAATAGATTCAAGTACAATTAAGAATAATTATGCTTCTACATCAATAGTACTAGATAATGCATTCATTGAAAATACCTCAGACAGCAGTGCAGATTGCCCTATTTACTATGTTCATGATAAAAAGGGAATTACGATAGAAGCATATCAACAACCATCTTATGTTGTAGCTAAAACAGCGGATGCAATTCACTCTGCAGGAAACTTAGCTATTAAAGGTGATTCGGTTCTTTATGCACAATCAACAAGTGGATTTGGCTTATTCTCATCTGATTTAATTATTAGAGGAGACGGATTAAGATATGTGGTTAATTCTAAGTATGGCGTCCAAGGAACAAATATTCACTTAGGAGAAGATCCTGATAGAGTTGCAGATGCTAAAGCTAAGAATTCAGATCAAAATATTTATATTCTATATAACTCTGAAGTCGATATCAATGCTAGAACAACTGGTGCTGGTAAGAAATCTTATATTGTTACTTATCAGTATCAAAAAGGTGATATTCTAACAAATAAGATTCAATCTACAAATGTAAATAATGAAGAAAACTTCTCTAGTAGTATGGTCGGAAATCTTTATTATAAAGAAAGATCTTATGGAAATATAAGCGGATACGTAGATTCACTTCTAACTTGCACACAAGCTCATTTATATGCTGAAGATAAGGATTATGAGTCAGAATTCCCTAACACTAAATCTGGTACTTGGATGATCAACTATTCTAAGTACAGTGATGTTGCAGACGGATTGAGTGCTGCAAAAGCTAAGATAGCTGAATTGGAAACAAGAACTCCTAAGAAAGTTGAATTTGAATTAGGTGATGGATTAACTTCTATTGATATTTATCCAACAGAGAAATCTGCTGAGGGGGATACATATTCAGAAGCAGTTTATGCCCGTGATGGAGATTATGCATTCCCTTCAGTTGATGGAAATGGTCAAGTTTGTTTCAAGATTAAATCTGGATTAAGCAGTCCAATTATTACCGTTGGAGAAGCAACAGATACAACTAAATATAAAAATTTCAAAACACCATATGTAAGTTGCGTGGATGGTCTTTATAAATTCACAAAAGTTACAGGTGATGTTAAGATTGCATTAAATGTGACAGAAGAAGGAACTGGAACTCCTGTTACAATTACTTATCCGGATTCAGTTACTTCAGAAGATTCATTAACAACTTCTTCTCTTGAATTAACTAATTATCGTACTCAAGATGCTAGAGAAGCAGATTTCGCTGGAATTCAAGTTACTCCAGTAGAGAAAGTTGCAACCCTACAAACTTACAGCAAAGACACCGGATATGCTATTGGAGCTGACGGGGACACCGCTCAAGTTAGTTTAAAGGTAAAAGCTACGACTCCTGATGGTTATTATCTATTCATGGAAACATCAGATTCTTCTGCTTATAAAAATGTAGAATTAAATGGTGCTAAATCTGCACTTCCTATGGGAGTAAAAGATGGCGATACTATCACATTTACTAAAGTGGCAAAAGCTTGTGATTTCAGCTTTGTTTATAAGCAACCACGAACATTCAATGTTAGCTACAATACAGGAACATACCATTTCAGTTCTGATGAAGCAGAAGTTCCATCAACGGCATTAGAATTTGCTCCATTTGTATTCAAGTTCTATTATAATGCAGATGAATCAAAAGCTGGAAATATTACCGCTGCTGATTGCTTAACTAGAATTGCTAGCATTAATGTTAATGGATCAAATCTTAAGCTTGATGAATCTTATATCACAAACATTGGTGGTAAAAAGATTGCTGTAACAATTCCTCTAGATGAAATTACTGGAGATATTGTCATTACACTTAACTAAAAAATAAAAGAAACAAGTTTATGCTTGTTTCTTTTTTGTTGTTTTCTTTTCTTTAACTTCTGGCTCTTCTGTTTTTAATTCCCATTTAGTAGGAGTCTTATACCAGCCATAAGCGGGATCTACAGATGTTGTACATTCTACTGGATTTGGTAAAGAGCATTTATTATCTTTAAAATGCTTGCAAGTTGTACAATTGTTTAAATATTGTGGAGTGTTGAAAGTCTTAGCTAAACGGTCAATGTATTGGTTCCATGTTTCATACTCACTCTCAAAACCGGTGTTGATTAAGCATTGAGCTCTTTCTTCATTATAATAGCGAAGGAAATCTTTTCGTGGTAACTTCTCTAGATAATCTTTGTGAGTTGCGATTAGTTTAAAGATTCCATATTCATAACGTCGTCTTCTTAATTGAAGTTCTTCATCTTGTGCTAATGTATCATTCCAATAAGGGGCTTGATCTAGGAAGAACATAAATAAAACTCCTTTGATGAAATATTCGTCACGCTTAGCAGTTTTTCTTTGCTCTAATACTTCCACGGTGTCAGTAATAGAAGTCACTAGATCATCGGCAGTTTCAACTAGATAATTATATTTGTACTTAGCCGAACGAGTTAGAGAATCAACATTATAACACCAGAAATAAGAGTAAATGTCGATCGTTGCTGTAATTGCAGCGTTCATTTGAGTAATTGTGTTGAAATAAGAATCTTCATGAACTTTGATCTTCTCATTGAATCTTAAATTTCGGTCTAATAAGAATTGACGTCTAAAGGCTTTTCCGTGAAGCCAGGTCATATCTTGATTGTCGTGAGGAATATGATGAACAATGTCTCCTTGTTTTAATTCTTCAATCCATCTTGTATATATTATATCGATTGATTTATCTTTATTTTTTACTAAAAGATCATAAATCTCTTTGAATAAGTTGCAAGCAAAGAATCTGTCATCAGCATCTGCAAACATTACATATTCTGCATTAGAATGATCTATTCCTAATTGGCGGGCTTGGCCAGGTCCTCTATTCTCAGTAGTTTGAAGATATTCTATGGTTAGATTCTTATAAGACTTTAGAAATTCGTCAGATAATAAAGTATCTGAGTGGTCATTAATGATAATAACTTTGATTCCCTTAAGTGAGATACTTGCTTGCATCTCGATAGAATCTAGTAATGGAGAGATAATCTCTTCGGTTTCTTTATATTGAGGGATGATAATATCTAGTGATAATTCCCTATTTTTAATTTGCTCTTCTGTCATTTTACAGTATTTTCTCCTTTTTTATATTTATTTATAATAAATTGTTCCGAGCATTATTTTTTATTAGAAAAATAAAAACAGTGCGTGAATGCAACTGTTCGTTTGTTATATAATTTATTGTTCTTTATGAAAAATATTTTTTAACAATCTATTATAAATCAAAAAAGGCCAAGATTTATAAGTTTAAAAAAGAAAGAAGTCGATGTAAAATTGTCATTTTGTGGATTAACTACCAGAGATAACAAAGAACAAGCTGAATTAGCAAGATTGATCATGGATCACTCTAAAGCTATTGTTTATGGTGTAGGCCCAGCTGGAACAGGAAAAACTATTGTAACTATCGCAACTGTACTCCAGATTCTAAAAGATCAAAGGGCAAGTGGTAAATGTAAAAACAAAGCTTTAAAAGATAATAGTGCTCATGGTAAAATCTATTATATTAGAGAGCCAATCGAAACAGCTAACTCAGCAAAGATCGGATTCCTTCCAGGGGATCTAGACGACAAATTTGGACCATATATTTTAGGTCTAAAAGATAATCTAGAACATTTAGAGGCAATTGGTGGGCAAATAGACGCAGAGTGCGAGCTTAAAAAAATAGAGTGTATTCCGCCAACATATATAAGAGGACGCTCATTAGGAATGTCAGATACTACGTCAGATATCGACTTTTCGCAAGTAACAGATCCAAGTGAAATCAAAATTAATTATAATCACGACACTTTTGTGATTTTAGATGAAGCACAGAATGCGAGTTTAGATGTCATCAAAACATTATTAACACGCGCTGGAGACTATTGTAAGGTCATCTTATTGGGAAGCGTAAATCAAATCGACCAAAAAGGACAAACCAAAGAACAAAACGCTTTCATTACGTCTTACGAAAAACTAAAGAAATTTGATTTTGTTGGTAGAGTAGATCTATGGAAAACAGAAAGATCTAAGATCTGTACTCTTATCGATAATGCATTATCAGAATAAATAAAAAGACTAATCATTTGATTAGTCTTTAATTGTTTATTAAATCGTGTAGGAAACCTATTTTAAGAAATAATTCATCTGAGATTTTGCTATGATCCCCGAATTTTGAAATCTCTCTATCAGTTTGCTTCTGATCATCCAATTCTAGCTGGAAATCTTTATAAAACTGAATGAATTTCTCATAAAATTCGTCGTCATTTGGATAATTCTTTACTAAGTATCTATCGGCTACTAATTTATACTCTTCAAAATATTCTGCAATGAATTTTGCTAATTCAATCTGAGCATTGTCAATAACTGAATTCAAGACCGGTTCTAGTAATCTTACATTATTAAATACTGAGATATTCTTCTGGACAAACTCTTTAATCGACATGCTTTTCGGCTTCCTTTACAATATTAGCTGCTTCTTTCTTAGCATCATTTAGTTTATCTAAATAACCAAATCTGTCAATCATCTTATAAACTAAATTATTTACAGAATATCGAGGATCATCGTTCTTATCCATATCAATTCTTAGCTTAAATGGCATATCATTGTAGCCTTCTTGCTCAAATGAGAAAATAACGTGGTGAGCCATTGTAATAGCGTCAATATCATTCTTGATATCGTTGATCTTTCTGTCAATAGCTTCTGCTTTTTCTTTCTCTGAGATTTCCTGCACTTTAGGATCTAATCCCATATACTCTTGGATTTCTTTCTTGTCTTGATTAAATTTACTAAGAGTAAGATCACAGCCATTCATAAAGAATTGAGAAAGATCTTTGATATACTGATAAGGAATATTGTGATTTGATTTCTCTGTTTGCTTTAGCCATTTATTTCCTTTTATGTCATAAACGTTTTCAGCATAATCGAAATTATAGCTATTCCCATCTTCTAGAACAAATAAGTTGATTGGCTTCTGAGTGCCGGGAAGAAAAGTTCCTTTAGGAATAATATTGATGATTTGACGCATTTTATTCTTAGGAATATTTGTTTCTACTTCAATATCTATGTCTGATGTAGCTGAGTATTGGAAGCCAGTCGATGAACCAATCATGTAAATGTTTTTAACTTCAAAAGGGAAATTAACCTGATGTTTGAAATCTGCTAGGATATCTAGAATGAACTTTCTAGCCGATGAGATCATTTTGTCATTTTTGAAGATATCTTTGCATCGTTCTTTATTTATTGGATCTAGAACGGATTCATTCATAGACTTAATGTTTCCATAAGTTCTATCATCGTCTCTTTCATCTATAGTATAATCTTGGTTTTCTGGGTTTCCTGGTTTTATATTATCTTTATGAATATTTCTATCATCGATATATGTATTTTTTGCTGCTTGAGCTGCTAGTTGTTTTTGTTTCTTTTCTTTGCTCTTTTTTACACAATATATTTGCTGATTTAAACGATTGGTATATGATGCATCAGATTCACCAGGTCTTGGCTGTACCTTATTTTTAATATTATCAACATTCACTTTAACTTCTGTAAGAATGTAATTATAAAACTCGGTCAAATATCGTTTTAGATTATTGTCATCACCAACAGTATCGTATCTAATACCATATTTATCCATTTTAGTTTTAATTGCTTTAGCTAGCTTGATTTTATCTTCGCCTTCTGCATAGTTAAAAAATTTTATTGCTGACTTCACATGAGCTTCATCATATAAAGGGAACTTCTTTTTATCTGGAAGGCCAAATTCTGGATCTGAGCCGTCCTGAGGCAATCTTGATTCGAATAGTTGATATTCTTCTAATAATTTCATATTTATATCACTCTCTTCTACATTTGATTCATTTAACGAATCAACAAAATTATCTTTTATTTTATCTAGTCTATGAAGCGACTTTAGACTACCTGGCGCTAATCTAGCAAACACTGATTTAAGCATTTTATCAAAACTACTAGAATTTTTAATCGTTCTTGAAGTAGTGCGATATACACTTTTAATAAATCCAGTATTTTTAATAATTAATGGTTTATCTTTGAAGTATTCTGGATCCATCAGAGCAATTTGGCATCCTTCAAAAATATATTTTGAATTGATCTTATTTTTACTAAGGAAATCTTCTGCAGCTTTGATAAAATTAAATGCATTATTAGATATAATGGCGAATGATTCATTGCTTAAATCTTTAGTAGAGGGTATGTAATTGAACTCTGTATCTGGAAGATTTTTAACATAATTCTCTAAAAAATTATAAAAAGTATCGTCTAAATGATAAAAATCTTTTACAGTCTTCATTAAATTTTGTATGCATTTATCTTTTGGCCTTTTGGCAAACATGCAGAAGATATCTAATTCTAAATATTCTGCATTCGATTCAGTTGCTATTTTTTTAGCAAGAGTAGTCTTTCCACTTCCGGAAATTCCAGTGATATATAGAATCGTACCATTTGTCCATTTATCTAAATTCAATTCTAAATTATTTTTTGTAAGTAATGATTCATCTAAATTATCCAAAATATCACGTCTTTCCTATAATTAATTGTTCGGAGTCAATTTAGCTATTTTATATTAAGATATATATTATTTTTATGGGATAGTTTCAATTGTATCTTGATTTTTATATGAATGTAGAGTAATTTATTATAAAGTTATTTACAGAAATTTCCCAAAAAAAACAAGCAAAAAAATCATAGAAAGGAGATAGTGATATGATATATTTGGGCGATAATAAAGGAGATTTTGTCATTCTGCCAACAGATCCAAGGGTTAAAAGCGCAGAGCTTCTGATCTTTTTATATACTGCCAATCAAAAAGAAGATATTTGCGAGTTCAGTTTCGGTTGCAGTCTAGTTCTAACTACGAATTCCGGCATCGAATATTCTTCTAATATTTCAGGCTATATAAAAACAGACAAAGGGAGTGTAAGTCATAATGAAGGGACAATCTCGGCTCAATGGAGACCAATTCTCCCAGTTCGATCTGAATTCGTTGTAGAGACGATTTCTGTCGATGAAAAAGATGATATCACACTTTATAAACTATTTGGATTAAACAATGAAGGCAGATTGCATGCACTTGGAATTCCATGCATGAAAAACAAAATAATGAGAAAACTGCAAAACGATATACTTGATTATACTATCGTTATTGAGAATGCAGATTTAAAACAATTGAGTGTGAAGAGTCTAGATTTATTAAATCCAAATCAATATAGAGGAAATTATTGTATTAGGCTTGAAAATATTGAAAAATACTTGAAGGGAGGCGTTAATAATAAGGAAAATACAGAAAATCCCAAATGAAATAAAATTTATAGAAAGGAAGATAAATTATGAACAAAACTAAATATAAAGGAAAATTTGCAATGAGAATTTATCGAGGAAAAAGGGATGATGATTATAAATTAGATCATTATAGAATTGATACTTACTTAAAATGCTCAATGGAGTTATGCGATATCCTTGGTATTGGCCAATTTCTAACATTTATTCCGATTCAACAAGATGATAATTGCTTTTGGACGGATGAATTTGATTTTGGCGATTTTAATGTAAAGCATAATAGAAGTTGGTATGACGTTAGTGTCGAAGAATATATACACAATACAATTATGGCGAGGAATAGCGCATATTTGTGTGTTAAGAACAAATTCGATCAAGAGGAAGATGTTTTAGCAGTGCATGATGAGGAATGTCAATATGATACTGGTGGAGGATCTTTTTGGCGTTATATACTAACTCATGACAAAGATAATAATAATGATCTATACAGTGACTTATCGCTAGAGGAATATTCATCGACTCCTGTAATTAATATGGAGTTTTCAAAACAAATGACAATGAGAAAATTAATAATGAATAGTTTAGGGAGAAAGGCACTGCATGAACTATCAGATATTATTATAATTTTTGATGATGTAAATTTTGAAGAATACTTCAAAAATAAAGTAAAGGATGATCTTTGATATGACAGACGATAATATACAATCAAATATCTCGGCATTAATCAGTGTAGAAAATATTACTAATAATCTTTTAATATTTCCTCATAAATCAATTTATTATGTATCATTTGCGTTGTTTGAAGAAACTGAAAATAAGATGTATTTACTTAATGTCGGTGACACATATGTTGATGCCGGTGACAGAATACGAATGAATTATGATTTAAAGTCTTTATTTTTAGATGCAGATACTATATCACTAGCAACTATTTCAAGTTGTCTTAAATTAGAAGATGATAGTAAAGTTAAATTGAATAAGGCCGTTATTGACTATATTCTGGATAGAAATGATGCGTATAGTAGTAAAGATTCTATAAAATTAAATGATTTTGATGTGCATACACTGAACGAAATTCTCTGTAACAATGAAAAATTTGAACCGAGAATTAATAAAATTATAATCATGGTTCCTAATTTCATAGAGAAAATATACCCACTAATGAAAGATTTTATTAAAAAATAATGTTAGAACAATATATTATATGTAAAAATCTTCTCAAATGAAAGGACTTAGATATTGTGAATAATAAAGAATTATTAAATGAAGGATTCTTCAGTAATAAAAAACAAAAACAAAAATATCCAACATACACACCAATGGATAAAAATAAAACAACTGACACTGGATTCGGTGCAGTAGATACTAAAAATGTTAAGCAATTAGGAGATAGATTGCAAAAAGTTATTGGAGCTACATTAGGAAATAGCACAATCAAAAATATGTCAAATAGAGCGATCAAGACATTCCCAATTATTGTTTCAGATAATGTCGATCCTACAACTGCCGTAATGCTTAAAAATTACTTAGAGCAACAATATGCAGAATATTTAAATCTTATCATTTCGAATCAGATTATAGATATTACAGATTATGACAGAGATAATTCTGATGGAAATATTGCAATTCAAGCTTTAAATAATATTACTGGTAGCGATTTTTCTAAACAAAGAATTGCTAATAGGGCAGCTAGTGGAAAATTAACTACTGATGACGTTTTCTCTAATGATCCTTTATATAAAATGCTAAAACAAGAATCGTTCAAGAGCGGAGATCCAAATGTTGATACAATATTAGAAAATGCAATTATTGTTAATTCTGTAAATGAAGACAAAGTTATAAGCACTTTGATTGAAAATGCAAATACTTTATTAGAATTTCCTGTGATACATGATCCTATTCCACCAAAAAATCCAACAAGAAGAGAACTACATGATCCTATTCCACCAGAAAATCCAACAAGAAGAGAACCACATGAACATGAAAAAAATAAGGGTGGCATATTTGGTTATACTTATAAAAATAATGGGGTATATAATACCGACGATATCGCCACATTCAAAAATACTTCTGACGAATTAACAAATATGATGAATCAGTCATTCTTGGGTAGAAACGATCGTAGAAATAGTTACCCAGGATCATACTCTCAACGTGCAGCTTTGGTTATGAAGCAAGCAGACCCTAAAACTCGTGAAGATTTAGCTCGAAGAGGATATAATTATACCGATAAAGACGGCTTTGAGCACTATGATAAGCTTACAAATACAGAAATTCTAATTGATCCAGATTTACTTCAAAATGCGATCAATAAATCTGTAGGCGAATTCTTACATGATCATCAAGATATTGCAGACCGTTTTAAAACTGCTACATGGTTATTAAATTCAAGAATAATTGCAGGTACTGAATATGCGTCTTATGTATCTCAAAGACTTGGTATTCCTATTAGAAAAGAAGTTTATGCTGATATTATTAAAAAATACCCAGCCAAAAATCTAATTGATTATGATCACGGACAAAGTCATATCAAGAGTAGTACTGCAAACAGTATTACAGGTGGATATGTCGTATATAATGCGACAGATTATGCTCTTAGTCAGCAAACCGCTAAAATCGTTAGAAATATCACAAAAGTTTCAATTAAAGATTGCTTAACTTGGGGTGGTGTTGGTGCTGCCGCTGGTGGTGCGGTTGGTATTGGATCTGCTATTTCATTAATCGCATTAGGTGTAGTTACTCCTTGGTTGGCCGCTCCAGTAGCTGCAAGTGTGGCTGGTGGCGCAGGTATTGGAGTATTATTAGCTAAACATAAAAAGAAAAAAGCGTTAGTAGATATGAACAACCCAAAAGGTATTGCGGTTGGGCATTATAAACCATGGGAACGTGTAGAATCTTTAGTTGAAGATATGATTGAGCGTCAAAATTACTTTGTTGCACATATGAAAAATGAAAAATCTGCTAAAAATGATATTTTAAATCCAAAGAATTTAAGTTTAAACAAAGAAATTGAATTTAAGAAAGGCGGTAGAGGCGATGCTGCCGCGGACTTTAAAATATATGAAGATTCGGTAAATAACGCATTCAAAGATTTTAATGCTAAATTAAACAAAATCTTTGCAGAATCTATTACGATGTATAATATTTTCGACGAGTTTGTTCCTCTAGAAGAAAGCTTTAAAGATACTAATCAAGATATTCTAGAAGCTTATAGTGAGTGCTATGGAATTGACTCTGATTTACTAGAAGCTAAGATGAATCGTATTTCTTTAACTACTCCAGCTGATATCAAAGCTGCTCGCAAGCAAATGCCTTTAACAGTACTTCAATATAATCCAGATGATACGTTTATGGTTCCTTCTTATGGAACTAAATCAGTTCAAGCTTATGGTTCAGTAGAATATGATAAGCGTGAATTAAAAGATAGAAAATTCAACACTCCACTTCTAATGACAGTTAGATTTAAAGAGAGATACTCAGATGGCAAATATTCAGATAATGAACTTACTGCAGTAATTGGTATTCTTGGAGTTGTTACAAGAGTTCCTTCAGAAGAAATGGAATATATCCTAAAATCAAATGCTCAAGGTGCTACAATAAAGGGAATCTTCTCAGCAGATGGAACTTCATCTCTAGGTGATTTATTAGCATCATTCAAAGGAAGCAATATTGATGTGAGCAAATTACCTCAATCAGCCGACGTTTGGAAGAATTTAGAAAAGGTTTCTCATTTAGCTGTTGCAAATGCATTATCAGGTAGAGCTAATAACAACGTTGCTAATGCTCACATAATTTTCTCTCAAAAAGAAGCAGATGCTGTAAGACAAGAATTAGGTATTGATTACTTAAGAGATAAAAAATTATCAGCAGCTCTAATGAAGAGATATTCAGCTATGAACTTGATGATTGCAAACGATTCTCTAGATAGAGTATTTGTGTTCAACGATATCGATTCTTCATCTTGGGATGTTATCCCTTATGATGCTATTCGTGGTAGAGATTCAAGTGATTTAGCCGCAACGCTTCAACGTAATTTAAGATAATGGATGTGGTGTTATGAAAAATTCAGACGTTATATTACATAAATTCCTAGTTGAATCAGGAGATTATTCAGAATCAGATTTTGTTAATCTTCATGAGGACACTAAAAGTGATGCAATAAGAACAATCGCATCTTCATTAATGAAAGAAATAATCGCCACATCAGAGGGTATTGATACTACATTGATCGATCAGTCACGAGGAGATATTAGAAATCTTCGTGACCTAGAATCAATTCAAGTTGCATTGAGTAAGATTGATAGCATGTTAGACTCTGCTAATGCCTTATTCAATCAAGGCTTAGTCAAAGATTATATGACAGCAGTTACAAAGTCAATTTTTTATTTAAATCAATACGCAGCTCAATTTAAAGATGGCTATAGAATGAAGAAATCTGTAGTAATTTTGAGATATCAAACTGTTGTCATTGCTATTATGAGTTGTGTAGCATATTTATTCGCATCTTTAGTAGATTTCTCTTCTGGAAAAGCCGAGTTAAAATCTAATCCAAAATTAGATGAAACTTCTGCTCTTAGAGTATTAAAGCAATTTATTAGCTCTGCAGATAATGGTGAATTGAGATTGATTATGAAAGATGTTAATACTGTTAGAGAATCTTATAATGAAAATTCTCTAGAAGTAATGAGCACAATTCAAGAAGCCAGTGATATTTTCTCAACAACAATCACTGGACTGAAGAATCTTTATGATAATTTAGATAAAGGCGGTAGAGTAACAAACCTTATATATAAAGCAATTGGAATCATTGCCGCCTTATATCCAATGCGAGAATTATTTGCTATGCTATTGAGATCTCGCTATAAAGTTAGAGATATCTTCGATGGTGTAAGAAACTTCGCAAATAGTGGTGCATTAAATTCTTTAAATAGACTTCAACAATTTGGTTCTAGATTTAGAGTTGATGCTGAAGAAAATTCTAAATTAGCTCAAAGAGACATAGCATCTTCTAATAAAGAAATTGCTAATCGAGTTAAAGAATTACCAGAACCAGATGCTGCTACAGTTGTTACTCCTACTAGTGACTATACATTACAACCAAAAACAAGTGCTCAACCAGCACCTGCAACGGATGATTTCTTCTTCATGTAAAAACAAAAAAAAGATAACTTAGGTTATCTTTTTTTTTATTGCCTAGTAACAAAGATCGCTGGGGTTACTTTAGAAGAATAAACAAATGCATAAACCATTGTATTATTCTCATCTACATCTTTGTAAGTATCTACAATCTGACCTTTTAAATTTTTATTATAAAATTCAATATTTTTAGCATCGATTTTTAAAAAGTAGTAGATAATTGCTCCCATACATTGATCAATGAACCACATACGATCGTCTTTTCCTAGGTCATCATATTTAGTTTTTAATATTTTCTCAATTCTAGCTTTATTAGCATCAAATTGCTGAAAATCTTCTATTTCATATTCGTTTTGATCTTTGAATATGAATCTTTTTCTGTGAATTGCAGTAGATAACGTGCTACACGCTTTTACTAATTTATCGGTTGCATCTAAGTCGCTTAGTGTAAATTTTAAAATCATGCCGAATTTCTCCTTGTTAAATTTCTATATAATATATTGTTGCGGCGATTATTTTTTAGTAGATTTTTATTTTTTAAAGAGATACTAGAAGTTGAACAATTTATTATAAATTAAATAAAACTAGGTGATAAAATGGCAGTAAATAATGATAGCACATTAGGTGTCAATAAAGATATCCCAGGAATTCGTAACTTAACAAGATTTGACGGGTATTTCACAAATCATTACAAAAATGTTTTGACATCAGGTACAGCATTTGTTTTCTTTACAAAACCAAATCTTTTCTTATATCAAAATCCTTCTAACGGAGTTAATAATGAGTATAAGAATTTGGCTTATGAAAACATGTGTTCTGACTCTTACTTTTCTTTATTCTTGAATTCGGAAGCAATAAATGATCAAGATAAGTTAATAATTGAGAATCTTTCTTACATTAGTACTTTAGATAGCAATTTCATAAAGATTCTAACTAATGAATGTAAGAACTTTGATCCTCAAGATACAAATATAGATGCTCAAGATTTACTTGAGACTAAGCAAGGATATAGAATGCAATATGGAACTCATACCGTTGCATCTAGAGTTAATGGCCAACTTTCATTCCAATTTACTGAGACTGCTAATTTAGATATAACTAAAATTTTATCACTTTGGGTTAAATATATTGAGAATATTTCAGATGGAACTTTTAGAGCAAATCCAGATATGGTTAATAAAGGAATTCTAGATTATACATCTTCTATTTATTATTTCCTTCTTGGGCCAGATGGTCACACTTTAAAATATTGGGCTAAATATACTGGATGCTGGCCAGCAAATATTCCTTACAGTGCATTCCGTTATGCTAAAAAAGATCAATCAATAGTGGAATTGAGTTCAACTTTTAACTACATGATAAAAGAAGATATGGACCCAAGAATTCTAGAAGATTTCAACAGAGTTTCATTGGGTTACTTATCATATACTGATACATATGAGAATAGCAAGAATTATGATTCGTTCAAAGATTCTGCACTTTTATCTAAGACAAAGCTTTTAACAAGATTTGGAAGCACAATCAACTCAGATGATCGTGATCCAATAGTCTTCTTTAACCAGAATGATGATATTGCTAAAAATTCGGTTGATTCTCAAGTTAGCAAATTTGAATTATCTTTTGGTCCTCGTGACATGGAATATACTTTTGAAAGTGAGCATTTTGATTATGACTCATCAATTTATAATACAGATATCTAGGTGGTAACATGGCGAATATAATATCAAGTTCAAAATATGACATTTATCAAAAATATGCAGCCATAATGGAGCATTATTTTGGAGATAATACCGATTACGCAAGATCTGGACTTATGGCATACATTACAGAATGTATGGCGTTATTCCAAAGAGATAGTGCTCTTCATAAAGAAATGCTTTATAAAGAATCTTATCTAAATACAGCGGTAATGCCAAGATCGGTCTATAATTATGCTAAAATGTTTAATATTTCTGTTTCAAATGCAACTCCAGCTTATGCAGATATCATGCTTACAATAAATACAACAGAGCTAAGAAGCATGATAATGAAGAGGAAATCTTCAAATTCAGCTTTTACTAAATATGGAACAGATGTTTCTTCTCTAAATCGCAATTGCTTAGTAATCGACAGATCAAATCAAATTATTGCAGGAGATTACTATTTTGCTATTGAAAGATCGATAATCATTTATATTACGGATAGTGGATCTTTCGTAGTTCAATACTGTAATACTGAGGAACCGGCAACAACAGAATTTGGAAATATGGACACAACAATTTTGAAAACGGTTTTAACGTCTGCCGATGGTGAAACTTACATTTCATTTATTGTTCGTGCATATCAATACAAAATTAATTCAATTCAAAAACAAATTACTTCGGCTTCATTTGTTGATACAAAAGTTCATACATTCTCTTACAGCGATCAACTAGCTGGAATCCGTCTTCAATACAAGAAAAATAATAAGACGGTTTCTATTCCACTAGTTTTCTCTGATTCTATAATCAATGATGAAGAGCAATATGCTTATTACAACATTACAGATGATAATGAAGTAGAAATTCGATTCTTAAACGACGTTTTCTTACCATCAGTCGGATCTACTCTTTTAGTAGATATTTACACAACTTTTGGAAAGAAAGGAAATACCACTTTTACAGGGGAAGCTTCCTTAACATTATCAGATGAAGATTACCGTACTCTAGCAATCACAGCTACTTTCACAGATAATCAGTCTTATGGCGGTAAAGATACACCAACAATAAAAGAAACTAAAGAAAATATAATTAATCAAATCTCTTCAAGAGACTGTATTGTTACAGAAAATGACTTAAATACTTACTTCAATGGTTTGAAACAATATTTCTCTACAGTAAATGATGGAGAATTGGAATTCAAAAAGAAACGTGACGATTTAATTCGAAGAGTCTATAATGCTTACATCCTTCTAAGAAATGGCTTAGATCAAAATGGTGACGTTTCAACAAATACTTCTTATATTTCTAAAGTAATTCCAACTAGAACAGTAGATGCAACTTTCCCGATTACAAACAACATTTCTAAACCTTTTGGATCTATTCTGGAAGAAGTTGTTTCTAGTAACGTAATAAATTATCAATATGTGCCAATCGAAAATGAGGCATCTGGTAACGATTACTACGTCATCCCATTTTATATGCGTGTTCTACTATCTCCTGTTAAGAAAGTAAAATATATTTACAATTTAACAAACGATTCAGCCTCATTAGCTTACACATCAATTGACAAGAGTGGAAACATTATTCTAACACCTTCTACTGCTTCGGTAAATAGAGGCGTTGATGGTTATGAAACTAATTCTCGTTACACATTCACATTCTCATTCGCTTCTAATAAAGATATCTCTGCACTATGGGGTTCTAATACAATCAATCTTATGCTTTATAAATCAAAGAATAATGCGATTACCGTAAATATTCCTTTGAATTCAGCCCCAGCAGATAATGAGTGTGGATTTACTGTCATTTCTACTAAAGAAGACGATTCGGAGATTTATAATACTTCATTCGTTATTTCTATTCCGGTTGCAGATGAAGAATTCTCATTTACAGATAAAGATGATTTCGGAACTTACATTAATCTCTACTCATCGGCTACAAGCAATATCAAGCTTTCTGAAGATATCTACGTTGGTCTAAATATAAATGCTACTATTGATGGCGAAACTATCAACATGACATTTAAATCAGATGATAAACTAAGTTTATTTAGAAATCTAGATTCTATCATGAATTCAGACATTGTGGTTAATTCTAAGACAGAATATTATCGAACTAAATTAGATGGAAATGAAGAGATAATTTCTAAGGAAGAATATGAGAATACCGTTATTCCTGAATCAGGCAGCGTTAGCGATAGCACATATATTGCTAAACGAGAAGCCGAAGTTATTTCTTCAATCAAAATAAAAGAAATCCCTGTTGTTCATACATCATTCTTCAACGATGAAGCAAATCAATCTAAATTCATCAAGCAATTATTTATCTATATTGAAATGCTAAAAGATAATATGAGCAAACTAGAGACAAACACTTACTTCAACTTAAAGTTTGAGAATACTACTGGAAAATCTCAACTTTATGATACAGTTGATATAAACTTGAAATTAGAATTAGAAATTGTTTTAAATGGCAACCGAGACGATGCACTAGAAAAAGAAATCCGCGATTATATTCGAGCATTAGTAGATAATTGTAATCAATATGGCGGAATTGAAGTTTCTAACATTATAACTTATACAACTGCTGCTTATAAAGATTATATACATCACATCACATTCAAGGGATTAAACGGAACATTTGATCAAAGAATTACTACAATAGAGAGTTCTAGTGTTAATGCAGTTCCAGAACATTTCAATTTAGATACTGAGTCTTTAGATGAATGTATCACATTCAAATCTTTAACTCAGTAAAAATTCTAATAAAAAATAATACTCGGAACAATTTATTATAAACAATCGCCGAGTAGGTTCAGAACAATACATTATATAAAAAATCAAAAGAAAGGTCTGATAATGAATGAGAGACATTGAAATCAGTAAATCAGCTGTAAATAGATCAAAGAAAATAGATTCAAATATAGCAGAAGCATTTAAAGAATTCAAAGCTAGAAAAGCAGCAGAAGAAAAAATGCTACAAGAATCAAAAGATAAAAAAGTTTATGATACTTTATATAATTCATATGGAGCTAAGAAAGATAGAGAACGAGAAAAATCTAAATTATTAACAGAATCATTAGATTATGATAATAAAGCGACAATAGCAGGTTTGACTTCAGTACTTACAAAGATTGTAAAAGAATCATTATTATTAGATCCAGAAGAATATAAAGCTATCAATGAAAACTATGAAAAGACTATTTCAGATACAATTAAAACATTTTTAGAAAAAGCAGATTTGAATGAAAATATTGACAATCCAAATACTGCAAAATTATTAGAATTTGTTGAAGCTAATAAGCCTTCAAAAGAATTCGGCAAATATTTAACAGAAGCTCAACTTTACGATGAGTATGGAAATAAAACATATGAAACAGTAAATAATGAGATGGATGAATTATCAGGAGATGTAATGGATAGAGTAGCGCAATTAATTGATACTCAAAGAATTGAATCTCAAAATGTAAATGATAATTTAAATGCAATTACAAATATGCAAGAATCTGAAAGACCAGTTCTATTCAGAAATGATAATAGAAAATCAATTCTAGAAGTTTTAGCATTAAATGAAGCTACTGAAATGGTTGCAAATGGAAACCCTTACAATAGTGATTTAGCATTAGCAAACGCAATTACTTACATTACAGTTCTAGAAACATTAGATGCTACTGGATTAGTAACAGTTGGTAAAGAAGGATATAGACGCTTACTAGAAGCTTCTGGAGAAATCACTACTCCTATCAGAAAAATTGCAGCTAAGGCATCTCCAATGGCTTTACAAGAAACTGAAAAAGAAGTTAAGTCTAGATATCAAATGCTTCAAGAAAAGATTAATGACAGCAAGACAGCCGGCTTTATTAGCTTCTCTGAATGGAAGAAAGCCAAGAGCCAATTCAGCATCAACGAATCTGCAGCACCTGAAGTGAAGTACGATTACATCGATCGTCATGGAAATAAGATGCTAAAAGAAGACGTTGAGAAAGCTCTAACTAATGAAGGATTTGATTTCGAGATCGATGACTTCAATACGATTGTAAGAGCCAGAGGATACAAACGAATCTAAAAGAAATAAATAAGATAACTTCGGTTATCTTATTTTTTTATTTAATAATTGTTAAGAGAATATTTCCTGTGTAAGTCTTCATGTTTCCAGAAGAGAAAGAAACTCTCATTTCAGATATATCGTAACTGCCTTTGCATAATTCGTCTTCACAATTTATATTTACTCTAGTCTTAGGCGTAATATAACTTGGATTTAAATTTGACAAACTTATTGCAGATTGGATGCTTGTAGATTTCACTGCCGCTTTTTCAAATAAATCGCTCTTATTAGTATTCCAGTAATATCTCACCTTAGAATTATTCTTGTCTCTCTCATATGTTCTGCTGACTAATTCAAATTCAGATCCATATGATCCGAAGATTGCTGTTCCTCCAATTAGATTATCATTGACGTCTTTAATTGAAGTATAAACTGGTGCAGAATCAAGAACTTTCTTTAGATTATTTTCATCATCAACTTGGATATTGGTATAAGTTGTACTGGAGCTGTCACTAATTTCCTGAACTTGAATATCTAGAATATTCTCGTAGTAACCTTCTGCAGATGAGAATCTCTTACAGATGTAGGTTTTATCAACATCAAAGAAATGAAGAACATCTGTGTCATAGATTCCATAATTTGATTGTAAATAATCAATAGCCTTAGCAATATTCATAGGAGGAATTAATAGAGTTTCCTCTCTTTGTTTATTGTCAGAAGAATCTAAATAAAGTGAATTATTTTGGCCGTAGATATCCGTTAAGATTTCATCCATAGAAGCATTTGCATAAACATCATTAACTATCTCATCGTTTAGCTCTAGGATTTTGTCCGGATATCCAATTAGCTGAATTTGGTATTTCTGATTCTCTATTGGAGATTCCTCTTTAGTTTCAGTATCATCATCTGATTTTACTGCTACTTTAGTTAAATTTTTGTCATATAAACGGAGAATTGTATTGACTACTACGTCTTCTACAATTGGTGTATCGTTTTCTTCATCTTCAATAGCATCTAAAGCTGAGAAGGATTCTATCTTCAATGCTAATTTAACGTTATTTTTTTGAATTATATCGTAGATATCTTGAGTGACAATTAGTACAACAGAAAACTTTGGATAAATTGCATTTAAAAAATCTTTCTGAATGCCAACCATTCTAAAGCAGCCATTTAAGCTATAATCCTCATTATTGTCAATGTCTTGTAAATATCCACTAATTAAAAATTGATCATTTATAGTTGTATAAGCCATTATAAAATTCCTTTGAAATCAGTAGCGACGTTAGCTTCAGACATTTTCTCCATACGATCTACCTTCTCTAATAGATCTAAACTAACGCCTTGTTTATGTTTCTCTATAAAATCTTTGTATTTTCCATAGATTTGATTTTTGTTGATGAAAATCGAGTTGAGATGAGATAATTCGTGGTTTGTTTGACAAAGTGATACTAAGCCTATTTCATTATTAAAGTGAGCTTCCATAATCTCTTTTGCAATTGAGAATGTTGTGATTTTATCTTTATTTATTAGATGATCCATTACTAAGACCTCAATATTATCATAAAGAGTAAGTGGATAGTGATGAAACTCTAAAGCTGCATCATTATCTGAAATATTTGACATTATTGAGTCATAATTCAATGCCGTGATATTTGTTCTTAAAAGTTCAATATACTTTCTATATTCTTTCGATCCACGGACTAATTTCTCTGTTGATTTGATAAATTTCTTTAGTAATGTGTCGTCGTAAGCATCCATGAAATAGAAACTCTCACAGTATATATTTCTATCTGAATGTAAAACTAAATTTTCTTCATCAAAATTTAAGTTTCCTATATTGCTGCTCATATGATCATCCCTTTTTACTTAGTTATAATAAATTGTTGTGAATTTTACATTTTCTACTAAAAAATAATGCTCGGAACAATTAATTATAGAACAAAAGCGAGCGTGATCTGATGTGGCAAGTTTAGAAATAAAGACAATAGAACAACTTAATAAGTTAGCTAAATCATATAAAACAAATATTAATGAATTATTATTGAAATCGCTGAATAATATTTCAACATATGATTCATATTCAATAACAGAAGATTCTGTAACAGAATTTAATAATATCGTGAATTTTTATCTAAATGCTTCTGTAAAGGATTCTGAAACTCTAGATAATGCAGATAATCCAATTTCACAAGCATTTAAAGATTTACTTATCAAATATTATGAAAATGGTCTAACCAATGCAGATATTTACGTCCTTCTAACAATTGTTGCAAAATATAATAAGCAAATAGAAGCTCATTTAAATGATAATTTATTAACTTCTTGTTTTGGGTTAGTCACTGATTATTCAGCAGACACTTACTTTGCTAAAATATGTTCAGCTATAAAATCAATTTTATCTGAAGCTATTTATAATGGAGAATTTCAGATCGATACACTAGATGCTAAGTTTGATGAAGTTCATGCGACAAATACTCTAACTCCATATTTAGTTAAAAAAGGCAGCGGAGTCTATTTAGCTAAAAAAGATGCCAACGGAACAGAATATGCATATGTTGATTCAAAAACGATTGTTGTAAAACCTATCAAATATTTAGGAACAACTAATTATTTTGATGTAGCAGGAAAAACTGCAGCAGAATTAAATGAAATCTTTTCTAATGCTACTATTACAGATTTACTAGACCTTTCAGACTCTAGTGATATGAATGATGAGAATTACCGTCCTTGCGGAAGAAAAGTAAATATCAACGGAAAAGAAGCAATTATTTACAATACTTTCATTGGCGATATCAAGCTTGATGGATCATCAATTATTTACAACAGTATAAAATCAGGCCAGGTAACATATTCTAACGATAATGGATTTACTAAAGATGACTTAAATCTCACCGGGGAATTACCTGCTAATCTAGAATTAATGTTCAGCAAATCAGAACTTGTATATAGAACATCTGATAAATCAATTCATCATACTGGAAAATATCTTAAAGCAACATTTAATCACTGGATAACTGGAAAAATTGCAGAATATCAAGTGCGTCAAGAATATGTCGGTAAAACCTATAATAAGTTAGATTTCTACGACAAACTAATAAATTCTTCTTATATTGAATTCTTATCTTACGCGTATTTGATATCTCAATTAGGGATTACAAACAAATATTGTCTTAAAGAAATAGGCGATAGTAAAGAATCAAGCGGAAAAGTTATTCGTTATGCATATGAAAACAATAACAGATCTGCGCTATATCAGTTAAATAATGATGGAAGTTATGAAGAATTTGATTTCTCGTCAATATATACGCGATATAGTATCCTTCCAGTAGGTGGTGTAGAAGCGGGTTCAGCTGCTTTTACTCCAACTATTTTGTCACAGATTACTTACAAAAATGAAGTCAAAGGTTCAACCGACGGATTTAGTACAACTCTTTACATAAAAGAAGCAACCAGTGATGGGTCTGAGAAATGGGTTCAATATGGTAAAGCGTCTAACGATGAAGAATCATATTTTGGAGAAATTCAGACAAATATTAATGTAGATAATTTATTTAAATACATGAAGAGTATTTGCAGTGTTTTCTATAGCCAACAATCAGAATTATCTGAAGACATCGAACTTAACAAAATTTCAGATTTATCTGCAGATAGCTTTTATGATTATGTTATAAATCAATATTTAAAGACTCTAACAGTAGTAGATTATAAAGACGTTATGATCTCTAAAGCTAAAATCTTATACAAATTTTCTTCTAATCCAGCATCATCTGGTAATACGAAAACCATGGCATCTATTAACGAAATAGATGAAGCGCAAAAGAATAAACTTGTTGCGTCTTTTAATTTAATAGATGTTACGATGGGCGCCGATGAATTTGCTCTATTTAGAGATATAGAAGATAATTACTTCAAAGATGATTTAGGGGTAATTGAAACTGATAGTGACGGAGAGATTATAACGCAATCAATTGGGTCTCAAGTTCAACAAACTACAACTACTAAAATTAACGAAGACAATACTTACAGCTTCTCAGTTGGAATTGTTTATAAAGAGTTAAATCCTCTTTATAGAGACATTGAAAGATCAGATATTTTAGAGCTTATGATCGAATTATTAAATCGTGACAATAAAATATTCACAGATGCAGAAACCGATCGCTTAATAAGCTCATCTGTAGATAATTCTATTAGAAATATGTCAATCAGTAACACAACTTTATTGAACGACGATATTAAATCTTTACTAGAATCTTTATATTGCAATCCTTATACTTGCAGAAAAGCTAGAGAATCTGATATAATTCAATATTGCGCCGGATCATACATAAATTACGGTACGGATTCAACAGAAATGAAGGAAATTAATCATTTCCTAGAGATTTATCAGGAGACTCGCGAAGTATATTATCGAAATCTTCTTAATAAATCATTCACCCAAGATCAATATTACGATGCTTATGAAAAGTTTATGCTAGCTACGGTTTCAATCGAGAGATTCATTTCTTCTAAGATTGACAATATTCATGATATTGATTACTTCAACGAAACTGACATCAAAAACTTCTTAAGAACTTATGGATTAAGCGTACTAGAATCTACTGGAGCTTTCGTAGGTAAAACAGATTATCAGAAAATAATTATTCGTAACTTCAATAAGCTTACGAGATTAAAAGGATCATCAAAAGTTATTAACGAGATCATTAACGTATTTAGTACTGGCAGTATAGATATTGATATAAATCGATATCTAATTGCAGACGTTTGTGATTTAGAGAGTTCTAATAACATAGACAATGAGTCGGCATTCAAATCAAATGTTGAGAAGAATTATAAAATCAAAATTTATGATGATTCTTATAAAGATACAATTGATGTAAGCGGATTAATTCACAGTGGAACTAAATTAAACACCCAGTTAGTTAAAATAAATAGATTTGGTCAGATTATTTCTAGTGATTCAGATCTAACGGCTGAAGTTTATTCTAAGCTAGCTAATGTAATTATTTACACAACCGGTAAAGTAGATAGTAGAAACGTAAATTCTGATGACCTTCTTGATAGTAGCTCAAGCAAATTTCCAATTGTAAGAACAACTAGTATTCTAACTCCTGCTAGTTATGGAAAAACGGCATATGCGAGTTCATATGTTGCTGGTAACAGTGAAGTTGCTTATTATGTAACAGATGCAAATCTTTTAACAACTTTAAATAACTTCTTATATAAGATAGATCAGTCTGGTTTAATAAGAATTCAGAAGAAAGTTGTGAAGTTTAGAATAAATTACATTCAGAATGGAAAAACGGTTTATAAATACATTAATACCCCTTCATATTCTTTAGATAGCAATGTTTCTTATTCCAATTATGAATTAAAAAATGGTTACCTTTACATTTATTATAATGTTGATGGTGAATCTAAGAATTTAAAAATGAACATAAACGTAGATGATGTTACTGCTCTTACAGTAACTCCTTCAGAATTAAGTAAAGGAATAATTTGTGGAATTTGTGAGAACGATGCTAAGCTTAAAGAAAAGAAAATTAAACAGAGATATAAAGTAAATAATACTAGTGAAATCGACGGACTTAACACAACTGATTATGAGTTAGATAATTCTATTGGATTCATCGAACTTCAATATACAACAGATAATGAAACAAAAGATATTATCAATAATATTTCAAATATCAAAGATTACAAAAACTTCGTAGAGTCAGACGAGTATTGGGATTCAGAAGTTGTGACTGAAAAGGTTCTTCATGAAACAGGATTAAACACAGTTACAACAAAGTATTCTGCATTTGACCTATCTACAAATATTTTTGAGAATCTCATCAAAACTAGATATTGTACTTCATTGATTGATTATCTTCACGACAAACTTATTTACACCGATTGGCATAATGCAGATAGTTCGGTAAATATTCTAGCAAACGTTTTACTAAATACAACAATGATTAGCGGATACTCTGGAAACTTATCTTTACATCAACTTTATACGATTATTAAGCTAATGTATCGAGTTATTGTCATGACACAATATAAAATTGATATGAAATCAGATGCTGCCGAATTTGACGAGAATCTATATCTAGATGAAAATGATCAGAATAGTGGTGGCAAATATTTTGGAATTAATCGTAGTGCAAATATTGGAAATCTTTTAAAAGAAATCTATGGAAATACAAACTTAATTCAAAGCGTTCTAGGACGTCGATATGCTGAGCGTACTTCTTTAACAGATGAATCAGGAAATCCAACCGATAAATATGGATATGAAGTCACAGATAAATCAGTTGATATATTCAATCCTTATAATAATAGTGAAACTAAAGTTATGAATGTTTTCAGTATTGATTCAACTATTTATCCTAAATATGCATTTACAGAAAAGACTTCTTCTAGTTATTCAGTAGCCGGTAATAAATTCCTATCTCAATTCAAAGAAGTTAAAGTTTCATCAACGGTTAATAAAGGATTAGACTCTTCTACAGAAGTTGAAGAATATCTTTCAGGAGCAAATTATATTTCTTTACTAAATAATATGGACACAGCTTCATTTGCTTGGCCTCTTTATTTAGCAGAATGTGATAAAGATGACAAAACTAATATGACAATTGGAATTACAGCAACTAATTTAGTTAATGCTCTGCCAAGTATTTATGAGCTAATTATTAGAAAGATAATGCAATTCCCTATTGATTATTTAAGCGGAATTAAAAATCCTTCATATGGATCTATGATGTATATCGACAATAATTTTGTTAATTTAACTGACAAATTATTTTCAGAATTCTATCAAGCCGATGAAAACTCTTTAGATCTATCAAACAATCTTTCTGATGATGAAATGATTTTATTAAGCAATAGCGAGTATTCTGCGATTAAGAATTACATTTTAAACGACATGTATGTTGTAAGTATTGACGGGGAGTCTAAGAAATTAGTTCCTGCCGGAAATAGTAAGATCAACGCAACTAGCTTATCTGAAGTAACAACTAGATTGATCTCTTTATTAAACGAAATGAAATCTATTATGGAATCAGAACCTTTTATACAAGTTATGTACCAATTAGATGAAAATACTCAAAATCTTACAACTTTTATTATTACAGCAATTAAATTATTTATGTCTTACACATCTGAAATCTCAGAAGTAAGAACAACCCAAAAATATGAAACTCTTGGAGAATATGCTTCTCCTAATGACAGCTTAAATATGAGCTCTACTACATCATTAGCTGAAATGTCTTATTATGACGACAGAGTAGTAGTAAGAAAATTTACAGAATCAGGTGATATTGATGACAGAATTCACAATTCAAAACCAGAATAAAGAGTGCTGCGAAGATTTATCTTTGAATGACAGCCTAAAAGGTTATGTTTATATTTACCAAGACGGAAAGCTAGTAGTAGAAGGTCACAATTTAATCGTAAATAGCGGACGCCAATTTGTAAAAGATGTTTTTATGGATTCGGCGTTTGCAATCTCTGTCGAAGAAGAAGATGGCGTTAAATACAACGATTATAAATTCTACAAAGCATATTTTGGTAAAACCGGAGTTAATAACTTCGTAACACAAAATACTACAACATTTGAAAATATTAAAAACAGTGCAGTACCACAATTAACAAAATACTTAGCGATCATTGGTAATAACACAGAGAATACTGCGGTGATTACTTCTGATCTAAAAAATAGAAAATTCAAGATTGAGATGGAACTTCGTGGTACATCAGATTCAACAACTTCTATTTCAGAGATTTATCTGACATTTAAGAAGTACGACAAAGAAAATAATATCTTTGCAGAAAGTGGATCTGAAGTTCTATTCTCACGATTTGTATTTGACCCAATCTTTATTGGAACTAATATAAATTCTAAGATCGTTTATTATATTTCATTTTAAAGAGGTGAGCTATCGTGGATAAACTTACATTAAAAGACAGAAATATTCTTAAAGATGGTGTGGCCAATGGAATTGTAGAGATGCGATCTTTAGATGGAAAACTAATTTTCAGAAAGCATAACATGATTACATTAAGTGGTCGTAAGTTCATTTTTAATAAAGTTTTTGGAGATTCTTCTAATTCATTAAGAAATGGATCTATCTCTAAGATCTTTATTGGGGAAAATTATGGAATCACTTATAGCGGAATGACTTATTCAGATTTAAACCTAGACAACTCAAATATTTACGATCTATCTGACGCTAAGATCTCTTATAATCTACTAGAATCAGAAGATCTTGTTTATATGAACACAATTTCTAATAAAAAGATTTACTCTTTAGCTGCAGTTCCAGCAGAACTTGCTAGTAGAAATGGAAATGACATCACTTATTCTGTCTGCGAGAGGTATAAGGGAAATTTCATCACAAACATTCCGAGCCTTCAATATACGATAGCCGATGATTATTACTATGCCCAATTCAATGAGACTAGTGGTAGCGGAAGCGTTTATAGATCGATTAAATTCCCTATTAAGAAAGCTATTGCTAATGATGGTGAAGAATTCAAATCATCAGACCGTTTATTAGACAAAGATAATGTAAAAGCAAACAATTTCTTACTAATTGACGATGAATATACTTATGTCAATATGTCTAGTACATATGCAGACAGAATGCCAAATTTCATCAAGTTTTGTAAGTATTTTGGATATGAATTTGATGGTTATGAATTAGTGACAACAAGCCTTTCTTCTAATACTATGGCAGATTTCTTATTTGGCGCTAGCAATTATCGAAGCTTTGTTGAGAATTATTTAGCAGTTCCATATGTAGCAGAAGCTACTTATTCAGTTAATAGCACTACGGGAACTTTAACAATGCACCTTCCAGCGGAAAAGAGTAAAGATTCTGAGCAAGCGGAAGCCGGTGGAACTGTAGATATCGTTTTAGCAACAGCAGCAATTATCTCTGATGAGCCTTTTATTAAGATCACTAAGGTATTTGATGGGAATGATGTAAATAAATCTATTACAGAACTTGGCTTAATCTATTCTTATACAGAAGATGATACAAACGTGGAAGAATTATTCTCACGTGTAATCTTTGAAGCGGTGCCGATGGTCTCTGGAGATTATCTTGAAGTTAGTTACTACGTTTATTTTTAAAAAATAAACCCCGGAACAATTTATTATATTAAATTAATAGGAGAATTTTTATGAAAATTAAGAAGAATGAAATTAAAGAGACAGTTAAAAATTTAAAATATTTTGATTTCTCAAATACAGTAAAAGATTGCTACATATTTTTACCATTTGATACAGACGACTTAGACGTTAATACTTCTACTAGTGGTTTGGTTGAGTATGTGGAAAGATCTCAATCTGGTTATGCGAACTTAACTAAACCAGGACTTTTATTGAATTACTATGGAACAGGAAAGCATGCTTATGCATATGTAACTCTTGAATATCCATTTAAGCTAAGTTTTAAACAATTCTTTGGCCTAAATCAAATTTTAAATGGAGTTAATTATAATGATGAAGAATCAGCAGCAATTAATTTCTTATTAGACAAAGATGCTTACTTGATAAAAGCGCCAACAGTTTTAGCGGTCTTCGGAGAAATCTAAATATTTTTTGTGAAAGGAATGATTAAATGAAACGAGAACTTACTAAAGAAGAAAAGCAAGAAATTCTTTCATTAAAACGTTCAGACATCACTTCAAAGAAATTAAAAGATCTATTTGCAGTTAGACCAGGACAAGATGCTCCTAGGTTTGAACCGAATTATACATTTACTTTATTAGCGAATGAAGCCCCTTTTACTAACAAGGAAACAGTTAAGACTACTATCGGTCGTTATATTGTTAATTTATTAGTCGTACCAGAATCTTATCATAAAGCAAAAGGCTATCTAAACACCGTTCTAGATGCAAATGCAATTGAAGATTTTGAAGGTGCTCTTGGAGATTTATTATTAAATGACAAGATTACCGTTCAAGATTATATAGATTATCTTAATAATGGAGAATGGCTCGGAATGAACACTGCATTCTATATGCTTCCTTCTATGAATTATGAAATAAATAGACCTATTCCAGAAGTTATTAAGAGACGTGATGAGTTATTTGATAAATATAAAGATCAGATTGCCGCCGGAGATTCAAACGTTGCTAATACTATCGAGACAGAACTATTAAAGATGGCCGAGAAAGATCTTGTTAGTTCTGGAAATCCGAGCTACGACTTCTTCGCATCTAAAGAATTTAAATTTAAAAATAACTACAAGAAGAGTTCGATCATGGGTGGAGCATTCATGCACCCAGCTACAGGAAAAATTGCGATCTCTAAATCAAATTATATGGACGGAATTACTCCGCAAGATTATCCGTTATTCTCAAGTCTTACAGTTGCCGGTGGTTATGCCCGTGGTGTTGCGACACAAGATGGTGGATATGAAACAAAGAAGCTTAATGCCGCAATGCAAGCTGCTGTAATTGATGTTAAAGGAACAGATTGTAAAACTAAAATAACTATTCCAATTCTATTGACTAAAGCATCTTCTAAACTTTATATCGATAGATACATAATGGAGAATGGCCAGCCAGTTTTATTGACTAAGAGTAATATCGGTTCTTACATTGGAAAAACAATTAAGTTGAGATCTCCAATGGTTTGTAAGAATCCAAAATGCTGTAATATTTGTGCAGGAGAGTTATTCTATAAATTAGACATGCCAAATGCTGGTTTGCTAACATCTACATTCTCAGGAACACTAATGAATAAGAGTATGAAAACCATGCACGATGCATCAATCAAATTTACCAAGATTAATTTTGATGATTATATTGAGGAAAGATAGAAATATCTTTCTTCTTATTATTTTTTAAAATAAACGCCGGAACAATTTATTATAGTAAAAAAGAGGAATTAAGTATAAAAATGACAAATAAAATAGAAACGGTTAAAATACTCGATGTAAGTGGTACGGAATATATTTTTAGAATTGATAAGATTCTAAATATAGAGCATTTAAATATGGAACCAATTATGGGGGACAGATATCTGCTTACTATCGATGACGTTGCTAAAACTAAACTAGTAATAAATCAAGAAACTTACGACTATATTAATTATGTAAAAACCGTTCAATCTCAATATTGATATATTATTCAGATGTAGCTAATAGAAAGGAAAATATGACAAAATTAATTGATTTAACAGAAGAAGAAAAAAATGAAATAGAAACTAAATTTAATATTAAACTTCTATCAGATACAGAAGACAAAGATAATGTAGAATATAAATGCAATTCATGTGGAAGGACATATGTGAAATCTTTATATGAATTTAGACGCAAGAATAGAACTCCAATTGCATGTAGATCTTGTTTTACGCACGAATATTTCCATAATGAATTCTTAAAGAGATATGGCGAGATTACGGTTGAGATCGATAAGAATCAGTATGTAGAGAATAGAGAGACTACAATTAGAGTCAAATGTTTAAAATGCGGAAACGAATATGAAACTAATTATGATAAATTAGTCAGAGGAAGTGCTGGACATATTCCATGTAAATACTGTCAAGCTCTTGCTAAGAAGAAAGAAGCTAAACCAGAGAAAGTAATTAAATCGGCTAAAGTGATTACAGAAACTCCAAAGGTAGCCAGACCTCAACCAATTATAATTCAATCTGCTCCTGTAGTTAATGACGAATCTATATTAGAATTCTTAACTGCAGAGGGAATTGAATATATTGAGCATGAGAAGGAGATCTTAAAAGAAGTCAATATGGAGATTGGAATATATCTTCCGACATATAAAGTTGGAATAGAATATTGCAGATTAGATGTTCCAGCTAATCGATCTAATATGAATGAGCATATTAACAAAGATCGAGAGTGTGCTATTAGAGGAATTAGATTAATTCACATCTTTGAAGATGAATGGATCAAGAAGCAGTCTATCGTGAAATCTAAGATCAAACATATTCTAAAATTAGATTCTAACGAACATATCTACGCAAGAAAATGCGAGATCCGAGAGATTGACAAGGATTCAGCTAGAGATTTCTTAACAGCAAATCATATTCAGGGCTCATGTGGAGCTAAATACAAATTTGGATTGTTCTATCACGATGAATTGGTTGCAGTTATGACTTTTGGAAATTACCGTAAGAATATGGGAAGAGTCACTGCAGATAATGAATATGAACTAATTCGCTACGCGACATCTAAGAACGTTGTAGGGGGATTCGGCAAGCTATTCAATTACTTTGTGAAAGAATATAAACCGGTGAAGATTATCACATATGCTGATCTACGCTGGACATCTCATCCAGAATTAGGTGAGAGTGTGTATAACAAAGCTGGATTTAAATTAAACCACATTAGTCAGCCAAATTATTATTATTGCAAAGATCTGAAACGAAACGGAAGATTTTCATTTAGAAAAGATGAACTTGCTAGAAAGTTTCCAGATTTATATTCACCAGAAAAAACAGAATTTGAAATCATGGATGCAACAAATTACACCAGAGTGTATGACTGTGGTAATATTAGCTACGAATATGTTAATCCAGAATTTCAAGAATAAATATAAAAAAGTATAAAGAAAGGTCAAAAATGTCAAAAAACACTAAGAAAACAGAACGCAGAATAAGAAAAGACGAACCATCAAGTAATAACGATATATACTCTGTATTAAAATGTAAATTAAACGGGCAGTGCTGGAAATGCACTAGAGGATGCGCGATAAATCCAGGTAAGAAGAGCGAAGCACCTAAGGATTATCATCAGAAGAAATATAATAACTATCAAAATAACAAATATCAAAAGAGTACAAATAATACCGGGAATACAAATCAGTATAAATCTAATTATAAATCCAATAATTATTATAACAAAAACAAAGAAAGTTAATTTTCTTTGTTTTTATATATTATAGTTCTGTCTTTACTTAGTGTTTAGACAAAAATACAATATTTATGGAGGAAAATATATGAGTTATAATGAATATGTAGGACTTCTCATTGTCCTATTCATCACATGTCTTGCTATTTGCGCTATTGGCGCCGTTTGGGAACGAGACGAGAAAAAGATGGAACGAGACGAGAAAAAGATGGAACGAAAGGAACTGGAAAGGCATCTCGTGGAGTCCAATATTGAATGTTACAGACGCCGTCTGAAGCTTCTATACTCTTCAGAATTTGACGAAGCCACAAGAGAAGAACTTGATAGAGTTTATAATGAGAGTATTGCTGAGGCGAAAGAAAAGCTAAAAAAACTAAATGATGAGATGGAAGAGAAATAACATGAAGGAAAAAAAATTCAGTGACGACGTGGAGGAGGTCAGATATTTTGCTAATCAAAATCGGTTATATTCAAATATTACATTGGTAATTGTAATTGTTATGACTATTGGCCTCATTATACTAGCGAATATTAAAGGAGATCAAGCAAACTACAGATTAGTTTTCTGTAGTACAATAGTAGTTAATGAAATTGCAACAGTTTGCTATATATTAACAACGAGAGCAAATCTTTATTTCTATGATCGAATTTTAGATGATAGTCTTAAGCATAATCTAATTCACTTAGAATTTAAAGTTACAAGATCAAATGGAAGACGAATTAATTTATTTATAGAATTAATAAGTTCTATAATTCTCTGCTTATTAGAATTAATAGTCCCACTGATGATTGCTGATATTACAGCAATTGCATTTCCATTAATTTACTTTGCATTAATGTTTGGAAATATGTACTTCTGTCATCATTATGAGTGCATAATTCCAACATTTTTATGCGCAGCAACTTTTATCTTCATATACACTGGAATGATGATTCCGGGAATTATTTGCCTAGAAGCTGCGGTAGTTAATCTTATTATCGAGTTGTTGTTTAGAAATGCTCGTAGTCAAAAACTAGTAAGAATCTACGAAATAGAGCAAATGTATGAAGATTTAAAATCATTATAGGAGAATATGGAGGAAATTAGAATGGAAGATAAATTTGTAATTTATCATAAAAATGGCAATGAAGAGATGTGCCATATAGGGGTTGCCAATAATAGAGAAGAGGCGAATAAATTAATTACTCATTATATTGAGCAAATTCAATTCAAATCTTATTATTGGAATGTTGCAATGGATCGTGAAAAATTAACTATTCGAGTTGATTATGGATCTTATGTGGATTTTTGTTACATTGTATGTAAAGATGAGGCTGCTTTTAATGAATACACAAAGAAAGACAAAGACCCAGAATTAGATAAATATTCTGACAATTTAATTCAAAATATGTATCATAAAGCTAAGTATATTAAAGCAATCGAGAAAAAGCATCCAATAGATTATGACTTAAAGAAATATTCTTGTGATGTGAATTTCTTTACTACTTGGACGTATTTAGCACTTCAAACATTAATGGAAATAGCAAATAAACCAGCGTTTGAGAGGAATTATAGACGACTTATGTTTGCTATAAATGTTTATGAAGAATTAACTAAGAGAACATTATGTGGCGAACCAAAATTTGAAGACAAGCTAAATGAAAGATTGTCAATGCCAAAGAAATATCTTACAGCTATGGGTGGCGTTACGAAAAAAGAGAATACATACATGTACGGAATTATCGAAGGTGCTAAATACTATGTACTAAGAGATGATTCTGTAATATCGCAAATTATTAACTTTGATGACCAAATGTTTGCAATTATCAAAGTTAAACAGAATTACAAGATGTTACATGTGTTAAATGATTCAGTAAAGGAAAACGAAATTAGTGATGATACACTAATTTTTAACTAGGAGAAAAATTATGGAAAAATTATTAATTATAAATTATTTACAAAATGGTAAGGTTGTCCGAGATTACGGAAAGACAATCCTGCCAAATTTATTAGCAGAAGTTAAAGATTGTATTGACAATAATGAAAGCGTCATCTTCACTAGAGATTCTCATAATCTCATGATAGACAGTGATGATTGGTTCGTTATTCCTGAGATCTACAACTTTGCCGTAGAGGAAGCAAGTTTAAAGAGAATCAAATTCATCGACATCTCAGATCCGTTTGATTCAACAACTGAGATTGTAGAAGCAGTTACAAACTTCATTAGAGCAAAGCAGCTTCAGTATTATGCAGATGGAAATAATGAAGAGCTTCCTGCTGAATGGGGAGTTAAGATTATTGGCTGTGATTCCAAAATGATTGCCCGCATTTATAGAAATATTGCTAAGAAGTATATTGAATATGGAAAGTCTGGAGAGACAATGAATTTTGTCTTAGATCCTAATGAAATTATTACAGATTCTTCAGAGAAGTGTGAAGATGAGATTGCTTCATTAAGAGCAGACATTACAAATTCTGTTTTAGCAATTACAAGATCAGAAAAAGGTCTATTAGCAAAAATAAAAGTGCTTTAGAAAATATATTATAAAAATGGCTAAAATGAAATAAATTAGTATTAAAATCTGTCAAGATTTCGTTGCAGTATTTAGGTACTGCGTTAAATAGAAATCACAGTTTAAGAAAGTTTATTTCAATTTAGCTGTTTGTTTTAAAGGAGGGATTTGGCTATGAAAATAACAAGAGTCCCATCATTCTTTAGCTTTGATCCACATAACGTAATTTCTAATTATGAAATCTACGGAAGAAAGGTCAAAGTAGATAAGGATGGTATGCAAGTAGAAGAGAATTCATTTAATGATGACGGATTATTCTCTCCACAAATCTTTGGTAGCTTTGAATCTGAAGAGGAATATAGCTGCAAATGTCACCACTTAACAGGAGCATTTTATGATGGCTGCAAGTGCCCTAAATGTGGAACAATTGTAGAGTTCAGAGGATCTTTGATATCAAAGACTGGATGGATAGACTTATCTGGAAATCGTTATTTAGATGATGGAACTGTAGCTGAATATGGTGCAGGCTACAAGATCATCAAATACTTCGCATATCTTCATCTAGAAAAACTTATAGGAAAAACCAATCTAAAGAATATCATTCATGTGCCTAACACTATCACTACAACAGGTGAGTTAGATGTAAAGGCGATTGAAGAAATTCAAAATGAAGCACCAGAACAAAAATATTGGTATATTGGATTGCCGAACTTCTACAAGAATTATAATGAGATTTTGTCTTATTATTATTCTTTAAACAAGATCGATGATCCAAAATTATTTGATTTCTTGTATGATCCGGCAGAAGTTTTCACTGACAAGATCCCAGTAATCTCAACATTATTGAGACCAGCGATGAGAACAGCAGATGGATTGAAGTTAGACGTCTTGAATACTATCTATGTTCGTTTAATCAAGAATAATAAAATTCTAAATTCTAAGATTGAACAAATTGACATCATCAAGAATTCTACATTGGAAATTATTCAAGCAGAATACTTCCAATTATCAGAAGAAATTATTAACAATATTAAAGGAAAAGGCGGATTGGTTAGATCTCAAATCTGTGGAACTAGAGTTGATTTCTCAGCACGTAATATTATTACGCCAGCTCATGCAGGAATTAACATGAATGAAATCGTAGTTCCTTATGTAACTTTCTTAGAGTTATATAAGTTTGAGATCATCAATATTCTTCACAACGTCAAGAATATTTCGATTAGAGAGGCAGAGAAGATCCACTTCAAAGCTATGATTGAGTACAATCACGAAGTTTATCTGATCATGAAAAAGATGGTTAAAGAGAGTGATTGTATTGCTCTACTAAATCGAAATCCAACTATTGCGATTGGTTCTATGCTGTGTGTGCGAATAATAGATATCAAAGAAGATTTCACAGACTTAACACTTAGTCTTCATAACTGTATTCTAACAATGTTAGCAGCAGATTTTGATGGTGACGTTTTGAATTTGATATCTTTAAAAGATCGTGAAACAAAAGAGTTTTTCAAATCGGTGCTATCTCCAGAAGCATTGATTATTGATACCAATACTGGAGATATAAAGGAAGAATTATTATTAGAGCGAGATCAAGTTCTAGGAATTAATTCATTGCTTAACTAAATACAATTGAATTTCCGTGCTACACGGTAATGAAAAGAATGTGGGTGTGGGTGATCATCTAGTGATGAACCTCCAGCTGAAACAAGCGGACGCTTGTTCAGCATGCACGCAAGAGGCGATAAACTTGGAAGCCGTCATCCTTACAGGATCGACGGCCCCTCCAGACTCGTTTATTTATTTGAATTGTATTAAGCATCAAGATATAAACAACAAAATGTTTATATATAATTAACATGGTTATAAGTAAAGAATTACTTATAATAGATTGAATTGAATTTCCGTGCTACACGGTAATTCTCAATTGCTTTGAGAAGATTTCTTGATAGGTTCGATTGTGCTGACAGAGCCAGCATTATTCACCGTATCCAAGGTCAGATTCAGGAACTCTGAGACTGCTGCGCAGCTCAGAGCCTCCTGAATCCCACCCGAGATACGGTGAATACAAGTAATCGAGCTTATGTCTGAATTCAATCAATTTGAATTCTTTGGGTATAGAATATCCATGTTATATGGTAATTACATTTAGATCATACAGCATCTTATCGCTGAGCCACATTAATCCCATGATGTCCTCGGGACAAAAAGACGGCGTCCGTAAGGAACAGCCTCCGTCCTGAGCTTGCCGCCCGCCAGCGGCCGCTCATCCCTGCAGACTGCATAGGATTAATTTCGCTTCAGCATGCTGTATGATCTGATGCAGAAGGGCCCAGCGGGACGCCAGAACCCGGCGTGTCTGCTTCACTGTACTGGCCTTCACTGCAGTGCAAGAATATCAGTATATCCAAGAAACATCAAGATGATTTAATATTGTAGTATATTAATGTTACATTATTATATTGTCTAAGTGGTAGTGTCAATTAATTCACGCTGCTTGCAAAATGCATTTCTATGCGCTCCTGTTCGAGCCACATTCATCTGGAAGTAGGCGTTCCAGATGAACATGCCACACGATTCATGATCTGATTATCATCCGATCATGAATCATTTCGACAATCATCAGCAAGAAAAATCAGCAAACGATTTTTCTCGCTGTGATTGCCATCCTGAGCAAGAGCTGCTCGAGGATGGATGGAGGCATTAGAAACCGCAGTATGCATTAATCTTAGATTAAGCATATTTGTGCAATATTAAATTATCGGAAAAGATCCTTGTGATCTTTTTTTTTATTTTTTTTGAGAGCATAAACTTTGAACAATACATTATAATAAAATTGAGGGGTGAATCTCATGCGTGATTTAAGTAAAACAGAATTATTCGCACAATCAAATTATGGAAAAATTATAACAAGTGTTCTAAAAGAACAATTGATTAGAGATATCGGTCGTATTGCACCAAATCAATTAGAATCAGATCTTATTCTTTTAAAAGCATCTGCACGTTCTAAAACCAACAGTCTTTTAAGCGGGGCTATTAATCTATATGAATCATATGGAGGCAGAATTCGTCTATTCGACTTAGATTTAGACAACATTGGAGCCATTAAGAGCTCAGTTTCTCTTCCTCGTGTTGTTCCATTTATCGTAGGTCCAGGCCGTCCAGATACAGCAACTGGTCAATCGAGCGTTGCAACACCATTAGGAAATTCTCAGCTTTATATTTATACAAATATGTATGGAACTGGCACATGGAATGGAGATAATACAATTTATCATGTTAATTCTCCAAATACTGATCTATTAGCATCACTAGAAGCTTCTTACGTTATTTTCTCTTTAAGAAATGGAAAGCAAGACAAGGTTCTAAACAACCATACCGTTGCAGAGATTTTAACACGAATCTATACAGATTTATTCTTGAAGGCAGCCAATAATGTTACTCAACGTGCTATTCATCAAGAAGGTGATCTTAAGAAAGATGAAGCTAAATTTCATATTGCTAAATTCTTCCTTGTGTATTGTGTTGGACGTGTTAATGATGCATCAACTGACGGGGTTGCATATGCATCTATTAAGAGCAAAACTCCACTAAACACAATTACAGAAATGGCGCAATACAAAACTATTGATTATGAATCTCTAAGTGGATTCTTAAAAACATTTGGCAAAGAATTCTTCAATTCCGAAATTATGATCCAAGAATTTGCTTATACATGGCAAAAGATGTATGGAGAAAATATGTATTTTGCATTAGAGTATATTCCATATTTATTATTCTTCTTAATCTGTACTGCTAGAAATGCAAGATGTGCCGGATCATCTAGATTATTAAACAGAAGTAACGATCTAAATCAACTAGGACTTCAAAAATTAATTTTAGCAATTACATCTGAAATCTAAGCAGGTGGTGTCTATGTTATTAAGACAAACAAACATACAAGTAGAACTGGAAAGGGAGCAAAAATGTTCGCTTCCAGTTCTTATTCAATTAGTTCAGAACATCTCTAAATGGGACTCTGTAAATGGGGTAACTTCTACTTCAGTAATCACAAATAAATCCTATGATCCGAGAAGACCAGGAACTATCGGAAATTACAACTATGCATTCACTATTGAAGTTCCAAATATTAGTCCTAACGAAATGACTCCTAACTTCTATAATCTATGGACTGTTTTATCTACGGATAAATCTCCTAAAATTTCTAAGCACGAATTATTCAATAGATTTCTAGTCTTTAAGATTCCAGATTATGGCAACCAAACTTTATCACTTGGAATGCTAGATTTCATTCCATTCTGTTATTATAAAGGATATAAGATCGGCCAAGATAAAATTGGAATGATCCGTTCATTTACAACAAAAGAAGTTTATCTTTTATTAGATAAAGCTGACACTGAGAATAAGAGTTTATTCGACTATTGCGGGCAAATATACCAAGTTGATGGAAAATTAAACAAGAGTAACCTTCTAACGGTTTATATTAACTACAAGCGCTATTATACAACTAATAATATCGCTAGGGGATCTAATAATACTAAGTTAGCTACAACTGAATATGTGTTATCTGAGATGACTTACAATAAATTAACAAACAGATATGAATGTAAAATAAAAACTAAATTTAACAGATTATCTGAAGAGAATATTAGGAATATCTCGGTTTATATTAGAGAAAATAGTACTCTAGGATACTATAAAGTTATGAACAGTAATCTTTATAAATCCATCTATATTAATGGAATTAATCTCATAGACGAAATAGTTTCTAAGCAAGCTAATCGTGATGAAAGAACTAAAACCGAGAAGGATTTCTTCAAGTTAGTAGTTCAGTCTTTATATGGAGTATTAAGTGATAATCTATATGGAGATTTCAAGGGTGATGGAGAAATAGAATTCTCCGTAGAGTTAAATAATTTCTTAGGAAACGATTTCTATGGAAAAGTTTATATCGGAAGTAGTGAAAATCTAACAGTTTCTTCTTTAATATCAAATCCAGCTAATGTAGAGGCATTCAAATTCACCGAAGCTAATCAATTTGATCTTTATGTAAGAGGCGGAAGTAATCTTTATAGCAGAGCACGTCCTTATTTAGATTTCACGCCTATATTCAACAATAATATAATAACGTCATTTATTTTTTTTAGCAACGTAACTAAATATGAAATAATTCCTCACTATGATGACCGAGAATATCTAGAGTTAGATTATAAATTTGGTTCTCCTAGAAATTTAAGACTTAATATTCATAAATTATTAAAAGAGAATCATATTTACAAATATAATCTAGATTTAAAGAATATCGACATTGAAATCTTTATAAATGGAACTAGAGTAAAGAACGAAACACCTTCTTATAAAGAGGTTAAACTAAATTCTGCATACATTAGTTCATTCTTATCTGATAATAGTGTAAAGAGAACTTACTTCTATGTAAAAGCAGATGCAAACTATGAAGAAATTGATCCTTATACTCTAATAACGGATGAATATGACGGAATGCTTTACACTTACAGCAATGGTACGTATTCTATTGCAACTAATTCCGATCTAGAAGCTTTTAAAGAGTATAAAGATAAAATTAAATTATATTACAAATCTAATACTCCTTCTTATAATTCAATTAATTTAGAGTCTGTTGCAGAACTAAAAGAATATGTTGCAAATAAGAAGAATCCAACGCTTTATTATTACGACAATATGAGCTTTGAAGATTTCTACAAGTTAGACGGATCCATTTTAGGTTGGAAATATGTTCTTAATCAAAATGGAATCGCTTATTTAAATACAACTTTAAAGAACGTTTTAAATATTCAATATAATAACAATTCAAGCTATGTTTCAGATTCTAAGAATAATAATCTAGCAATCATTTTAAAATATGACAAAGATTATGCGGACAATTCTAATTTATGTGCCGATGAAAATGGAAATCTAATAGAAGAATCTAACACAGTCTATAACAATAATCTTATAGAGAAACCAGTGCTAAGTAACTTTAATCTTGGCAATCAATATAAATACACGATCCTAGAAGATCCGGTTCTAAATGTATTTGCTAATAGTACTGAGAATTACTCCAGTGTTCAGAAAGAACAGGAATTCTATCTTTATGATGGAAGTAATGCTCTTGTGAATAATATCCTAGAAGATAATGAACCTAGAGCATATTCAGCTACGGTTACTTACGATAAAAAATCTGATCCGATTCAAACCACAATAGTTTCTACAAATAATGCAAAGATTTCTACCGAAAATGTTACTACATATCATAAAGGTTTGCAAGATGCAGTGTCTAATATAGAGAAAATCTATGGAGATATTGACAGTGTGGAAGATACTGGCGATTATGTAGAAAATATGGTAAATAAGTATGAAAATCTAGAAACAAGTATAAAAAACATAAAAGATATGTTAAGATTGGCATATCGCCACTCCAATGTTGCTTATGACACTAAGTATTCTGTAGATTCTTCTATATCAGACAAATTTATGGCACTAGCAATTAATATGGAGAGTAATGATAAGTTTAATTTATCGGTTTATGTAAATGGAGTTTTAACTAAAGTGGAATATGATTGTTATCCAGAAGATTTCACTTACATTCATCTACCTTATTATTTCCAAGATGAAACAAGTAATTTAAAGATTTCTTTCTCTGCAGAAGGAAATAAGATAAAATCTTATCAAATAATGTACTAGGGGTGAGATTATGGAACGATTATTAAATAAAGTAGCACAATTAAATGAAAATGATCTAAATGGTACAGCTAATAAAGTTCTATCGCCTCTAGATACATCCGTACCTACTGGAGTTTATAATTACATCATACGATACGAAGCAAATGGAGTAAATGATTATCCAGTTAATTCTCTCGTCACTGACTTATCTCATAAGCTATTTATTGTTGGTAAGAAAGATGAAACTTATTTGTACTTAAATTCGTATAGTGATGACTTTGGCTCATTAAAATTCCTTCAGAATGAATACAATAGAATCAACTCTAAAATAAATGCTCTTCCAACAGTAGATGTTACTGTTAGTGCAAAGGATGTGACTGAGTAGTGCTAAATATTACTTTAAAAACAAAGCAAAATCTAAATGATACATATTCTCAGTCTTCAGTCTTTGCTAATTTCAGATATAAACTAGCCGTTACAAATAATAGCAAATATAAACTTTCAAATGAATACAAAGGAGAATATTCGCTTAATCCTGATGACAAAACTCATTATGAAGGTTTTAGTAAATATAATCCGGCCGCCATCTTCTTAGACGATGAATGCTACAATGATTTCTACAATGTCGGTTATGTAAATGAAAAAGCAACTTTTGATAGATTAGACACGATCCGTAATACTAATCTAAAGAATCCATATTATTATACAAAAAATGACGTAAATGATGGAGCACCTACTCTAGCTGAATCTGTCCCTAACAATCTAATTACAAAAGAATTAGAAGACAATCTAGATAGAGCTATTACATCAAATGAATACAAGAAAAAAGAAAAAATGGTAGAATTCTTTAACAAAATTCTAGATCTTAATTATACGTCAGGAAACTGGAAATCTGCTAAAGGAACCGAATTATTCTTAAAGATTTCTTATGCGGGAGAGAAATATCTAGAGGCTCATCCATTTATTCATATTGAAAATGCTGAAGAGTCTCTTGTAGCATACTTGATCGTTAGAGGCATAAAAATTCCTATGAACGTAATTGAAACTTCTAGAAATGCCAGCGGAATCAATTACACAGCGCAATATCCTAAGTATTTACTAAATATGTACGACGAGCATTATAAAGCAATTGATGGAATACTTATTCCTAAAAAATTCTATAATGAGAAGACTAAATTCTATACGGGAATCAACACTGATTTTGGAGATGAAACTTCTAGAAATACCTTCTACGAGAGTGCAATTTCTTCGTTAAATACAATGTATAAATAAGGTTATTTTCCTTATTTATATATTATATTTCAGTAATAATAGTCGAGGCAACTATTATTGCAAAATAAAAAATTTAATATTTAATAACAATATATTGGATTAAATGGAAAGGATTGATCTAATGATCGTTAAAGGTTTATGTATATCTGATATACATTTTGGTGTTGGAGCCGATGAAAGAATCTACAATGAGCTATCAATAGTAAAAGACTACATTCAAAAGAATGATCTAAATGTCATTCATATTAATGGAGACTTCTTTGATAGAAAATTAAGCTTTAATGAGCCAGCAGCACTTTTAGCAATGCAATTCTTTTATGAGCTTAGAGAATTGTGTATTAAACGAAAAATTAAGCTTAGAATTGTCCATGGAACTCTTGGCCATGAGCGACATCAAACTGATATGTTTAAGAAATTTGAAAGTAAATATCTTGACATGAAAATTTATGATACTGTTGGAGAGGAAGAATTATTCCCGGGTTTCAAAGTTCTTTACATTCCAGAAGAATATCCAGTAGATGCTGACGAGTATTATGCTCCATATAAGAAGAAGCAATATCAAGCTATAATGGGTCATGGAATGTGGGATTTCGTTGCAGTGCAATCTGTAATTGAAGCCGGAGATGATACGAAACATGAATCGTGTCCAGTATTAAAAGTAAAAGATTGGGAGTCGGCAATTCCACATGGTTTTGCAATGTTTGGGCATATTCACGCACGACACGTTTATAAAAAGAAATTCTTCTATCCTGGTTCATTCTCATCATGGGATTTCACGGATATTTCTGACAAAGGCTTTGCTGTTTATAGTTACGATACAGAGAAGAAGTATTATAATGTAAAAATGGTGAATAATAAACTTTGCCCAACATATGGAACCGTAAATGTAAATAAGCTTGGATTAGATCTCACAACTTGTTCAGTTCAAGATATTCAAGCGGCAGTTGCTCCATTAGCAGAAAAATATGATTTCTTTAGATTAGACGTTGATAATCTATCTCTAGATAAAGTTGAAATCATAAAGTTAGCATATAAGAATAATGGAAAAATTAAAATTAAGAAGGTAGAGAAGAAGACATCTATTTTCAAAGAATCTGAGGAGAGATTCAATAAATGGGATTATATTCTGAAAGGTGTAATGCCTATTGAAGAAGTAGTTCTAAAATATATTAAAGAGGAAATGAGTGGTAATCCAGCAGCATCAATGATTACAATTGATACTGTAAAGGAAGCACTTGATATTGAAAATAAGAAAGAAGAGGATGCGGCATGACGAATGAGAACGAAGCACTTTATAATCAAGTTTTAGATTATTTCAAGAATAATAACATTACTATTCCACAGGATATTCTAACTTGGATTGAGACAGCATTTAATGAATTTGACTTTATTGATGAAGACAATTCAGTTAATCTTTATTTTAAAGAAGATGCTGAGACTTTTGAAAATGATTTAACAATCACAAATGCGAATAATATCAATATAAACGGAATGTCTTCAGGAGTTTATACTGCAACTTATACTTATACTGACAATGTAGATTATATTGTAAATGAAAAGACCGATCTCATGTTTGACAATGAAGTTATTGAAACAACTGTCGATCTCATGAGTACTGAAAGATCTGTTATGGAATCAGAAAGCGACTGGGTAATCGTAGTTACTGAAACGATTTCATATGGAGATGGAGATTTTACAAGAATCCCGAGACTTTATATTTACAGTCCAGTTAGTGGGGAAGGAATCGAATAATGAAAACATCAAAAGAAAGAATAAATTTAAGATTTAACTCAGCAATGCTAGATAGAACAATCGCGGTTCTTCTAAACAATGCTGACAATAAGAAATTAGTTGCAAACATTTCTAAGCTGTTTTCATCTTTAGATTCATCTTACAAGCTTGATTATGAGAAGGAGTATAGAGTATATTTAATAAACAATCTTTGTAATATGATAATTTCCAAAAACTTGATGAATAAAGAGGAAATCCTTTCCAACATTCAAGTCGATGGTAAATATTACAGTGATTGTACTAATCTATTGAATATTTTGTATAATTCTATATTATCGATGGCTGACTTACAGTGTGTTGATGAAGCAGTTAGTCAGCAACTTAGATATGCATCAATAGAACGTACAAAAGACGAAATAGTTGATGTAATAAATAACATAAATGCAGAAGCTTATATGAATCTTGACGATGAGATGAATCATCTTTATGATTTGATGAATGACGCCACTACAAGCATTCGAGACGCTAGAAAAGCTCTTGATGAATGTAAGTACGACATTTCATTCTCTAATCAAGATTTAATGCAACAACTTCAGCAAGAATTAATCAATGATGCGGATAACCCATCAAGTAAAATCAAAACAGGAATTAAATTATTGAATAATATGCTAGACGGAGGTTGGGAGCAAGGCCGTTGTTATGTAGCTTTAGGTACTGCAAAAGGTTTTAAGTCGGGACTTTTATTAAACGCAGCAATCTGGGCAAAGAAGTACAATGACCTAAAGCCTAAAGATCCAACCAAACAGCCAGTTATTCTTTATTTAACAATGGAGAATGATTTGAAAGAAACTTTGAAGCGTATCGATGGATATGTCTTCGGTAATGGATTTAAAGCAAATAATTATACCGCAAGTCAAATCAATAAAATGCTTGCAGAATCTAATATTATAACTCCAAATGACAAAACAAGCACTGGTCTAGAAATTAAATTCAGACCAAATAAATCTATTACGACTCGTGATCTATATGGAATCATTGACGATTTAGATAAGGAAGGCAAAGAAGTCGTATTCTTAGTATTTGATTATATTAAGCGTATTCTTCCTGAACATCCTGATAAACGCGGAGAATCTAGAATAGATCTGGGTGAAGTTGTGAATGAACTATCAATGCTTGCAAAGATTAAGCAAATCCCAGTTTTAACTGCACATCAAATGAATCGTGAAGCATTCCGTATGATCGAAGCTGAAGAGACATTTGAAGGAAAAGCAGCAGCAGCATCTAGAATGGGTGCAAGCCAAACCGGTGATTCAATCGACGTAATTCAGAACTGCGATATGGCGTTCATTGTACAGAGATTAATAAACGAATCTCGTAATAATGACGTTGTTGAATATTCTGACAAATATTTAATGTTTAACTGTATTATTACACGCGGAGTTTTACCAGAGATCCCTCAATTTCAAGTTAGATTTAAGACTGGAAATGATCTTCATTTAGTTGAAGATGTCATGGACGACAAATCGCAAGCAATTGTAGGAATTGGCAGTAACTTCATTACAGATACAGCTAAATATACTGGACAACAGAATAGAACTTCTGTCCGCAAGATATCTAAGTTTGGAGTTTAAATAGAAAAGAATAAACCTTATTTGGTTTATTCTTTTTTTTTGTGTTTGGAGCTTTTTTTTTCATATATTATTATAGTGAATAAGGTTAGAGATAAACCTTATTATTTT
>CAVBGZ010000002.1:0-52330 GCA_963595075.1 Waltera intestinalis
TTACCTTCTTTCATATGAGCCAAAAGAATTTCTTTACACTTATAATTATACAATTCTAATTGACACTATCGATATCAATTAAAAATCACAAAAAAGCCAGATTTTTCAATCCAGCCTTAGTATTTCTTCTTACTCACCTTAACCAAAGAACGCATTCTAAACAAAGGAAATAAGAATATGATAATTGGGTAAATCTCTAAACGACCAATCAACATCGCAAAAGATAAAACCAATTTTGATAAATTTGAAAACATTGAGAAATTCCCCATCGGGCCACAAAGACCAAATCCAGGACCCACATTTCCAATACAAGTCGCAACTGCACTCACTGTTGTTTCAAAATCAAGATTATCTAATGAAACCAAAAATAAGCACAATCCAAAAATACAAATAAAACAACAGAAATAAGCCATAATTTGATTGACCGTCTCCGAATCAACCACTTTACCATCCATTGTGATGGCTTCGACTTTTTGAGGATGAATCAATTTTTGAATATCCAACTTGATTTTCTTAACAATAATCAGCATACGACTCACCTTCACACCACCACCAGTCGATCCAGCGCTCGCACCAATAATTGTCAATAAAAATAAGATCATCTTTGAAAATTGTGGCCAAACGCTATAGTCACAACTTGAATACCCCGTTGTTGTGATAATTGAACCCACTTGAAATGAAGCCAAGCGCAAAGACGTCAATACATTTCCATGATACATCGATAAAATATTGATGGTAATACAAAGAATCGAGAATAAAATAATTCCCAAATACCCTCTTAATTCTTCATTCTTTAAAACCGATTTAAAATCACGAATCACAAGAAAGTAATACATATTAAAATTGACACCAAACAAAATCATAAAAATCGTAATGATTACTTCATAATATGTATTATTATACCAACCAATACTCGTATTCTTTATCGCAAAACCACCTGTTCCAGCTGTACCAAAAGTATCACACAACGCATCAAACAAAGGCATTCTTCCAAGCAATAAAAGTAAAACCATAATGATGGTAAGCCCCATATACATGGAATATAAAATCATTGCTGTCTGTTTTAGACGAGGAACCAACTTACCAATTGTAGGACCAGGAGATTCTGCACGCATAATATGCATATTTCGATCATTTGAACGAGGAAGCAAAGCTAAAATGAACACCAAAATACCCATTCCGCCAATCCAATGCGTAAAACTTCTCCAAAATAAAGAAGCATGACACAATGTTTCTACTTCCGTTAAAATACTCGAACCCGTCGTCGTAAATCCAGAAACAGCTTCAAAAAAACAATCAAATAGATTTGGAATTTCATTCGTCAAAAAGAATGGAAGTCCCCCAAAAAAAGAGATAACGATCCATCCTAGACCAACCGCAATCATACCTTCTTTGGCAAAGTATTCATTATGTTTTACTTTAATCCTCGACAACAAATAGCCCAAAACAAAACAAATAATCGCAATAGATAGAAACGATAAAAAATGTCCTTCCTGATAAATAAGATCCACCAATGTAGGAAAAACCAATAAGCCTGCTTCCGCAATTAAAATATATCCAATCACATTCCCGATAACAGACCAGTTTAGTTTATGTAATTTATGCTTAAGATAATAAATCATTAATATCCCTCAATCCTGCAACCTTACTAACAATAATAACCGTATCCGATAATTGAACACGCGTATCACCACGAGCCACCTTTGAAACACCCTTATGCGTAACATACGCAATCAAAATACCAGGACGAATATTTAAATCCTTGATTGGCACATCGATAAAACGACAATTCCCACGCACCCTAAACTCTAAAGCTTCCACCTTATCATCTACAATCTTTATCAAAGATTCAACATTACTTCCAACCGTATTCTGCATTGCCCGAACATATTGCACAATCTGATTCGCCGTAATGAATTTAGGCGTAATTGAATTCTCTAAACCAAGCTTATCCAATAAGAATCCCAAAGAAACACGATTCACCTTTGGAAGCACATGAGCAACCCCATGATTTTGAGCAAACATAGAAATAATGACATTCTCCTCATCATTATCTGTAAGTGCAATAAAGGCATCCATCTCTTCTAAAGATTCACTAATCAATAATTCGTGATCCGTTCCATCCCCTTCAATAACAGTTGCTTGAGGGAATTTTTCAACAAGACTCACACACTTATCTTTATTGATTTCAACAATCTTTACATCAATTCCAAGTTCCAACAACATATTTGCTAGATAGTAAGTGATTTTACCACCACCAACAATCATCACTTCTCGAACCGGATGAGCTGACATAATACCCATTTTATGAAAGAATCGCTCCAATTGCTTTGTTGAACCTGTCACAGTTAATTTATCATTCTCTTGAACCACCGTATTACCATTAGGAATTATCACTTGCGAATCTCTTTGAATCGCAACAAATAAAACCTCATCCTTAAACTTATGGTTAATCGCCATAACAGACATTCCTGCAATCGGCATTGCACTTGTCACTTTAATTTCAGCAAGCTCAATTCTACCCTTCGCAAAAGAAGAAACCTTGATTGAATTTGAGAAACGCAAAGCACGCAAAATCTCTTGAGCCGCAGCCTGTTCGGGATTGATACTCATACTCAAGCCCAATTCATCCTTAATACTACGGACCGTATTGTTGTATTCAGGATTACGAATACGAGCAATCGTATGTCTTGCTCCTAATTTCTTGGCCAATAAACAACAAATAATGTTGACTTCATCTGTAGAAGTTGCCGCAATCAATAAATCACTCGACTGCACTCTTGCTTGTTGTAACGTATCCAAGCTTGCTCCATTTCCCTGGACACCAACAATATCAAGACGATTCATAGTATTTGCCAAAACATTCGCTTTGTTTTCAATAATCGTAATATCATGACCTTCTTGATCCAATTGTTTGGCAATCGCAAAACCAACTTTGCCATCTCCCACAACTATAATTTTCATATAACCTCCGAAAAATTCACTATAGAATCTTTGTTAATTATAGTTCAATTCAATAAATAAAACTAGTCCCCTACTATTTTGCAATCTAAATAAAAAAAATCCTAAACAATATTTAGGACTTATTTTCATATTTATCCTTTTTACAAAAAGAAACAAAAGGACATCTTTCACATTCAGGATTTCGAGCATGACATAAATAGCGACCAAAAAAAATAAAATCATGATGCCCTTGATTCCATCTAGAACGATCAATCTTACGCTTTAATTTTTCTTCAACCTTCTCAACCGAATCCGTATATTTCGCAAGTCCCAACCTTTTACTCACACGATTCACATGGGTATCAACCGCAAAGCTAGGAATATCAAAGGCAACACTACGAACTACATTTGCCGTCTTTCTTCCCACACCAGGAAGACTTAATAAAGCCTGATAACTCGATGGTACTTTACCATCATATTTTTCAAGCAAAGTCTTACTTAAACTCGAAATTGATTTTGCCTTATTCCGATATAAGCCAATTTTACGAATGTAAGAAGCAATCTCATTAACATCCGCTTCTGCCATTGACCTACAATCTGGAAATCTAGAAAATAAATCAGGCGTTACACGATTGACCATCGCATCCGTTGTCTGTGCACTTAACACGACCGCTACAATCAACTGAAATGGTGTTTCATGATTTAATTCACATTTGGCATTAGGAAAAATCTTTTCCATTTCATCCAAAATCTCATTTGGATTCATCGCTCACCATTCTCCAAATCTTCAATCGAATAATTCTTTTCTTGCCAATTCTGCAAAATACGCTCAATATAATTCAAATCATGCACATCATTACTAATCGCCTCATTCAATGCACACACGACCCTTCTCGAATCATATTCACTTGCCATATCTAAAATACGTTGCATCTCACTACTTGATAAAGGCCTTCCAAATTCTTCTTCTACTCTTTCACACAAAGAATACTCAATCATACCTGACTGTACATTTTTTAAGTCAAAAACACCCTCAATATTAAAAATAATGGTTCCATTTTTAAAATCTAAGTTTAAATAACCCTTCTCAGATAAATGCGTAAAAATATCCTCAATCTCGTCCGTGCTTAATTTTAATTTTTCACCAATCAATTCATGATCAATAGAAATATGCTGCTGATTAAAAAAATCAATCAACAATAGAACCACAATTTCTTTGGCATCCACATTTAATTCTTGAAGATGATCCAAGATCCAAGTACGACGATCAATAAACGGAGCATTCCAATCTATCTTTTCCATAAGAATCACGCATCCCTTTCATATACACAAATAAAACTATCATAATCTAGTAAAATAACCTTATTTGACCCACGAATCTCATAAACCGGATTGTTGTAGCCATAGCCAAGCTGAATCGAATCACACTTAATACTAAACTGTTTTTTCGCAACACGCTTTGCCTTCGCATAATTTAAAGTTGAAATATCACGACTCGTAATCAATTCACTCTTCGCATTATACCAATACAAATTTTCACTATCATACCCTTGATACGTCACATAATCAAAAATATGTTCACTAATCCCTTTAATATTTTCATTCTGCTTTTCAATATTCGCAATGCGACTTGCCAAAACAACCTCATGAACTCTGCTAGGACCACTCACAAATTCGGCCCACAATAAAAGCACAATAAGGATAAGAACACAAACAAGACCAAACGTCATACGCTTTCCATAATATCTCTTTTTCATTCTTATCCCTCCCTATCTTTTTTTAAATACTCTTTAATAAATAATCAATTAATTTAGCCGATTGAGCACTCGCCTTACTTACATATGAAGAAAACTCCATTTGATTTCCTTCATGATGCACTACATCACTAAGTGAGCGAACAATCACAAATGGAACCTTAAAACTTGTTGCGACCTGACCAACAGCTCCCGCTTCCATTTCTGAACAAATAGATTCTGGAAAACGACTTAAAAGCTTATCATAATCCTCTTTTCTAGACATAAATAGATCTTGAGAAGCAATCATACCTACATGATAACGAACACCACTTTGTACTGCTGCATCCACAAACAAGTTTCTTAAAGAATCATCACTATTATACACTAAACCAATGCCATCTGGACCATCAATTGGACTTGTATCATAATCTGCTTGGCAAACTTGATCACTAATCACAATATCTAAAACTTCCTCATCCTCTTTAAGTCCACCTGCAGTACCTACATTGATAATCGCCTTCACATCCTCTTGCATGCACAAAATAGAACAAGACATAGCTGCAGCACTCTTACCTACACCACTCTTACACAAGACAACATCTTTACCTTGCCACTTACCATAAATCAAAGTACAATCTGCAATTGTTTTTTTGTTATCAACACAATCCATTTTCTTTTCATACTCTTGAATTTCTGCATCCATCGCCGCAATAATACCAATCATTATTTCAACCTCTTTCTACATACATAAAAATATTTTTCCCCAGGACAAATCCCGCTATGCTCAAAATCCGTACAAATATTTTCAATCTTGAAATATTCCGTTAATTGATCTTCTAGCCAAGCACTATCATACACCCTTTGAATATGATGTTCCTGAACCACTTGATCATGAAAATAAAACGCAAAATCCTGATAAATATAATCATCCTCGCTCATAATCGACCACTGATATTGACATCCATCCTCAAATTGACCTGTCTCATTAAATTCTTCACTAAATTCCTCTAAACGATCCATAGAATGTGTATCAAAAAAGAAAAGTCCACCCTCATCTAAATGATCATATACACTCTTAAAAAATTGTTTTACATCCTCTTTACTCAATAAATAATTAAAGCTATCACACAAACATAAAATCGTTTCATAACACTTTAAGTTACTTAAATCACGCATATCCTGACAAAAAAACTGAATATTCTTTTCTACATTCTTTTCTTTTGCGCGCTTAACCATTTCTTCACTCAAATCCAAAGCCGTCATATCAAAGTTGTGGTTTGCCAATAATTCAGTGATCTCACCACTACCACACGCAAGCTCTAAACATCTTGAAGGTTTCGCATAAGACTCAATCCAAGCTACCCATTGTTTTGTCGCCTCTTCATCCTTCACAAGAGCGTCATAATAATTAGCCAACGTATTATAAATCATACACTTTTACCGGTACATCACTATACAATCGATCCAACTGATATACTTGCCTTTCCTCATTCACAAATAAATGAATAACTACATCCTTTAAATCAATCAAAAGCCATTTTGAAGAAGACGTCCCCTCAACATGAATATCCCCTTTAAATCCATTTTCCTTTAAACGATCTTTGATATTTTGACTAATCGCATTATTTTGACGAATATTCGTTGTACTTGCCACAATCATATGATCCATAAAAGGTGTTAAACTAGAAACATCATACACACATACATTTTGTGCCTTCTTTTCACAAACCGCATTCACTACAATATCTAAAAGTTCCATTCTATCCTCTTTCTAAATATTTTTTATTCTCTAAAGTTACCCACTCAAAACCAGAATGAATATCCTTTTTACAAGCTTCAATCATAGCACTTGAATCATATCCACGGAGCGGATCTAACTTATCGGCACAAAATACAATCATCGCATATTCATTTGTACTTGTACCCAATACATGATGATAAATAGCCTGGTAAAGAACAGGATCTGTAAGACCAAATATATTTTTACAAATTTCGGCACCCACAAAACCATGCCAAACCGCAAACGCATATTTTTTATTTTCTGGACAGACTTTGTTCATCCATTTTTCCATTTCTTTTTCAGGCAAATATTTCGCAATATCATGAAACAAACCAATCATATAGGCTAAATGAATATCCAATCCATTATGAAGTGCTATTTCTTCACTCAATTTTGCGACCGACAAAGAATGTTTAAATCTTTTTTCAGTTAATCTAGACTTCACAAAATTTTCAACATACAACTCGTTCTTATATATATAATCCAAGACTTCATCTGGCACATAATTCAATTTATTTCCCTGACGAATTTCTGAACTTGAAACCGGAACCATTGGCATATGTAAACATTGAATTGAATATTTGCTCTTTGAATGCTTTCCATCACGATCAAAACAAACAAATTGCGCCATTTTCACAAGTTCATCCGCTTTATACCATTGATCAAATTGTTCTAATTGATCATTCCCAATGATCCAATAAAACATGTCTTGAGGATACTTTTGTTTCAACTGTACCAAAGTATCATATGTATAACTTTTTTTAGCACGCTCAAGCTCCATGGTGCACACTTTAAATTTTGGATATTTAGCTAAAGCAAGCTCCATCATTTTTACGCGCGACGCATTCAATGTTAATCCGCGCTCTTTTAAAGGTGTACTATACGTTGGCATAAACCAAACTTCATCTACATCCAACAATTCAATTGCCTTTTTACCCATTTGTATATGTCCATTATGAATGGGATCAAATGAACCTCCTACAATGGCAATTTTCATTTCTTAAGCCCCAATTTATTTTCTTTACTTCTTCTATACAATAAAAATGTATGTCCAACGATATGAACTACTTCACTACCGGTTGCGCTTGCACACTCAATCGCTGCTTGTCTAACATCAATTGGACTTGTCTTTAATAAATTACACTTCACCAATTCATGGGCCTCTAAAGAATCAGATAAAGAAGAAATTAAATTATCACTTAATCCATCTTTACCAATTTGAAACAAAGACTTATAGTCCATTCCTAGTTTTCTTAAAAATTTTTTATTTTGACTTGTCAACATTAAATCATCGCCTTTCTAAATGTAACCTGAATTCCTTTATGTACGCGAACATACACATCCTGTATTTGTCCACTTACACAAAACCATCCTATACCATGAATGCACACATCCATTTTTTCATTTTCCAACTTAGGGGCATGAAATGTATGCATCGTTAATAAACTTGTATCGACACATGGCACCAACATTTCATTTAAATGTTTTTGCCACAACGCATCTGCACTACTTAACTTTCCTCTATGAATCGAGAGTGAACGTGAAAAATAACCAACAACACTTGCCTTACCACTTGCGATAACATCTAAACGAGCTAGACCTCCTACCGCAAAGGATTGATCTTCAAAAATTTGTGAAACAAAAGGACGAATTGGCTTTGTCGGTATGACCGTCTTTAAATCCTTAGGTTGAAGATACGTTAATAAGGAATGGGTATTCTCAATTCCTGGCGTATCATAAATCGTATAATCCTCAAATGGAATTGGAACCAAATCAAGCGTTGTTCCAGGATTATGAGAAGTCGTTAAATCTTTTGTTGCCAATAAATGATTTAATACTGTCGATTTTCCAGCGTTCGCAACACCCATAAAGATTACATCTCTACCCTTACGGTATTTAAAAATTGCCTTCACAATACGACTTGAATATTCTCGACTCTTGTCATTTTCTTTTAATAAATATCCACAAATGATAATATCTTTTACTTGAATATTTTCTTCTTGAAGACGGCTTTGAACAAATCGAATAATCTTATCATCCGTTAAAGTTGTTGGTAATACATCACGCTTTGTAAGTACCATCACAATATCTTTATTGGGTAATTTTTGATTTAAGCGAGAAATCAAATTGGCCTCAAACGCAAATAAATCTACGACCCAAAAAACAACACCATCTATTTCGTTTATTTTTTCAAGTGTTTCATTTGATTCAATACCTTGTTGCATATTAATTGTTACATCCCCATAATGACGAATGCGATAACATCTTTGACAATAAGATGCATCTAATGTTGGTACATACCCTAACGCATTTTCATCTTCATTTTGAAGTAAAACGCCACAACCTTTACAATACTTTGTCATCATATTCACCTCGTTTCAATTCGTTACTTTTTTCTAAATGATAATATACTAATTTTTCAAAAACACGAAATACTTTTGTGATTTTTCGATCTTTAATCGCAATCGGATCACTCAAAATGGTATATAGCCCAGAAAAATTACCACCCAATATATCTGTATAAATTTGATCTCCAATCAATGCGATTTCACTTGATTGGACATGAAAATCCTTTTTTACCTTCCAAAAACAAAATGGAAATGGTTTACATGAAAACCAATAGGTTTTAAGTCCAGGTAAATCTGCACTAAAGCGCGTCGCTCTTTTTTTTGGTGAATTCGAACATAGTGCCACTTGAATCCCATTTGACTCTATACGATGGATAAATTGGAGCACTCTTTCATTGGGTTTTTCTTCATCATACGCAACCAAAGTATTATCAATGTCACATAATAACACTTTGATTTCATTTTTCTTCAAACGCTCGATCCGTATCGTTTCAAAGCTTTTTACATAATAATCCGGCTTAAATAATTTCATTCTAAGTCCTCTTTCGAATAATATTCAATCAAATGTTGAGCACTACGAATTCCATCAATGGCACTTGTCATAATACCACCCGCATAGCCACTACCTTCTCCACTCGGATAAATACCTTGAATATTACATACACCTTGTAAATCTCTATTGATACGAATACTGCTTGAACTTCTTGACTCTACTGCACTCAAGATAGCTCCCTCATTTACAAAGCCAGGGACTTTCTTTTCAAAATAATCAAGTGCCTCATGAAGAGCTAAATTTACAGGAGTAGAAAACAATTCATTTAAATCACAAAAAGTCACTCCTAAAGCATAGGTTGGATGAACTTGTTCAAATTCTTTTGAAACTGTATTTTCTAAGTAATCTGTTGCCAATTGGCAACATGCTTTATAGTTTCCAGCCATTTGGTATGCCTTTTTTTCAAGATTTTCCTGATAATCAAGTCCTGCAAATAATTTATTTCCATAATCCGATTCATTGATTTGAATTAAAAGGGCACTATTCGCATTTTCTCCATTTCTAGAAGCATACGACATTCCATTGATAACTAATTGCTCTTTCTGACTTGAACTTGGAATCACATAGCCACCTGGACACATACAAAACGTATATACACCCTTTTTATTGGAAGCTGTATATGTTAATTGATAGCGAGCAGGAATCAAACGTTCATCATGACAATACTCATGTAACATCGCTTTATTGATATAGTCTTGTTTGTGCTCAATTCTTACACCTACCGCAAAAGGTTTGTTTTCCATCGCAACACCTTTTTCGTGTAACATTTTGATTGTATCACTCGCACTATGTCCACAAGCCAAAATCAGACTTTGACATTCAATCCATTGTTGATCATATTTAATCTTCTTCAATTCATGATCAATGATTTCAACTTCTTCTAATTTAGTATCAAACAAAAACTCTCCACCTAAGTTTTCAATTTCCTTACGCAAATTTTTAATGATACCAAGAAATGCATCTGTACCAATGTGAGGGTGCTGATCGATTAATATTTCTTCTTTTGCCCCAAAACGAACCAACTCTTCTAATACTTTTCGACACAATGAATCTTTCGATCTTGTTGTTAGTTTTCCATCACTAAAAGCACCAGCTCCACCTTCACCAAATTGAACATTACATTCATAGTCTAACTTAGCCGACTTCCAAAATGTATCTACTTTTTCTTTGCGTTTATCGACTTTCGATCCTCTCTCTAAAATAAGCGGATTATATCCAGCTTGTGCCAAGATCAATGCCGCAAACATACCGGCAGGACCAAAACCTACCACAACAGGTCGACTTTGTAGTTTATGATTTCCAGATTGAACGGGATGATACGTTTCATCTGGTGTTGGTTGCACATCTTTTAATTTAAAAAATTTCTTTTCATTTTTGACTTTACAGTCAACGACATACGAAAACAAGACCTTCTGGTGTCTTGCGTCCACACTTTTTCTATGTAGGTGCCAATCCAAAAGGTCTTCTTTACGGATTCTTAATTTTTTTAGAATGGCCCTTTCTAATTCATTTTCCTGGGCACATTTTATTTGAAATACTCGAATCATACTCTTACAATAAATTTTCCAATATAGGATATCGTTCCTGATATCTCGTCACAAAACCCGCAAATCCTTGTGCACATGCTAATGTTAAAAAGTAAACAATTAAATGTGCATTCGGTAAAAATACTAATAGTACTTTCGCAAATAAAATATGAGATGTATAAATCAATAAAGAATCATGTCTTAAAATCGTATACATCTTTTTATAAGGAATATTTACCTTTAATAAATAGTTCACTAAGAAGAAAATACAAGGAACTAAACAGATATACATACTCGTAAGATCTCTTAATATGTTACATTGTTTATAGATTGTCACTTCTAAACATAATAAGAAGAAAGAAACGACAAACCCAAATAAACTTGTTTTTTTAGGTAGTCTTTTTGTTCTTGCCAAAAGTAGACCAATCGCAACAAATACAGGTCCAAAAAAGATTCCATTTCTTGCGGTTGTAAAGACTTTTGTAAAGAAACCAAAAAAGAAAGAAACACCAGGAATGACTTCCCATAATGGTGTATATACATTAATTAAATATCCAATAATATAAGCAGCTAATGTTACTTTTAATGTTGTAGATAAACCTTTATGTTTAAATAAATAATAAACAATCGCATCTGACAACATGAGTGCAGGTAAAAACCATAAATGATAATAGCTTCCATTCAAGATAAAATCTCTTAAATATGCAACGATTGAATAAATTTTTACACCTTGATGCATATAATCAAAAATTGTATAAGGAAGATAAATCACTGTCCAAATGATATATATTTTAAATAAACGAAATAAAGACTTCTTAAATCGTTCTTCATTTAATTCTTCATTTTCATCTGAGTAACTTCTAAAGAAGAAGTAACCACTCGTTGTAAAAAAGAATGGTACAGCTAAACGACAAATGGTGTGAATCCAATATGTATTAAATGTTTCTGAGATTTCTAAGAAAGGAAACGTATGAATACATACAACTAATAAGGCAGATATATATCTTGCGATATCGATACTTGCGTATTGTCTTTTTTTCATGATTTCACCTTTAATCGTGGTACACGACTCGAAATAGCGCATAAAGTTTCATTATTGATGGTTTTTGCCTTTCGACTAATTTCATCAATGGTTACAATTTCATTTTCTTGTTTTCCAACGATACAAACGACATCACCTTCTTTGACATCTTCTATATCAGTGACATCAATCATACATTGGTCCATGCATAAATTACCAATCAATTTACATCTTTTTCCATGCACTAATACTTCATGATTTGAATTTGAAAGAATACGTGGTAATCCATCCGCATAACCAATGCTCATTGTCGCAACTTTCGTTGGCTTTATTGCCGTATAATGACGACCATAACTTACTGTCTCGCCTTTTTGAATCCATTTTACTAAACTAATATTGGCATATAAAGATAGGATAGGAATAAAATCAGGATTGGTTTTAATAGGAATCGAATCATCACTTGTGACTCCCATATATAAAAGTCCAGGTCGACAATATTCATATTCTAATTCTGGATAATTTAAAATTCCATAACTATTTTGGATATGACGAATACCCGGTTCAATTCCTAATTTTTTTAGATTTTCAATGACTTCATCAAACAATTGAATTTGTTTTGTCGTAAAATCTTTACAATCTTCATCCAAAGAATCGCTTACAGAAAAGTGAGAAAAAATTCCTTCTACATTTAAATTTTCGAGTTGATATTCTGTAACGATATCATCCATATGTTTATCGTTTTCTTGATAGATGATTCCCGTACGACACATGCCTGTATCTACTTTACAATGACATCGAATGTTTACACCTACACTTTTTGCGTACGTATTTAATTCACGTGCATACTCGATTGAGATTAATGATTGCACAATATTTTCTTCATGTAGATAGTGAAAGTGTGTTGATGGAGTATAGCCTAAAATCAAAATATTTTCTTGAATGCCAGCCTGTCTTAAATTTAAAGCTTCATCCACACTTGAAACACCAAAAAAGTCAACACCAGCATCCCGCAATGCTTTTGCACATTTTACATCTCCATGTCCATATGCGTTGGCTTTCACAATTCCCATGATTTTTGTTTTTCCAACTAATTTTTTAATTTCTTCTACATTATGTAAAATCGCATCATAATCAATTTCACACCATGCCCGACTATACGTTTCTAACATGCTCCAATGGTCCTTTTCATTGCCAAATCAACAAGTTGATCAATTAAATCTGAAAATTCAATACCAGCTTCCTTCATCATAGATGGATAACGTGAAGTTGCTGTTAAGCCTGGAATTGTATTTAATTCATTTAAAATAACTTTCTTTTCTTTTGTCACAAACATATCCACACGTGCCATCCCGCAACAATTCATAGCTAAATAGGCATGTTTGGCAAGCTTTTGTGCTTCTTTAAATGTCGTTTCATCAATACGAGCTGGGCAATAAATGCTAGCTCCCTTCATTTCATATTTTCCTTCAAAATCAAAGAATCCAGTCGAAATTTCAATTTCATCGATAGATCCTGTAAATACTTCTTCATTTCCCATAACGGCGCAGCCAATTTCAAAGCCAACAATTGTTTGTTCAACTAAGATTTTTCCACGTCCATCATAGAAAAAGGCGTCTTTGCAAGCTTCTTCAAATTCTTCTTTATTTTCAACTTTATGTACACCATAACTACTTCCCGCATTACATGGTTTGATAATCCAAGGTAAAGGGATTTGTTTTTGAATTTCTTCAAATGAAGGATTTTCTCCATTTTCTCTTAAACAAATATAATCAGCACAAGGAATATCGGCTTCTTTACATAAGATGTGCATGATTTCTTTGTCCATACAAATTGAACTTGACATAACGTCACATCCTACATAATGAATGTTCATAAGTTCTAATAGCCCTTGAATGCATCCATCTTCACCATTTTTACCATGAAGAATTGGGAATGCACAATCTAAAGGATATACTGTATTCTTTTCATCTAAAGCCATGATTCCATGATGAATCCATGCGGCTTGAGCAACTTTTCCTTCTTCTTTCCAAGTATCGTGTTCAATCGAATCAATATCTCCACTATAGATATAAAAGTGGCCTTCTTTATCGATTCCAATGTATGTAATTTCATATTTATCAGTATGTATTTTACGTAAGAATGAAGCTGTTGAATGCAATGATACAGAATATTCACTGCTTTGTCCTCCAAAAATTACGCCTAATTTAATTTTACTCATGGTCTTTCCCCCTCAAATCGTCTACCATTGTATCCATTTTCATAGCTCTTGATCCTTTGATCAATACAACACAATCTTCTTTAAAACAAGATGAGACTTCATCTTCGATTTCTTCTTTTGTTTCATACCATTTTCCACCAAATGCAATTGCGGTATGTTTTGATAAAGGGCCAAAACAATATAGTATATCCACGCCTTTATCTTTGGCATACTTGCCCACATTTGCGTGTAATTCATTTTCTTCTGGTCCCAAATCAAGCATGTCTGCCAAAATCGCAATATGCTTCTTAGCAGGTATTGCCATTAAAGTATCAATAGCTGCTTTTGCACTTTCAGGATTGGATTTATATGTATCATCTAAGATAAATCCTTTTTGCACAGGTATTAATTGTGTACGCATTTTTGTGATTTCGAGATTTTTTAATCCTTGTAGAATGGATTCTTTTTTTATTCCCATTGCTTTTGCAGCATAAATACATGGCAAAGCGTTCATGGCTTGAAAATCACCAAAAGTAGATAGTTCTATCGATTCATCCAATTGATTACAAGTAAATCGAATTCCACTTTTTGTATATTCAATTGGACTCGTAATCTGAATGTCTCCATCTTGTCCAAAGGAAACGATTTGTTTATTTGCGACATGAAGTTCATTTAAGACCGATTGAATTTCTTCACTTTCACGATTGTATATAAAAAGTCCACCCGATTTAAGTCCTGTAAGAATTTCACATTTTGCCTCAGCAATTCCTTTTTTACTTCCTAAATTTTCCATATGTGCAGAACCAATCGAAGTGATAATCGAAATGTCTGGTGTTGCGATGGATGTTAATTGTGTGATTTCCCCTTTATTTTCCATTCCCATTTCAAGGATTGCGACTTCAATGTCTTCATCAAATTCAAAAATAGTCAATGGTAGTCCGATTTCACTATTTCTATTTCCTTGTGTTTTTTGGGTCTTTTTTTCTTGTGAAAAAACACTGTATAACATATCCTTACAGCTTGTTTTCCCATTTGAACCTGTCACACCAATAACAAGGCAATGCAAAGAATCTAAATAAGATTTAGCTAATGTTTGCATCGCTTTTAAAGTATCATCCACCAAGATAACTGGATAGTTTGGATATGGTGTATGATCTTTTTGCCAAAATGAAGTAAGAGCTCCCTTTTCAAAGACTTGATCTAGAAAAGAATGACCATCTACTCTAGCTCCAATAATTGGCACATACAAGCAATCTTTTGTTACTTGTCTTGAGTCAATTGTGACTCCTTTTATCTTTTTTGTATCATCAATATCTCCGTGAATTTGAGCATGGAGAATATGTACTATTTCTTGTAGAGATTTTTCTATCATTTTTAAGCCTCCGCTTGATGTCTATTATAGCATAGAAATGCCTGTCGATTTTTCAAATTCAACAAATCCATTCTAAAAAAATGGGACATCCTATCAAAAAAATCATAAAAAATGTCATTTTTTGGCGTTTTCACATATTTTACCATATTTTTCACACATTTCTTGATACAACCTATGATATACTTAGAATCAAGCAAGGAGTTTGAAGGCCTTGCCGGTATGAATTTCAAAATTGGTATTCATACTATTTTCTATCCCCTTTGGAAAGTCAGACAACCCCTTAGTCTGGCTTTTCATTTATAGGGCACAAAAGGAGATGTTAAAATGTGTATTTTTTGTTCTATCGCAAAGGGAGAAATTCCAAGTAATAAGATTTATGAAGATGAAATGGTAATTGCGTTTTTAGATATTAACCCAACAAGTTATGGTCATACTTTAGTGGTTCCAAAAAAGCACTGTGACTCATTCCTTGATTGTGAAGATGAAATTAGAAATCATGTATTCAAAGTAGCTCAGCAATTGGCAAATACTTTAGAAGAAAAATTACATTGTGACGGAATCAATGTTTTATCCAATATCCATGAAGCTGCAGGACAGAGTGTTTCCCATTTTCATGTTCATTTGATTCCACGTTATAAAGATAATGATCATGTCACAATTGAATTTCATGAAATCGAAAAGCCAGATTTTAATGAATTGATGCAAAAATTAAAGTAGGAATAAAATCCTACTTTTTTTCTTGTATTTGATAGTTTGTTGAGAAGATACGCGATACATAACCCGCATAATCTTTGGCATCTATTTCTAATTGTGTCAAGTATGCTTTTTCACCATAAATATTTTGTTCCTCTATTTTGTTAGAATCATTAATATTTGGAACACACACCATATAGTAAATGATTTCTTCTCCATAATGCAGTTTTAAAACATATACAAAACGATCGCTATTTTTGGATGCGTTTGACTTTAAATAAGCACTATAAACAAATTTAATCTTATCTAAAGTAGCTTTGCTTCCTTGTCCATCTAAATCATAGATACTTTTTGCGTTTTCTTCCACATAGCTTTGAGCATACTCTTTGCTATCTTTTACCAAACTACTTGGAATGTCATCTATCGAATTATATCGATTGGGAAGTCCTGAAACAACCACATCCATTTCTGTACTTGGCACAGAATAATGGTATTCTTGAGCAAGCTCTTCATCATAGGTTGCTGTAACATGAATGGTTTGTCCATTTGACAAATCTGCGTTTGGACTCACTTCATATTGAACCGTATCCAAAAAGTCTTGTGTTCTTTGGTTTAAATCACCCTGTTTTGCAGAAATTGTCACGGTAGCCGTTCCATTTTCTCCTTGATAAACATAATTTGCATTCGTCATGATATCCACTTCAATATTTCTCATAAAAAAGAAATACGCAATCATAACAAGAATAAATATCATTGTTAAAAGACTCATAAAATAGATACATTTATTTTTTATTTTACTCTTATCCATACCAAAACACCTTTAATCAAAATATTGTGCACTCTCAATAGCTTTTGAAATATAAAGCAATAAATCCGTATCTTGCTGATCCATTAATATTTCTCTTGCATCATGAATACATGCTTCCATCATTGCCTTATCTTTTTCAAAATCACCAAAAACCAATGCAGGTACACCACTTTGTCGTATTCCTAAGATATCACCTGGACCTCGCATATGCAAATCATATTCACTAATTTCAAAACCATCTTTTAATTCTTCCAACTTTTTTAAACGCTCAATCGCCTGTACATCACTCGATGGAGAAAGCAAGAAACAATACCCTTGTTTTTGACCACGAGCCACACGACCTCTAAGTTGATGTAAAGTACTCAATCCAAAACGATGTGCATCATAAATCACCATGACTGTAGCATTTTTTACATCTATACCAACTTCAATAACAGTAGTAGAAACTAAAATATCGAGTTCATGATTTTGAAATTTTGTCATGACCTCCTCTTTTTCTAGAGAAGACATTTTGCCATGCAACAAACCAATACGAACATCTTTTAATGTCCTTGTCATACCTTCATAAATTTCAATCACATTTCTCATTTTATATTCATCATTTTCTTCAATCGCAGGACATACAACATAACACTGTCTTCCTTCTTTTATAAAATCTAAGACTTGTTTTAGACAAGGCTTCATACTTGATGTTTTAAAATACTTCGTTTCAACCGGTTTTCTACCACTAGGCATTGTATGAATAGAACTGATATCCATATCGCCATATAAAAAATGAGCGTATGTCCTAGGAATTGGGGTAGCAGACATCATTAAAAAATCCACATTTTTTCCTTTTTCAAGCAAAGCCTTTCGTTGTTTCACACCAAAACGCTGTTGTTCATCCGCAATCACAAGTCCCAACTTTTTAAATTCGACTCCTTCTTGAAACAGAGCATGCGTACCGACTACATTTTGAATCGTTCCATCTTGTAGTCCAGATAATATTGTTTTCTTTTCTTTCGAAGAAAGACTAGAAACATATAAGGTCGCATCAAGTCCTAGATTATGCATGTTCTCCACGTGTTGCCTTGCCAATATTTCTGTTGGTGCTAGTAAGGCCGATTGATAATTGGCTTGTTGATTCGCAAGCATACTGACAAAGGCAACCACACTCTTTCCACAGCCTACATCCCCTTGTACAAGACGAAACATAATAGAATCTGATTTCAAATCATATAGAATAGAATCAATCGATTTCTTTTGGTCTGTTGTCAATTCAAAAGGAAGTTTATTCATCCATTCATAAATTTTTGATACATCGATCTTCTTTGACTGCTTTATTTCCTTCTTTACATGCATCGTCTGCATCACCAATTGAAAACATAAAAATTCTTCATATTTAAGTGTACGTACCGCTTGTTTTAATTCATTTTCATTCTTTGGAAAGTGAATCCATTGATAAGCTTGACTTATATCTAACAAATGATACGCATCTATATATCGTTGTGGTACTCTTTGTGGCATAATATGCACATATTGTAGCGCTTGTTTAAGTATTGCCTGCATATCCGATTGTTTTAAGCCTTCCGTTAAAGCATAGATAGGCTGAATGCCTAACTGTTCTTCAATGGGTTTAAAGGAATAATTTGTTGCGGTCACATTATAGTTTCCTTGATAAATTCCTTGTATAACGATTGTTTTACCAAACCCAAGTTGATTGGTCCAAGGTCGATTAAACAGAGTAATATTCAATTCTTCATTCCATGACATCACTTTAAATTTTGTCATGGTACGATTTTTCCCTAGTCGAATCACTCGTGCCGGCGCACAAATTAATCCAGAAAAAATAACAGTTTCCTTTTCTTGCCATTGACTAAATTCTTTAATGCACCTTGTTTCATAACGTAAAGGATAATATTTAATTAAATCTTCTACAGTTTGTATCCCCATTTTTACTAAGTAGCCAAGTCTTCTACTTGTGATTTTCATTTCATTAATCAGCATCGACTACTCTTTTCACATAACAAACATAATTTAATTCAAAGATACAATAGACAAATCCCATTAAGAAATTCACAAACAAATAGGTAAACATAGAAGATAAACTTGCTGATAAACTCACACCTAAATATAAATACATCATCCATGACATCATTGGATTTCCCATATACATAGAGCCTACAAGAATACTTTGCGCATTAAAACCAGATGCTGCACTAAACAAGCCTGAACCCAATGTATCACAAATGATGATTCCTATTAATAATGTACAATACCAATTTAACAAGTTTTTTTGGTGTTTTTTGATATTCGTTTTTAAAAACGATTTTAATTCCATATCATGACTTAAGCCATAATAATATAGAAGTTGAAATGGAATCATACATACTAAGCAAAGTGCACTAATCAATTGTAAAACAATCATGACGAGTGTATTCGTAGAAAAAATATTCACTAAATTTGTCAATATTCCGTTCACAATCACAATATAGATGGCTTGTAGAAAAAAGATATATAACAAATCTTTATGGTTTATTTTTCTTGTTTTCCACACTCTAGTACAGATCCAATAAAAGCCAACAGCCGATAATAGACTTAACAATATTTGTAAAATTTCTTTCAAATACACATTGCCTGAATAGGCCATGATCATTAAATACGCAACGTTATAGGCAAAACATAACAATAAAGTTATCACTAATATTTTATAAATACTACGAAAATGCAAATGCGACATAATTTTTTGCATAAAAACCTCCATATATTTTATTTTGGAAAGTAGAGAATTCATTTTCACATCCACACGAAATGACATATTTTCTACTTAACCTTCTGTGCTATAATATTAACAAATTTATTGGAGGAAAAATATATGAATTCAAAAATTAAACGTATTCTAGATTTTTCATCAGCATTTGGACCTAGCGGAATGGAAGATGAAGTAAGCTTACTAGCACAAAAAGACGTTCAAGATATTTGTGATGTAAGCGATGATACAATGCGTAATACATATATGCATTTGCGTCAAGACAAAGTTCACAATACAACCATCCTTTTAGATGCACATGCAGATGAGGTTGGATTTATCGTTCAAGCTATAAAGCCAAATGGGACCCTTCGTTTCTTACCTCTTGGAGGTTGGGATCCTAAAAACATCGTTTCAGGTGAAGTTTGGATTTTAAATAACGAAGGAAAAAAGATTTCTGGAATTGTCGCCAGTCAACCTGTTCATTTTCTTTCTGAAGAAAAAAGAAATGGAAAAGTAGATTTTGATGATTTAGTCATTGATGTTGGGGCAACAAGTGACAAAGAGGTTCGTGAATCTTTCCATATATCGATTGGTAACTTTATGTGTCCGGCCGTCAATTGTAGATATGATGAAGAACATAAGATTTTCATTGGGAAAGCTTTTGACTGTCGAATTGGATGTAGCGCCTTATTAGATACGCTACATCAACTTGAAGATATAAATCACAATGTGGATGCCTTACTTTCTACGCAAGAAGAGGTGGGTGAAAGAGGAATGGATACAGCGATTAAGAATATCCATTCAGATATTGCGATTTGTTTTGAAGGATGTCCAAGTGATGATACATTTGAAGAGGGCTACATGATTCAGGCTGCCTTAAAAAAGGGGCCCATGCTTCGTTGGTTTGATAAATCAATGATTACTTCCCCTCGCTTTATGCGTTATGCTTTAGATTTGGCAAAAGAAAAAAATATCCCTGTTCAAGAAAGTGTTCGTAAGGGTGGAGGAACCAACGGTGGAATTACACATCGTTACAATATTCCAACCATTATCATTGGTATTCCTGTTCGTTTTGCACATGCCTCATTTGGCATTTGTGCATTAGAGGATTATGAGAATGCCGTTAAACTTGCGGTTGAAATCATCAAAAATATTGATGAAGAAACAATAAAAGGATTTTAAAAGAAGGAGAATAAAAAATGGAAACAAAAAATATTTTAATCACAATGAAAAATGGAGATACAATCAAGGCTGAATTGTATCCTGAAATTGCACCTGAAACTGTGCAAAATTTTATTAATTTAATTGAAAAGAAATTCTATGATGGTCTTACTTTCCATCGTGTTATTAAAGGATTCATGATTCAGGGAGGATGTCCTATTGGAAATGGTACTGGTGGACCTGGATACAGTATTCATGGAGAATTTGCTTCTAACGGATTTAAAAATGATTTAAAACATACTCGTGGTGTTTTATCAATGGCTCGTGCTTATGATCCAAATAGTGCTGGAAGTCAATTCTTTATTATGCACCAAGATGCTCCTCATTTAGATGGTGAATACGCTGCTTTTGGCAAGGTAATTGAAGGAATAGAAAACGTGGATAAAATCGCCAAAACACCTACAACTTTCAATGATCGTCCTAGAACGCCTCAAGTTATTGAATCCATTACACTTGTTGACTAATGACACTACAACAATTACGTTATGTAATCCAGGTGGTTGAGTCTGGCTCACTGAATCAGGCCGCAAAATCTTTATTTATTTCCCAACCCAGCTTATCAAAAGCCATTCACGAATTGGAAAAAGAGATGGGCATTTCTCTATTCATAAGGACGAATAAAGGCATCATTTTGAGTGAAGAGGGAAATAAATTTTTGGGTTATGCAAGGCAAGTTGTTGAGCAAGCAAACTTACTTGAGGAACAATACAGCGCAAACCATATTCCTTCAAAGACAGTTTTTGCGATTTCTAGTCAGCATTATGCTTTCGTTGTCAATGCCTTTGTTGCGTTAGTAAAAGAATATGATCAGAATGAATATGAATTTTCTTTAAGAGAACAAAGAACTTTTGATATTATTGAAGATGTTAGAACTCGCAGAAGTGAATTAGGTATCTTATATTTAAGTCATTTTAACAAGGATGTAATCATGCATTTTCTAAAGAAGGATAACTTGACTTTCACAAAATTATTTAGTGCAAGTCCGCATGTTTTTGTCAGTAATAAAAATCCTTTAGCATCTAAAAAAACAGTAACCATGCAGGATTTAGAAAAGTATCCTCGTCTTACTTATGAGCAGGGTACCAATAATTCTTTCTATTTTTCAGAGGAATTGCATTCAATTCAAAACGCAAAAAAGAGTATTGTCGTTTCCGATCGTGCTACTTTATTTAATTTACTGATTGGTTTAAATGGATATACGATTTCAAGTGGTATTCTAAGTAAGGATTTAAATGGTGATCAGATTGTTTCAATTCCATTAGAAAGTGATGAGACCATGGATATTGGATATATTTGTGATGGAAATCTTGGCTTTATGGCAAAAAATTATTTAAATCATTTAGTTCAATATATTCAAAAACAGTCGTTATAGCAGAAAGTTATAACGACTGTTAGTTTTTTTGAATTATATAATAACAATTTTTTATGATAGACTAAGTGCATTGAAAGCGAGGATTTTATTATGACAGTTCAATCACCTTATAAATATGATGTTGTAGGTAGCTTTTTAAGACCTAAAAAACTAAAAGATGCACGTTTGGCTTTTGAAGCAAAGACTATTTCTGCAGAGGAATTAAAAAAAGTTGAAGATGAATGTATCGAAGAATTAATTAAAAAAGAAAAAGAAGCCGGTCTTCATGTGATTACGGATGGTGAGTTCAGAAGAGCAACTTGGCATTTAGATTTCATGTGGGGATTTGATGGTGTTGGCCATTCAAAAACTGAAACAGGTTTACCATTCCATGGTGAAGCCGCTATGATTGATGATACGTATATTACGGGTAAAGTTGGCGTAAGTGGAGAACATCCTTTTGTTGATCATTTCCGTTTCGTAAAACAATTTGAGGATGAAAACACTATTGCGAAACAAACAATTCCAGCTCCAGCTCAATTTTTAGAGCAAATGGTATTACCTTTTGCCTTACCAAATACTTCAAAATATTATCCTGATACAGAAGAGTTGGTTCAAGATATTGCGAATGGTTATAAGGTTGTCATCAAACAATTATATGATGCTGGTTGTAGAAACATTCAATTTGATGATTGTTCATGGGGTATGTTAGTAGATGAAAAAGCTCCATTATTCTTCCAAACAGATGAGGAAGGTCTTAAAAAAGTTCAAGAACTTTTCCTTCGTATCAACAATTTAGCAATTGAAGGAAAACCTGAAGACTTAACAATTAATACACATGTTTGTCGTGGAAACTTCCATTCTACTTATGCGAGTGCCGGAGCTTATGATGCAGTTGCCGAAACTTTATTCGCAAAAGAAAATGTATATGCTTACTTCTTAGAATTTGATGATGAGCGTTCTGGTGGTTTTGAACCATTAAAAGCGGTTACTCCTGATAAAAAGGTTGTATTAGGTTTAGTAACTACAAAATCTCCTAAATTAGAAGATAAAGAAGCTGTAATTGCTCGTATTAAAGAGGCTAGCAAATATGTTCCTTTAGAAAACTTATGCTTATCTCCTCAATGTGGATTTGCTTCATGTGAGATTGGTAATAAATTGACTGAAGAAGAACAATGGGCTAAGGTTAAATTAGTTAAAGAAATCGCCGAAGAAGTTTGGGGATAATAATTAAGCGGAGACTACTCCGCTTTTCTTTTGTGATAAAAACAATCTTCTTCATGAGAATTGATTACGCCCACAGCTTGTAGATAAGAATATATGATCGTACTGCCTACAAATTTCATTCCTCTTTTTTTGAGATCTTTGGATATTTGATCGGACAAATTAGATGTTGTCTTCCCTGTTTCATAGATAATTTTATGATTTGTCCACTTCCAAAGATAGTTTGAAAAACTGCCAAATTCTTTTTGAATCAAACGAAATACTTGCGCGTTTGTAATTACAGATTTTATTTTTAATCGATTTCGAATTATGTCTGGATTCTTTAATAATTCTTCTATTTTATCTTCTTGATAAGAAACATTTTTATCAATATCAAAACCATCAAAAGCTTCATAAAAAGCTTCTCTTTTATTAAGTATACATTGCCAAGATAACCCTGCTTGAAAACATTCTAAAATCAGCATTGCATAGAGTGTATGATCATCATAGACAGGTACTCCCCATTCTTCATCATGATATTTGATGTATTCTTCATTATTTAAATTCACCCAAGAGCATCGTTTCTTTTCCATTTTTTCACCGCCTTAAAAAAGTTGAGAAATTACTCAACTTTATTTTACTATGTATGGTTCTTTATTCAAAAACTTCTTATAGTCCACAAATACAATGCCTCCAAAAATACTCTTAGGACCACATTGATGATAGATTGCCTTTAGTTTATCACTCACTTCACACCATGATTGAAATGTAGCATCAAATCTTACGGTTTGATTAAATAAAGAAAGATCCATTTCTAAATCTTTTTCTAAAGCCTTTTTGGTTTGCTCATCTTCAAAATAAAACCAAACTTCTTTCGTATTGTGTACATCTTTTAAAAATTCCATTGTTTTCATCTTCTTTTCCTCCTTTGAAAACGTATTTTCCTAAAAAGAAAAGTCCTATCGACATGATAGGACAAAAATTTTATAAAAGATTGTATCCTATCATTTTGGCTTTACCACCTTGCATATTTGTAGGTTGGTGTACGCTACGAGCCAATCTCTAACGCACTCTTTATAGGTGAATTCATTATATCATAAGAAGAATATTGTTGTTAGAATTTTCCCACTTTTTGCACAGCCACTAAAAATTCTAGAAATATTATCTTTACAAGCTTATGATTCATCAATACTTTTTTCTTATTTTACTTGTCATACAATTTATAATGAAAAAGCAAAGGATTGTTTCTTTTCTATTCTCTACTTTCACCATAAAAGCAAAGGAAAAAGTAAATAGATGCAAAAATCAAAACAAGGCCTTTAGATAGATGACTGGCATCTGTAAAAAAATATGTCCAAGCAAAGATCAAATAATAGTATTTAAATCTAGATTTCTGCATAATCCACACTCCTTTCGGTTTTTTAGTTTATCAAATTACAATTGAATTTGGTATGCCATAAGCATACATAACATGAGTATAATTGCAAAATACTCAATATTATTTCCCAAAAAAAAGGAAGTCATAAATTTGACTTCCAATCTTTCATCTATTAATACATTCCGCCTTGAGGCATAGCTTGTGCTGGTTCATCTTTTTCAATTTTGGCAACACCAGCCTCTGTTGTAATGAATAAAGCAGAAATACTAGCTGCATTCATTAAAGCATTACGAGTAACTTTAGTTGGATCGATAATTCCAGATTTGAACATATCTACCCATTCTCCATGTTTAGCATCATAACCAACATTTTCTTCAGCCACTTTTTGTTGAGCCACGATTTCTTCACTGTTATATCCAGCATTTTCAGCAATCTGACTAATTGGTGCTAATAATGCATCAAAGACAACTTTAATACCTTTTTGAACATCGACAACATCAGATTTCACTTGATCCTTTAAAGCAACATAAGCCTTAACTAAGCAAGCTCCACCACCAACAACAATACCTTCACTAACGGCAGCTCTTGTTGAGTTCAAAGCATCTTCAATACGTAATTTTTTCTCTTTTAATTCACTTTCAGTAGCTGCTCCAACTTTGATAACGGCAACACCATTTGATAATTTACCTAAACGCTCAGCCATACGTTTCTTATCGTATTCACTTGTTGTATTTTCCATTTGAGCTTCAATTTCACTCACACGATTTTGAATAGCCTCACTACTTCCAGCACCACCAATCATTGTTGTATTATCTTTTGTAACAACAATTTTCTTAACAGTACCTAAATCAGATAACTGCATATCTTTTAATTCCATATTCAAATCTTTTGAATAGAATGTAGCTCCTGTCATAATGGCAATATCTTGAAGCATATCTTTTTGGTTATCACCAAATCCAGGTGCCTTAGTCGCAACAACATTAAATGTTCCACGAAGTTTATTTAATGCCAATGTCGAAACAACTTCATTCTCTAAATCTTCAGCAATAATCAATAATGAACGATTTGCTTGTACAAGCTGTTCTAATACAGGTAAAATTTCTTGAACATTTGTAATCTTTTGATCTGTAACCATGACATACGCATTTTCCATTGTAGCTTCCATCTTTTCACGATCACTTACCATATATGGAGAAACATATCCTTTGTCATATTGCATACCTTCGCTAATTTCAAGTAGTGTTTCAAATCCATTTGAATCATCCGTTGAAATAACGCCATCACGACCTACTTTTTCCATCGCTTGCGCAATGATTTTTCCAATTTCTTCAGATCCAGAAGAAATAGTCGCAACATTTTCAATATCTTGAGAACTTTCCACCTTTTTAGAATGTTCTAAAATATATTCACTAACCGCTTTAGCTGCTTTTTCAATACCCTCACGCATCAACACTGGATTCGCACCACGGTCCACTTGACGCAAACCATTTTCAATCATAGATTGAGCTAAAATCGTAGCTGTTGTTGTTCCATCACCAGCTGTATCATTTGTCTTGTTGGCAACCTCATATACAAGTTTAGCTCCCATGTTTTCAAATTTATCTTCCAATTCGATTTCTTTGGCAATACTTACACCATCATTTGTGATTAATGGTGAACCATATTCCTTTTCCAATACAACATTACGTCCTTTTGGGCCTAAAGTTACACGAACTGCATTCGCTAATGTGTTTACTCCACGAAGCATTGCTTCACGAGCATCCTTTGAAAAACGTACTTCTTTTGCCATACAAAAATTCCTCCCTATTTACTTACCGCGATGATATCTTCATCTTTTATCACAATATATTCTTCCTCATCAATTTTCATTGTTGTACCAGAATACTCTTTATATAAAACTTTATCTCCACAAGCATAACCAGGATTTTTTACATCTTTTCCAATGCTTGAAACAACAGCTAATTTTGATTTTTCTTTTCCACTACTCAAAATAATTCCACTCGCAGTTGTTTTTTCTTTTTCTTCTTTTTTTAATAAAACATAATCATGTAAAGGTTGTAACATTATTTGATCCTCCTTAGTTAGCACTCCTATTTCCTTTGTGCTAACTATATTATACTCAGTTTTAGCACTTGTGCAAGAAGTTTGCTAAAAAATATACAAAAAAAGAATTGTGTCAAAAATCGACACAACTCTATTGCTATTTTCCAAATAAAGTTTTGTTTTCAACCTCTGTCTTAAACTTACTTAAAGCCTCATCCAAAGATAGAGTAACACTTTCTTTTTTGCCACTCTGACGAATTGTCACAGTCTTGTTTTCTTGTTCTCCATCACCAACAACGATTTGGTAAGTTACCTTTTGAAGTTGAGCTTCACGAACACGATAACCTAATTTTTCATTACGAGAATCAACAGTAGCACGCATACCTAATGATGTAAGTTTTTCACACACCTCATTCGCATAATCTACATGTTTTTCATGGTGTACTGGAATCACGACAAATTGACGTGGAGCCAACCATAATGGGAAGTGTCCACCGAAGTGTTCAATTAAGATTCCAATAAAACGTTCTACAGAACCATAAACAACACGGTGCAACATGATAGGTGTTTTCTTTGTTCCATCCGCATCTACATATTTACATTCAAAACGTTCTGGTAAGTTCATATCCAATTGAACCGTTCCACATTGCCATACACGACCTAAGCTATCTTTAATATGAATATCTAATTTAGGACCATAGAAAGCACCATCTCCAGGATTGACTTGGTATTCTTTTCCTGCATGAACACAAGCTTGAGCCAACGCTTTTTCACTCGCATCCCAAATCTCTTCAGATCCAATATATCCACTTTCTGGACGTGTAGATAATTCAATATCATATGGAAGACCAAATACAGAATAAATACGATCTACTAATTGTAAAACACGTTTTACTTCATCCTCTAATTGATCAGGAGTAACAAATAAATGGGCATCATCTTGAGTAAATGTGCGTACACGGAATAAACCATTTAAAGCACCACTAGCCTCATGACGATGTACTTGTCCAAGTTCACCTAAACGAAGTGGAAGATCTTTATATGAATGTAAAGTAGAATTGTACACTAATAAAGCTCCTGGACAGTTCATAGGCTTAATCGCAAACTCACGATCATCTACCATAGAAGTATACATATTATCTTTATAGTGATCCCAATGTCCACTTAACTCCCACAATTCTTTTGACATCATGATTGGAGTCTTAATAAATTTATATCCTTCTTTTGTATGTTCTTCATACCAATATTGTTCCAAAATATTTCTTAAAATCATTCCATCTGGCAAGAATATAGGCATACCAGGCGCAAATTCACTAATTGTGAATAGTCCCATTTCTTTACCTAATTTTTTATGATCTCTTTTTTTAGCTTCTTCTAACGCTTCTAAATGTGCTTCTAATTCTTCCTTTGTATCGAAACAAATTCCATATACACGTTGTAACATCTTATTGTTGGCATCGCCCTTCCAATAAGCTCCTGAATGTTTCAACAATTTAAAGTTTTTACACATTTTTACTGTTTCAACATGAGGACCACGACATAAATCCGCAAATTCACCTTGACGATAAATTGTGATATTTCCATCCTCTAATCCATTGATTAAATCAATCTTATATGGATCATCTTTAAACATTTCTAAAGCATCTGCCTTTGAAATTTCTTCACGAACGATTCTCTTTCCATCTTTGGCAATCTTCTTCATTTCTTTTTCGATCTTTGCCAAATCTTCTTCCTTTAATTTTACATCTCCTAAGTCCATATCGTAGTAAAAGCCTTCACTAATTACAGGTCCAACCCAAAAATGAGCATTTGGATATAGACGCTTAACGGCTTGAGCCATCATATGAGCACATGAATGGTTCAATTTTGAAAGATGTTCATTCTCTAAAACATTAACTAGTTCCATTTTCTTTTCCTCCATATAAAAAGCGACAGCCATCAAAGGACGTCTGTCGCACGCGGTACCACCTTTGTTTATGCAATATATGCATACACCTCAAACCCTTTAACGCAAGGAATACGGCACACTTTTTCAAGGGCAATTCAAAGGGAGTAAACACAAATCTTCGCTAAGCATTTTCACCAACCATGCTCTCTCTAAATTTGAACGATATGTATTCATATCCTTATCAACATCGTTAGCTTGATTATAGGCCAAAATAACATGTGTGTCAAAGGAAGATTAGTAAAAAAGATCTGAAATGAATTCAGACCTTTTTGGGATTTATGTTTTATAAATTGAGGATATCAACATATCATATATACTGACGGATTGTATATATGAATATTTTATTATTCAGCGTATTGTAAAGCTTCTTTACCTTGTGCTCCACTTGAAATACGGATAACATTCGCAACATCGTAAACGAAGATTTTACCATCACCCATATTTCCTGTATATAAAGCTTTCTTAGCAGCTTCAACAACATCCTTAACAGGAACTTCACTGACAACGATTTCTACCTTTAATTTAGGTAATAATTCCATATTGACTTTAGCACCACGATAGTAGCTTGTTTGTCCTTTTTGAACACCACAACCAGAAACTTTAGTCACTGTCATACCACCAATACCAATATTATTAAGCGCTGTTTTAATCTTATCAAATTTTTCTGGTTTTGTGATAATGACAACCTTAGAAATAGAACCATCACTATGAATCACTTTTGTAGGTACTGCATCTTCCACATCAACTGCAGGAGATAAACTTGATTCTTCTTGGAATTCAGGATAATCACCAGGAACATCTGCCTCTAAAGCAAAACCTGCATATGCACTTTCCAAACCATGTTCTTCTTTATCAAGACCCACAATTTCTTCATGTGCACTTACACGTAAACCAACAGTTGCCTTAATCACTTTAAAAGTAATAAACATTGTAACGGCAGTCCAAGCACCAATTGCCAATAAACCTAATAATTGAACACCTAATAAATGGAATCCTCCACCATAGAATAATCCTTGTGCTTCAGGCATTGTATCTGTACCACAAGCAAATAAACCAACACAAATTGTTCCTAATACACCATTTCCAAAGTGTACCGCAACAGCTCCTACTGGATCATCGACTTTTAATTTATAATCTAACAACCAAACTACAAAACATACAACACATCCAGCTAAGATACCAATGATAAATGATCCAAATACATCAACCGCATCACATCCTGCAGTAATCGCAACCAAACCAGCAAGAGATCCATTTAAAGACATCGCAACATCTGGTTTACCATATTTTACCCAAGTAATGATCATAACAGTACATGTGGCTACAGCTGGTGCAACAGTTGTCGTTGCGAAGATAGTTGCTAACTGAAGGCCGTTTGTTGCAGCAGCACCATTAAATCCATACCATCCAAACCATAAAATGAAACAACCTAGAGCACCGATTGTTAAACTGTGACCCGGAATACCACGAGGATTTCCTTCTTTATCGTATTTTCCAATACGAGGTCCTAACATCCATGCACCAATTAAAGCTGTTAAGCCACCAACATAATGAATTGCAGCACTACCCGCAAAATCATGGAATCCCATTTGAGATAGCCATCCACCACCCCAAACCCAATGGGCTTCAATAGGATATACTACTAAACTAATTACGAAGCTATAAATACAATAAGAAATAAATTTTGTTCTCTCTGCCATAGCTCCAGATACAATTGTTGCAGCTGTAGCACAGAACACTAAGTTAAATGTGAAGTAAGACCAGTCCGTTCCGGCAAAGTTAGTCAATGGACTTTCGCCCCAACCAATAAAGCCGCCTACATCACTTCCCATTAAGAAACTGTATCCAATAATTAAAAAGGCTACTGTTCCTAAACAGAAATCCATTAAGTTTTTCATAATGATATTACCAGCATTCTTGGCTCTAGTGAATCCTGCCTCTACCATCGCAAATCCGGCCTGCATAAAGAATACAAATGCAGCACCGATAAGGTACCATATTCCAAATACCTCCGTTAATACTTTTGCCATATATTTTCCCTCCTTAACACAAAAGAAAAAGGCACTTATAGCTAGGAAAAAATTCCTTACTACAAGCACCTTTGCTTATGTATGTGTGTATTCTACTAAAAATGTAAAAATGTGTCAATAGGTTTCTGAAAATTTTTATTTTTTTACATTTTCAAAAAATATTCAAAAAGTTATTTACAACTAACTCCTTTTCGTATATACTGATGTCAGTTAGATAAGACTAACTATCAAAGGAGGATACGCATGAAATATGTATATGCAAGCCGTACTGGCAACGTTGAAGAAATCGTAAATAGCTTAGGTATTGAAGCCGAACGCATTGAAGATGGATCTGAATCTGTTAGTGAACCTTATATTTTATTCACATATACAGATGGATATGGAGACGTTCCAGCTGAAGTAGATAGCTTTTTAATGGCAAACGGTACTTTGATTCAAGGTGTTGTATGTTCAGGTGATACAGGTTATGGTGATGCTTATTGCCAAGCTGCTGACAAAATCAGTGAAGATTACGGATGTGAGATTCTTTACAAAGTAGAAAATGCTGGTACACCGGAAGATATCGAAAACATCAAAACTGCTATTGGAGCATAAGTGTTATGCCTAAACAACGTTTTGAACATTTATTGGCCAATTATTGTGCACCTACATTAAAACAATATAAGTATGCCAATATGTTCCACATTCCAAAAGGCGATGATTCTATTGTGACTTTTATTCGTCAATACAATGAAGCATTTAATTCAAAAGGGATTTTCTTTATCCTCATAGAACAAGCCGAAAAATACACAATTTATGTATACAATTCCAAACTTATAGACTATATTTCCTCAAATGCAGTTCAAGATTTTTTAAAATCCTATCATTATCCAAATACATTTGAACTGTGTTTAAAAGAACTCAAAAAAAGACTTAACACAAAAAACTTTCCTCATGAAATTGGAGTATTCTTAGGCTATCCCTTATATGACGTTAAAGGTTTTATCGAAAACAAACCTTACTCTCTTATTGGAGATTGGAAAGTGTATAAAAACGTTGATTACGCAAAAAAACAATTTGCGCTCTACAAGCAGGCAAAAGAAAATATGCTTGATCAAATCCAACACGGAGCTGAACTTGCACAAATTATTTAAAGCATTCCCTAAGAATGCTTTTTTTCACCCAAAACCATTAAATTTAGGTTATCAATATTGTTTAAAATAAGGTATAATATACATACTATCTGGTTCGAACATACCATTCCATTCAGGATCAGATATAAAAAAAGAGGTCAGTCCTCTTTTTTTATATTTCCTCATTCTGAAATTGACTTAAAATTTTGACCACCGTTTTAGTTTCTTGGCAACAATATTCATAGAAATCCTGCTTTTTACCTTTTAATATTTCCACAAAATCATTACATTCATAGACCATATGGTTACCTTGATCTAAACCTAAGTTTTCTTGCTTATCCACACTTTTCTGGCCAATCCTATCTTTTTTCGGTCCGCTAAAATGTACATGTTCAACAACACCGTTACTGATTCCAGAAACAATGATTGTACCTTCATCTCCTTGTAAATATACAGTATTTGGACTTGAACTATCCTTAGCTCCTGTACACTCTACTAAGAAATCTTTATATTCCATAATTAAAATTCCACTTGTATCAATACCATTATATCCAGAATTCTTGAAATAATGAACCTTGAGTGGTTCTCCAAACATTCCTACCACAAAATGAATATTATAAACATTGATATCCATCAAAGCTCCACCATTAAAATGAGGATCAAACGCATTGGTTTGTTCATGATTTTTATATTTTAAATATCGAGAAGAATATTGTGAAAAATTGCATTGAACCATTTTCAACTGTCCTACACGATCTAAATTCTCTTTGACAATCTGATAATTCGGCAAATGAATATTTGTGATTGCTTCCAAAATATAAACATTATTTTTATGAGCAAGATCAAACAATTCTTCACACTCATCCAGACTTGCGACAAAAGGCTTTTCACACAAAACATGCTTACCATGTTCTAATGCTAACTTCGACTGTGTATAATGTAAAGAATTTGGACTTGCGACATAGACAATATCTACAAGCGGATCTTTCAACATTTCTTCTAGATTCCAATAATAAACTGAAAGGCCATGCTTTTGTGCATATTCTTTCGCTTTCATTTCTGTTCTAGAATAAACACAATATAATTCCAAATCATCCACTTGATGAATCGTTTCAATCATTCGATCCACAATAATCCCAGATCCTATTGTAGCTACTCTCATTGTTTTTCTCCTTTTGATTTTCCCCAACCATTTTCTTTCTTCTTTTTCACAGGTTTAGGTTTTCTATAAATTTTAAAACAAACACCATCCTCTGTATTTTCACCTTTCACAAAATAGTGATTAGCCTTACAAACCTTGGCAACAATTGATAACCCTAAGCCAAAACGACCTCCCTCTCCTTTTTCATAAGGACGGAATAAAGAATCAATACGATCTTCTGGCATTTTTGGCCCGTCATTACTAATACACAACAAATCCTCACGTACTTCAATTTTAATGTATGATTTCGCATAACGGAAAGCATTTTCCATAATATTCTCAATCGCAACACGCCACGCTTCAATCAAGCCATCAAAGAAAACCTCTTCAACATCTGTTATGATTTGAATTTCAGGCCGAATCACAGCCGAATTCAAAACTACCTGTTCAACTACATCTTTCATATTTGTGACAACACCACTCGCATCACTGGCCACTAAATACTCCACACGATTCATATATAAAAGAGAATGTACTTTATTTTCAAGACGTTGCGCATTATCTAAAATAACATCAACACTACTCTCTAATGATCCATATGGATAAATTCCATCTTTAATGGATTCTGCATAAGATTTTATAGTCGCAATAGGCGTTTTTAAATCATGAGAAATATTATGAATCATGTCTTCCTTTGCCTTATCTTGTCGCTTTAATTCATCATTCATCTTCACGATCGCATTTGCCATTTCTCCAATTTCATCATTACGATTTAAATGAAGTTCAACCTCTTTACCATCCTTAATTTGTTCAATATAATTACGAATAATATTCAATGGATGAATGATAGAGAAGACCCAAACCAAAATAATTAAGAAAACAATCATAAACGCAAGAACAATGACATAAACTGTTGAGTCAATCAGTGAATCTCGAAATTGAGTTGCGTATGTATCGTCCATAAAACTAGCTAGAATTGTATCTTCATCACAATAAATCAAACGATAATAATACGTGTGTGAGCCAATCGAAACCGTACCTTGTAAAACAGAATTCGTATCCTCACTCATCTGCTTGGATTGTTCAAGCAAAGCATCATACACTTTCTGATTCACAAATTGATTTTTCTGATTGGATAAAACTTCCATTTTTCCATCTTGAATAATACAGTTGGTCTGAACCGTGTCCAAAGCCAAAAAAGAATAGACATTTTTATTATCTTTTTTCTTATTGGATTGAATTATTTCAGCAATAGGTTCTTGACGATTCATAATCATCTCATACATTTGCCGATTAATCGTTCGATCGATATTATCGGATACATATATGAAGAAAAAAACCAAAAAGAAAACTAAAACTGTCGTTATAATTGTTAAAATCTGCCGTGTCAATGACATCTTTTGGAAATAATAAGAAGGAGTCTTCATAATGTTCACCTCACTCTATAGAAAAAGGGTATAAGCATGTAGCCTATTACCCAAGTCGATATCCATATCCATAAATTGTATGAATATTTAAATTTGGTAATTTTTTTCTTAAACGTCGTAAAGTATCATCTACAACACGATCACTACCAAAATAATTTTCATCCCAAACATTTTCTAAGATTTTATCTCGTGAAAATGCGATTCCTTTGTTTTTAATAAACATCATTAATAGATCGAATTCTTTTGTTGTTAATTCAATCTCCACATTGTCGGCATAAATTTTTCTTTGCTCTTCATCCAATTCATATCCATCAATACTAATTCGATTATTATCATCACGATATGCACGTTTAATAATATTATTTACACGAAGAACCAATTCCTTTGGACTAAAAGGCTTAGTAATATAATCATCGCATCCCTTTTCAAGGCCAATAATTCGATCAAACTCCTTATCTCGAGCCGACATGAAAATAACAGGCGTTTCAGGTCCTTGTAAACGAATTTCCTCTATTAAATCAAACCCTGATTTATCATCAAGCATAATATCTAAAATCCACAAATGAACATCATCATCACCAACATGTGCACTTGCTTCTTCATATGTATAATAGGAATGAACTTCATATCCTTCTTTTCTTAAATATTGGGCTACCAAATTATTAATATCTTTTTCATCTTCAACAATACTAATAACTCTTTTCATACTATCCCTTCTTTCTAAAAATCATTTTCTTCTAAAAATGTCACTACTTCTTGGACATACTTGGCACACAACTCATCCGTCTTTGCCTCTACCATAACACGAATCAAAGGCTCCGTACCACTAGGACGAACTAAAATACGACCTTCATCCCCTAATTTCTGAGCTACAGAATCTATTACATCTTTCAAACCTTCATCATTCAAACATTCATTTTTATCTTTTACCGTTACATTCTTTAAAAGTTGAGGATAAATGAACAAGCCTTCACTCAACTCCTGCAAAGTTTTTCCCGTGTTTTTCATGATTTCAAGAATTTTTAATGCCGTCAACAAGCCATCTCCAGTTACTGCATGTTCTAAGAAAATGATATGTCCACTTTGTTCTCCGCCAAGCCAATAATTTTGTTTTTGCATTTCTTCAAAGACATACTTATCGCCTACGGCTGTCTGTACATAATCAATCTTATTTGCGTCTAAAGCTTTATATAAACCTAAGTTTGCCATAACTGTCGTTACAACCATATTTTTATTCAAACGATTTTGAGATTTCATATATTTTGAGCAAATATATAAAACATAGTCTCCATCACAAAGTTGTCCATCTGAATTCACCATAATCAAACGATCTGCATCGCCATCAAAAGCAAGTCCAATATCATAATCTCCTTCAGCCATCATTCTTTGTAAGGTTTCTGGATGAGTCGATCCACACTTGTTGTTGATATTAACACCATTTGGTGAATTGCTGATGGCATCTACTGTAGCTCCTAGAGAACTAAGAGTTTCAACCGCAGTACTTGTCGCAGATCCATTGGCTAAATCACATAAAATCTTCATACCACTTAAATCCACTGGAACACATTCTTTTAGCCAACTCATATAAATTTCTAGGCCATCTTCCCATTCAAAATATTCACCAATACGCTCGCCAGTTGTAAGTTCTAATTCAGTAAGTCCATCCATATATTTTTCAACTTCAAGAAGTAATTCTTCTTCCATCTTTTCTCCATTATGATTAAAGCACTTAATACCATTATCATAATAAGGATTATGACTTGCTGAAACCATGATTCCGCAATCAAATCTTTCTTTACGAACCAAATAAGAAACTGCAGGTGTTGGACACACTCCTAATAAATAAACTTGAGCTCCCATACTTGTTGCTCCAGCAGCCAATCCAAGTTCGAACATAGCCCCACTTAATCGTGTATCTTTTCCAATTAAGATACGTGCATGTTTTTCTTTTCCATAATACCAACCTAAATATTGTCCAATTCGAATGGACATATCTAATGTCAATCCTTCATTTGCTCTTCCACGAACTCCGTCTGTTCCAAAATATTTACCCATTATGAGTCTTCCTCCTTTGTACTTGTTGAATCACTAGATTTTGCCATCTCTACACTCGCATGGACTGATTCTGGCGATATCTCAACATTTACTTTATTTCCTTTCGCATCATACGCAGCAATCGTTGCGCTTGTTTCAAAATCCTCAATTTGTCCCGTGCAATCAATCAATGCCTTTACCACACGGATCGAATTGATTTGATTTTGGCTTGCCGTAATTTTTACAGTTTCTACATCCAATACTGGCGTTTCAAAATCTGTTACCTTTTGTCCTGAACCTACCAACAACTCTGATTGAAGTGTAAATGATTTCGTTACTTTTTTAGATAACGTAACATCAATCGACGATGGATCTACGACAGCATCCACCTTATTAGGTAAGTTTTTTACAGTCAAATTGATGACAGTTTCCCCTTCAGAATATTTTTTTAAATCCGCAACAACTTGGATATTTCCTTTTGAACGAAACGCTTGAATACTAGCCGCATCCCCAGTCAAAGTCACATTGACAGAGCTAGGAACACCACTCACTTCATATTTTTCCGTATCTGCCAAAACTTCCACAGAAACATTAGTCAATTCTACTGTAGTTGTACTATCATTAAACAATTTCACATTGATATCATCATAATTTACACCCACGCAAATCATAATCGCCACCAACAAAGAAATAATAATCGACCCTTTTTTATTAAAAAGAATACGATCTACTAATTTACTTAATTTTTGAAAAATAAAATGGCCTAGCTTACTTAATCCATCGAGCCAAAGTGAAGGGCCTCTTTTACTTGGTTGTTCCATGACCACTTACCCCCTTTTGCTCATACAAATTTACAATTTCTATCGGTTTAACACGATCATCCACATTTTTTGGCTTTTCCTGTTTTTTGGTTTTTCTTGTCATTTGTTTAGCCAAATTATTTACAGGTGCCAAAATAGATGTATATGTCTCATCCGTCTTTGGAACAAGAATATTCGTCAAATATCTTGCCAATCCTTCCGGAGGATATTGTGTAAGTTGTCCATTGACCGCAACTGAAATATTCCCCGTTTCCTCACTCACAATAATCGTAATTGAATCTGTGATTTCACTGATTCCTACAGCCGCTCTATGTCTAGCTCCATATTTACTCGGTAAATCTTTGGTTGTTGGAGGAAAATAAGCTGCTGCACACGCAATTTTATTTCCTTGAATAATGACAGCACCATCATGCATTGGTGTACCATATTGAAAGATCGTTCCTAACAATTCTGTGGAAACTTCTGAATCCATCACAATACCTGTTCGAATAAAATCAGATAAAGACTGGCTTCTTTGAATGGTAATCAAAGCTCCCGTTTTTGATTTTGACATAGCCGAACAAGCTTCTACCAATTCATTAATCATCTGTTGAATTTGGGAAACAGAAACATCCGCTGATAAAACATCGGTTGTTTTACCTACTTTTTCAAGCATTCCACGAATTTCAGGTTGGAACACAACCAAAATAACAACGATTCCCCAATTCAAAAACATTTCAATCAAATAATTTAAAGTATTCAAGCCTAGCCAAACCGCTAACATCTTCACAATAACAATAATCAATACACCCTTCACAATTTGAATGGTCCTTGAATTATTTCTTACAATTCTTAACCCTGAATAAATCAATCCCCAAACTACAAGTATGTCTAATATTAATTTGATTAAAAAAGTCACATCCGATAGGGCAACCTGCATAAAAACACCCCCCTTATATAATGTCTTTAATCATTTCACAAATCGAATTGTATTCTTTTTTCGCATGAATCTTTACATCCTCATCGGCCCAAGACATTACGCATCCATTCATGCCATATTCAATCAATGGAATATCGTTATATCCATCACCAATCGTATAAACACCCTCTTTATTCATATCGATAAGATTTGAAATAAAATCAATTCCACTCGCCTTTGAAACATCTTTAGGTACAATATCCACCACATAATTATTTGGATATGCCACAACTTTATCATAATATAAATCATTTATTTTTTTTGCGATAAATAAAGAAGCCTCTACACTTGTCATCGATAAAACAATTTGTGCAAAATGTCCCATATCTAACAATTCGGTCTCTGTTAAATCTGGTTTTAAATTTGGATATCTATGATCCTGAACGCCTTGTTTTAACACAATACGATGACGGTGTACGCCATCATTAACTACATAACTAATAATATCATCATATTGTTTTACATGATGTAGAATTTGAATACATACATCATAATCCAAATATTGAGATAATAAAATTTTTCCTTCTTTATCAAATGCCATTCCACCATTGTTTGTGATCACATAATCAACTGGAATTTGATATTTTTTAATTTGTGCATCAATCGACTCATAACTTCGTCCTGTAACTATCACAAATAAATTTCCATCATTTTTCCACTCTTGAAGAGCTTCAATATCTTTCTGCATTACATCTTGTCCATAGCGTAAAGTGCCATCATAATCAGAAGCCAAAAGTTTCATATACTTAATTCCTACTCTTTTCTATTTCATTTATTTTATCACATAATTCATCTAGAAACATGAAATATTACTATCTGCCCTCGATTCACATCCAGCTACATAAACTCCATTTTCTAAACGAACAATAATCTGCCCTCTTCCAAATGATGCTAGTTCTTCTTCAAACTCAATTTCATGTCCTCTCATTTTTAATAGTTCAACCATTTCCCCATCAAAATCCTGTTCAACAATAAATTTCATATTTTCCATCCACTGAAATCTTCTTGAATCTAAAGCCATTTGAGGACTCAAATGAAAATCAATCATATTCGTGACGACTTGAACATGGCCTTGTGGCTGCATATAGCCTCCCATAACGCCAAAAGGTCCCACTGGTTTACCATCTTTTGTCAAAAATCCAGGAATAATTGTATGATACGTTCTCTTATGTGGTTTCAAATAGTTAACATGACTTGGATCCAAACTAAAATCATATCCTCGATTTTGCAAAGAAATACCATCAACAACAATGCCACTTCCAAAGCCCATATAATTTGATTGAATATAAGAAACCATATTCCCATCTTTATCCGCTGTACACAAATAAACAGTCCCTGATCCATGAGGTTTATCAACCTTAGGAACTAAAGCATGCCTTCTCATTTGTTTAGCTCTTTGTTTTCCATACGAAGGATGTATTAAATCTTTGACAGGAATACGCATCTCTTTTGGATCAGAAACATAAGCCTTCGCATCCGCAAACGCCATCTTTAAAGCTTCCATCTGCGTATGAAGACATGTTACATTTCTGGATTCAAAATGAAAATTATTTAAAATATTTAAAGCCATCAACGCAACGATTCCTTGCCCATTCGGTGGTATTTCCCACACTTGATATCCATGATACTCTACACTTATAGGCTTAACCCATTCAACCTCATAATCTTCCATGTCCTTTTTCCGTAAAAAGCCATTGAATTTTTTACTTGCGTTTTCAAGTGCATCCGCCAACTCTCCATAATAAAGAGCATCTGTTTTTGTTTGTGCAATTTTCTCTAAAGTATCCGCCATCTGAGGGTATTTCATAATATCTCCTGCATTTGGAGCTTGTCCATCGATTGTAAAGGTATTAAACCATTCATCAAACTCTTCCCCTTTTGGCATTGTATCTACAGCTTTTTTCCACATTCTTGCGGTCTCAGGGCTTACTGGAAATCCATACTTTGCATAATGTATAGCGGGTTGAAGTAACTTTTCAAAAGGCAATTTACCAAATCTTTCACTTAATTCTTTCCAACCTTTACAAGCCCCCGGAACCATAACTGGTGTCCATCCTCTTTTATCAATCTGATCTATTTTTGATGCATCAATTTCATAAGGAGAATATCCAGATGCATTCATCCCATACATTTCATCATTCATCCAAACAATCGCAAAGGCATCGGAGCCTAGACCATTCGAACATGGTTCAACTACTGTTAGACATGCAGCTGTTGCGATAGCTGCATCTATGGCATTTCCACCTTGTTTTAACATATCCAATCCTGCTTGGCTTGCCAAATTATTCGAAGTACTGACCACCCCATTTAAAGCTACAATATTATTTCTTTTTGAAGTAAAGGGTTTATTATAAAAATCTACATTCATTTTCTATCCTCCACGCCTTTACATTATACAACAAAATAGAGCAGACAATTTCATCTGCTCTCTCTTTTTTTATTCACTTGTACTTGGATAAATTTTCTACCTTATCCTATTTTATCATCAACTATTATTCTTATTTTTCATTTCTTCCTTATAAACATTCCTCGAACATGACCATATCTGAGTATTTTATAATTCTTAAATGAAATTTGATGATATCCTTAACTTCCAAGATTACTTTTCATTGTGAAGTCTTGTTCACCTAACAAATGCTTTCTGTTCTTATCTTTTCATCTTTTCCATTAAGTATCAACGATGTTTCTTCCAAAATACCTTTGGCTTAACTTTTGGAGTCATCTCTCCATAGCTTCTTTTTTTGCTAAAATAAATTTTTTAGCTTAAGTCATTGTCATCTTCTCACCGCTCTCTTTTTTTCTTAAGAAAAGGTTTTCGATTTCTCTGCTCTTTCTTTTCCCTTTTCTTTTTACACCTTCATTATAAGCTCAAAAAAAGAAAAAGAAAGGAAACTGGACAAACTCGTCATTTATTTGGCTTCATTGGTAATCTTTCTTTTTTTTGCACGTGATAAAGGGATATGTGCCTTATTTACAAGTTCAACCTCATCCTTATACCATGCGACAATGTGCTTTGCGTTTACGATATATGAAACATGCACACGCAAAAAGCCATAAGGTTCGAAGAGTTTTTCTAAAGAAGCCATACTTTCTCTTTTATGAAATTTTCCTTTTTTTGTATAGAAATAAACAAATTTTCCATCTTTTTCTAAGTAATAAATATCTTCAAAAGCAATATTGACATGAACACCATCATAAATCAATTCATACATATTTGACTGCATACATTGACTTAATATGATTGAATCGTACGCCTGTATATCTTTAGCCACTTGTTCCTTTGAAATATAAAACACACGATTTCTTTGATCTGATCCTTGTACACATTTTACATCGCTACAAACATATATAAAAATCGAATTCGGATTGTCATGAACAAATACACTTTCTAAACGTGCTGTTTTAAACATTTCATCAAAAATAAAAAGCTGATATTCTTCTTCATGCATTTTCTTAGCTAATTCGCTTGCCTTTGTATAATGGCGAAAACACCAATCCTGCTCACAAAATATTTTTGACAGTTGAAACACAATATCTTTTGTCTCTTTTTCATATTCAAGTATCGCAACTTTTATCATAAACCTATTATAATAATTGAAACTATTTAACGCAAACTATTTTGATTCACCCATTTACCTCTTACCAATCGAATCAAAAAGATAATTCCTCTAAAAACAAGTTCAAACGTCATCGTCGCCCAAACGCCAATGACTCCATATTGTTTTGTAAATAAGGCAATCACCAAAACACGAACGCCCCACATACTAAGTGCATTTAAAATAAATGGTCTCTTACTATCTCCTGCACCACGTAAAGCACCAATCACTACAATACTAATCGCAAAAAGTGGTTCAGAAAAAGAAACAATTCTTAAACAAATACTAGCTTGCGCTATGACCTCTTTATTTTGAGTCAACATAGAAACTAATAATGGAGCATATCCATACATAAACAAAGACATAAATAGAACAAGAATAAAGCCAAGTAATGTTGTTAAATTCGCAAAACGTTTAGCCATATCTTTTCTTTTTGCACCTATGCTTTGTCCAACTAAAGTTGTGGCAGCCCCTGCAATTCCATAAGCAGGCAAATAACAGATTCCTTCAGCACTTACAGCTACATAATTCACAGCTACACTTATTGCGCCCATACTTGAGACAATGGATGTCATCACAATTTGAGCTAAAGAAAGTGTGATTCTTTCAAGTGCAGAAGGAGTCGCCAAATGAAAAGCATTTAAAAGAATTTGTTTGGTAAATTTAAAGTTTTCATCACCCAATAATTTTAACGGTCCATCCTTTTTCACGACAAGAATAACCAATAAAATCGCAACCACAACTTGTGACATCCCTGTACCTAGTGCCGCACCAATTACACCTAAATGTAAACCATAAATAAAAAGTGCATTAAAGATAACATCAAATACACACATTAAAATGTTCATTATACTTGGAAGCAAGGCATTACCGGAACATCTTAAAAAACCAGAACACAACATCGCCAAAATATTAAATGGCATGAAGGCACCAACAATAGCTAAATAATATGTTGCATCCTTTTGTATGGATACATCGGCACCTAGCCATGAAGGCAAAAAGAAACTTAATATAATAATGATTACTCCTAACAATAATCCAAACAATAGATTAAAAAGCATACCCTGACAAACAACATTTCTTGCATCTTTTTTTCGATCTGCCCCTAAATATTGGGCAACTTGTACAGAAAAACCAAGTGCACATGAAGTCGCTATGCCCCCAAATAACCATGTTGTACTTGCGACAACACCGATGGCTGCCGTAGCTTGATAGCCTAAACTTCCAACCATAGCCGTATCAATATAGGACATAGCGGTCGAAACCAATTGTTCAAAAATGGCAGGAACCGATAAAAAAATCACTAACATCAGTTGTGTTTTTAAACTTATTTTTTTATTTTCACGCATATCTTGCGTAATTTTCATCATGTTCATGCACTCATTTTAACATAAAAAAACACCAACATTACATTGGTGTTAGTCTGCGATTTCTTCTCTCCACATTTTAGCTCCTAAATGAGCAAGTTTTCCATCCAAATTATCATATCCTCGATCAATATGATAAACATCATGGATTTCTGTAATTCCATCCGCCATTAATGCAGCAATTACTAAAGCGGCTCCACATCTTAAGTCTGTTGCGGTTACTTTTGCTCCATGTAACTTTGTTTTTCCATTAATAAAAGCACTTGGTGTATGAACATCAATATCAGCTCCCATTTTACATAGTTCAGCACAATGCTTGAATCTTTCCGTATAAATAGTTTCCGTAACAACGGATTGTCCTTCACATTGTGTTAATAAAGCTGTAAAAGGTTGTTGCACATCTGTCGCAAAGCCTGGATATGGTTTTGTTAAGATTTCAGTTCGTTTTAAAGGTTTATCTCCTTTAAAAATATGAATTGAATCTTCTTTTACCTTCATATTTGTTCCTAGTTCTTGAAGTTTCATTGTGATTGCTTCTAAATGTTGAGGAATAATATTTTCAATCACTACATCTTCAGCCATTGCTGCAGCCATGATTACATAGGTTGCCGCCTCTATACGATCTGGAATAATTTCATGAATACAGCCTTTTAAATGATCCATGCCATCAATCACTAAAGTACTTGTTCCCATACCATGAATTTTTGCACCCATCTTATTCAATAACGTCGCAATGTCAATAATTTCAGGTTCACGAGCCGCATTTTCAATAACAGTTCTACCTTTGGCATAGACAGCTGCCATCATAATATTGATTGTTGCCCCTACACTGGATATATCTAAGAAAATATTTGTACCTTTTAATTCTTTTGCATCCAAAATATAACATCCATTTTCATATTGGATATCAGCTCCTAGAGCTTCAAATCCTTTTAAATGCAAATCAATAGGTCTAGGTCCTAAATAACATCCTCCTGGCATTTTAATTTCAACATGCCCAAATTTTCCAAGTAGAGCCCCCATAAAATAATAGCTTGCTCTTAATTTAGACACAGCTTTTGATGTCATAGGTATATTTTCCATATTCGATGGATCTATATATAATGTTTCTTTATCTTTTCTCTCAACATAAACGCCTAATTCTTTTAACAATATGATAAGAGAATCCACATCCGAAATATTTGGCACTCCATAAATCGTAACAGGTTCATTTCCAAGTACACATGCTGGAATCAATGCTACTGTCGCATTTTTTGATCCACTAATTCGAACTGTACCATTTAAAGGATGTCCACCTTCAATTTTAATGACTTTTTCCATTCATTTTCCCCCATTCAAGGTAATGCCTAGATATTATATCTTATTCAACCTTTATTATCTAGGCATTTTTTTGTTTTAGGTGTTTTTCCATCCAATTTGTGATTTCATTTAAACGACGTAAACGATGGATTGGGCGTCCTGTACGTGACAAATCGTGATTTTCACCATGAAATAAACACATACGCGCTTCAATATTTTGATCCAACAAGGCATTTAACATTTGTAGTCCTTCACTTTCAGGGCAACGATAATCTTCATCCGAATGAATAAACAAAGTTGGAGTTTTCACGTTCTTCGCATATTTCAATGGAGAATGCCACCATAACTTTTCTGGATCAACATCATAACTAGACCCTTGTTGATCTTGAGTAAAGTAAGGTCCAATATCACTGGTTTGACTAAATGAAATCCAATTCGAAATACTTCTTTGACTTGCAGCTGCCGCAAAACGAGTCGTATGCCCAATAATCCAGTTGGTCATAAATCCTCCATAGCTTCCTCCAGTAACGCCGACTTTAGAAGCATCGATTTGTGGATATTTTTCTAAAACCGTATCTGTAAATAGCATCAATTGTTCATAATCAATTGTTCCATATTTTCCACGAATATCCGCAAACTCATTTCCTCGACCATCTGAACCTTGAATGTTACAGAAGAACACGAAATATCCCATACCTGCCCATACTTGCATTTCATGATAAAAAACTGTTCCATATACAGTTTTAGGGCCACCATGAACATCTAAAATTGCTGGATATTTTTTATTTTGATCATAATCTTTAGGTAATAACACCCATCCCTTTAAATCTTCACCAAATTCAACGTCAACAGGATTTGCGACATACGTATCTTCTAAAGAATTAAAGTTAGATAATTGAATGGCTTCGCCATCAATCACCTTATACAATTGTTGCATACTCGCACGATCGGCACCAATAAAATAAAGCATATCCTCATTAAAGGCAAAAGAATGAATCGTTCCAGTCCATTCAAAGACAAGTGAAATTTTGTTGTTTTCCAATTTATATAAATTATTATGATCATAAATAGTAGAAACAAAATAAAGCGCATTCTTATAAGATAATGTTGCATTGCCACCAACAACTGCACAATCGGTACCTACTGAATTTCCTACACAATCTTGCCAGTCGCAAATTAAATTCATATCTTTATCAAAGAATTTTGGATTTTCATTCAAGCCATACTTTTCATGTGTATTCGCTATTACGACAATATCGTCTTCAACAAATTCAAAGCCATGAATACTAGCACCATTAGCATGTACATATGTTGTTAATGTACCATCATATTTATAAATGTCTTCAGTAAGGAGTTGTTTGCGTGTCCAGTTTTGCCCAAGTAAATAAATGGCTCCATCATGAATTCTTACAGCACTCACATCAAATGTATCTTCTGTAACATTCACAAGTTCTTTTGTATCTAAATGATATGTATAAATATGGTTACGATGTTTATTGGTTACACCTTGTCCATTATTATAAAAAGGAATTTCATCAAAAACTTCATAGTCTGCTTCTTCTTCCACAAGTTTTTCTTTGACTTGTAAAACCAATGTTTTCTCATTTAAATAACCTACAACATTCATTCCTTCTTTATCAAATCGAGCTATTTCTTGTGCTTCTCCACCAGATAATGAAATACGATAAAGCGAAGTATTCTTTTCTACATTTTTTCGATTGCCACAAAATAATACATGATCTTCATCTTCAATCATGTAGCTTGCTTCTTTTCCAAACGATGTAAGTGGAATAATTTTGTCATTTACACACGTCTTCAACACATAAGAATATGCATTTTCTTTTTCATCGCTAAAACCATCTACAAAAATAGAAATTCCATCTTTTGATTTAAGATTTCCATAAAAATGATACTTTAATAAATCATCAATTTTAACTGATTTCATTTTTCCTCCTAAAAAAAAGCAGGCTTTATGCCTGCTTACTTGTAACGTTTAAATTATTCAGCTTTACCAGCAGAACCAAAGAAGTTTTCCATCATTTCTTTGCAAAGTGCAGTGATTGCATCAGCACCTGGTTTTAATAATTTACGAGGATCGTATCCTTTTCCTTCTTGGTCTTTTCCAGCTTCGATATATTTACGAGTAGCTTCAGCAAATACTAATTGGCATTCTGTATTTACGTTAACTTTAGAAACACCTAATGTAATTGCTTTTTGTACTTGTTCACGTGGAATTCCTGAACCACCATGTAATACTAATGGTTTACCATTTGTAGCGTCCTGGATTTCTCCTAAACGATCAAAGTTTAAACCAGCCCAGTTTGCAGGATATTTACCATGAATGTTTCCGATACCAGCAGCTAAGAAATCTACACCTAATTCAGCGATAGTTTTACATTCAGCTGGGTCAGCTAATTCACCAGCAGAGATAACACCATCTTCTTCTCCACCGATTCCACCAACTTCACATTCAATTGATAAACCTTTTGAATGAGCTAATTCGATCATTTCTTTTGATTTTTCTAAGTTTTCTTCAAATGCATAATGAGAACCATCGAACATTACAGAAGTAAATCCTGCTTCAATAGCAGCTTTAGCTCCTTCATATGATCCATGATCCAAGTGTAAAGCTACAGGAACTGTAATTCCCATTGCATCGTGGATTTCTTTAACCATTGCAGCAACAGTTTTGAAACCACACATATATTTAGCAGCACCTTCAGATACACCTAACATAACTGGTGATTTTACTTCCTCAGCAGCAGCTAAAATAGCTTTTGTCCATTCTAAGTTATTGATGTTGAAAGCCCCAATTGCATAGTGACCTTCATGAGCTTTGTTGATCATTTCAGTAGCAGATACTAACATTACTCTATTCCTCCTTTAATTTCTTCATACATATTCTACTCCATAACATTGAATTTGAAAAGTGAAAAAACTCACGAACGACGCGATTTTCCCATTAAACTTATTGGATTTGATAAAGTATGTATTCTCTCCAAAATTCTTAAACTTGCAACATTTCCATTCTGCTTATTTGCGAGTCTATATTGTTGTTCCAATTCCTCCAAAGAATAGTTTGAAGTAAAGTAAGTTTTTAAATTACGATTCATTCTTTGATCCAATACCGGCAACAAAATTTCATCTCGTGTCCATTGAGTAATGCTTTCGGCTCCGATATCATCTAAAACCAAAACATCACTAAATCGCAAATGACCTAAAAGATTTTGACGATATTCATTATCTGTCATAAATTGTTTTAATTCTTGAATTAATAAAGGCACTTGCACAAAAGAAACGCTTTTCCCATTTTTCGCATAATAATTACTTACGCCCTTTAATAAATAAGACTTTCCAACTCCTGGATTCCCATATAGATAAACACCTTTGTTCAGGGCAATCGAGCCAACGACTCCATTATATACTTGTGCATAATCTGAATCTTGAATTGCCTTTTGAAAAGATTCATCATTCAAATCAATAAGGTAATCTTTTTCACTCATATGACTCAGTCGAAACTTTGATTGGTGTGCCAACTTTTGTTCCATAGTCTTTTTGTACCTACAAGATACGTAGCAATCATTTAAATAGCCAAAATCATCGATATTTAATTTCAAGACTTTCCCTTTCATACCTTGCGTACAATAGTCTAATCCTTTGCAGTTTTTACATTGATTCACTGCTCTCACCCATTGAAGTAAGACGCCACTATTTTCCTCAATAAACGTTACAGGTAAATGATTTTGTTCTAGAAAATATAACACAAGTTCATTTTTTTTTAAAATTTCTATATTTTCTTTTCTCTTTCTCATTTGATCTTCATTGAGTTCAATTTGAAAATCCATCATAATTTACCTTCTTTCAACATTTTTTGAAGCGCAAGTGTTTCTTTTTGAATTTCTTCAGGCGTTTTATTATCTTTCTTCTCATAAAACTTATCATCAAGTTTGACCTTTGGAACAGATTTAGAAGTTGGTTTTTCTTTTTGTATCACTTGCAGAGCTTTTTGTCTAGAATCCACATTTAATCTCACCCAGTTTGCCGCAACTTTTTCTACATAATTTCTAGAAAATTGTTGATTAGTTTGTTCTAGAGTATATTCAATCAGTGTATTCACCACTTCAACCGGAAATTGAAAATCTGTGCACAATTTTTCAATCAACAGTTTATCCGATTTAATAACAGGAATTCCATTTTGTTTTTCTTGTAAAAAATGTACCGGTGACCTCTTATATGGATCTTGTGAAGAATCTGTAGATTTTCGCGCTGAAACAGCCATCTTCTTTACTTTTTCTATATCAAAAAATCCTGTAGAAGGGTTTACACTTCTTTGTACATATTTACGCATATCTTTAGCTGATATACCATAAATTTTTGCCAGTTGGGCTATACGATTCAAATTGTCTCTTGTTCGAAATCGCAAAGGAAAAATGTGATCCATACCTTTAAAGAATGTTTGAAAATCAAAGTCATAAGTTTCTTGTATATTTGGTTTTACTTTTTCATACATGATTTCCTTAGCTTCCGTCCACGAGTCTAGTCTAGAAATATCTAAATCACAAGTCTTTTGTTCATAGCCTTCTATTTTTTTAGTTTCTTTTTTAAATTTTATCTTCATCTGATCAAAAACTTTTGCACCAACACAGCTCAAATACAATCTTGAATACGTATCATGAATCAAGAATTCATTTTGTAGAAGTGGAGCATACAATAAGATTAATTGATTTTCTTTATTTGTATAAAATTGAATCAAATGATATTGAAGGAGCATTTGTATGGCAGACTGATATTGAGTTTCATTTATATTTAAAGATACATTCACTTCTTCTTGTTCCATATTTGATGGTAGATAATATAGAAATTGATAGAGGCAAAGAGCATTTTTTCCAATCAATGGTGCATACAAAAAATTTAACGATTGAAAATGGTCCTTTGATAAATATTCCATTACTTTTGTCTCAATCATACTTTCTCCTTTTTTAAAGCTTCTTCTATTTGTTGATAGAGCTCTTCTTTTGTACCATCATTCTTTAAAACAATCTGACTTTGTTTCATTTTTAATTCAGGATCCATTTGATGGTTTAGTCTAGCCATAGCCTGTTGATAAGTGAAATGACGATATTCTTGTAGTCGTTCTAGGGCAATATTTCTATCTGTCACAATACACCAAATAGAATCAAAATAATTTTGTGCTTGAATTTCAAATAAAAGTGGCATTTCAATAAAAACAATACCATTCTTTTGTTCTTTGATCCAATTTTCCATATATTCAAAAATCAAAGGGTGCAACACATTTTCAACTTCCTTTTTATGTTCAGGATCAGAAAACATATAATTTGCCAATTCAGCCTTATCAATATTCATATCTTGATCAAATTTCAATATCCCCATACTTTTTAAATGTTGATAACCAACCTGTCCCTTTTCAAGTAACTTTGCGTTCACTTTATCACAATCTAGAACAGGATAAAATTTTGATAAATATCTTTTTACTTCACTTTTTCCAGATCCCATAGAACCTGTAATTCCTATTACTTTCTTTTTTGGCAATTTGGACATAAATAAGTCCCCCTTTGTGCTATTGTGATTTTTTTGATGGTAGTACCACATTCTTTACATACAGCTTGTTGATGCACCTTTAAATGAAGTTGAAACCGTCCTGTAACACCTAAACTTGATGTATAGGAACGAATGGTTGTTCCTCCATAATGAATAGCTCCATTTAATATGTGCTTTGTATGAAAAACAATATTTTGACAATCTTTTTTAGAAAGACGAGAACATTTTGTTCTTGGATCTAATTTGCACGCAAAACAAATCTCATCTGCATAAATATTTCCGATTCCAGCCATGATGGATTGATCAAGTAAAGCTTGTTTAATCGTTCTTTTAGATTCATGAATTTGTTTATAAAAATGTTCAGGTTCAGCATCTAAAAAGTCAATACCTACATTTTTAAAACATGGATACGATGAAATAGAAGCTTGTTGTTCATAAATATACATTCTTCCAAATTTTCGCGTATCATGATAACACAAATATCGCCCATCACTCAGCTTAAATACGGCGTGAATATGTTTATCTTGTCTTTTTTCATCAAAAATATAAAACTTTCCTTCCATTCTTAAATGAACGATAAAGTCTACATCATCCATGCGAAAAATCAAATACTTTCCAATTCGTTTAAATTCATGAAAAGTTTGTCCAACCAGCTTGTTTACATTTCCATCCTCAATGATTTTTGGATAATACACTTCCACTTCTTCAATCATTTTATTTTGTATTTGATTTTGTAAAGTAGAAAGTACTGTTTGTACTTCAGGTGCTTCTGGCATTATTTTGCCTCATACCATGTTTTGCCTGTATTTAGGCTCGCTTTTAAAGGAACTTTTAATTCCATCGCATGTTCCATCGTATCTTTTACAAGCCTATTCATTTGATCTAATTCATGATCTGGAACCAAGAAAATAAGTTCATCATGAATTTGAAGCAACATTTTTGATTCAACTTTCGCTTCTTTCATGGCTTTATCCATTTTAAGCATTGCGATTTTAATCAAGTCTGCAGCACTTCCTTGAATCGGTGCATTCATGGCGGCTCTTTTTCCAAATTCTCGTGTCATGAAATTTTTATCATTGATTTCAGGAATTTCACGTCGCCTTTTAAATAAAGTTTCAACATATCCATTTTCCTTACAGAACTCAATTAGTTGATTCATGTATTGATGGATTTGTGGATAACTTTCAAAGTACATATTCATAAATTCTTGTGCTTCCTTGCGTGTGATATTCAATTGTTGCGCCAATCCAAATTCAGTTTGTCCATATACGATTCCAAAATTAACTGTCTTCGCAATTCGACGTTTTTGATCATCCACTTCACTCGCATCGCAATTAAAAATTAAAGTAGCTGTTTTTGTATGGATGTCCAATCCTTCATTAAAGGCATGAATCATATTTTCTTCATTGGCCATATGAGCAAGCATTCTTAATTCAATTTGCGAATAATCTGCAGATAATAAAGAATACCCTTTCTCAGCCACAAAGGCCTTGCGAATTTCTTTTCCTATTTCATCTCTTACACTAATGTTTTGTAAGTTTGGATCACTACTTGATAAACGTCCTGTCTGGGTCATCGTTTGGTTAAAGGATGTATGAATTTTACCATCGGGCTGAATGTGTTTCTTTAATCCTTCAATATAAGTTCCTGATACTTTTGCGATTTTTCGATATTCTAAAATACAATCGATGATCGGATGTTTTCCTTTTAATTTTTCTAATACCTCTGCAGATGTAGAGCGCTTTTTCCCGCCCCCCTTTAAATTTAAATCGTCAAATAAAACCGTTGCGAGTTGTTTAGGTGAATTAATATTGAATACACTTCCGGCATATCGATAGATTTCATTGGCTAGTTCATCCGATTTCTTTTGTAGAGTTTTACCATATTCATCTAAAAAAGATTCTTGAATTGAAATCCCTTCTTTTTCCATTTGGTATAAAACTTTTACTAATGGAATTTCAATATTTGTATATAAAGACATTAGATCTTGTTTTTCTAATTCATCAAAGATTAAGCTTTGTTTTTCAAAGAGTTGTTGAGCAAATTCATGATATACAACTTTTTCTCTTGATTCACTATACGCTTCTTCATCTTTCTTTTTTTTAGATAAATCTTTAAAAGATTCACTTAAATC
>CAVBGZ010000002.1:52340-56704 GCA_963595075.1 Waltera intestinalis
TGTGTAAAGATTGAATCAAAGCATCTTGATCTGTTGCTTGTGAGTTCAACAAGAAAACAGCGATATGCAAATCTTGGGCAAAGTCACAAGTTTCAAATCCATATCGATCTAATAAATGATACATTTCTTTACTATCCCAAGTTCGAAGTGTTGTTTCATTGGCTAGGATATTTCTAAATTGTGTATCTTCTAAAGCATCTTCTACATGAATATAATAGACTTTTTGTTCATACGGAATCATGAACCCATATAATTGTTGTTGAGCTGAAACGGGAAGAATCATCAGATGTTTTGTTTCAGTGATTTTAATTTCTTTTACTTCTTCTAAAGGCCATTTTTCTTCTTTTTTCTTATTTGTTCGATTGACTAAAGAACGCATTTCATATTTTTCATAAAACTCATTAACACTATCATCAACACCGGTAAATGTGCAATCTTCCAATTGAATGGGTAATTCCATTTTTGTATAAATAGTTGCGAGTTCTTTTGACATAAAGGCATTTGCTTTATCATTTTCTAACTTTTCTTTTAACTTACCTTTAAGTTTATCGATATTTTCATAAACGCCTTCTACAGAATGATATTCACCTAATAGTTTAAGTGCTGTCTTTTCTCCTACACCTGCTACTCCAGGAATATTATCGGCGCTATCTCCCATGAGTCCTTTCATATCAATGATTTGAATGGGAGAAATTCCATATGTTTTTTGCATGGCTTCTTCATCCATTAAATCCATTTCACTGAGTCCTTTTTTCATCAATAAAACGCGTGTACTTGAATCAATCAATTGAAGTAAATCACGATCACTCGTTAAAATGGTTGTTTGGAAATCTTTACATTGTTTAGACATACTTCCTATAATATCATCTGCTTCAAAGCCTTCTTGTTCATATCTTTTGATTCCTGCTTTATCTAAGTATTCTCGTGCAATGGGAAATTGAACAATCAATTCTTCATCGAGTGGTTTTCGTGTTCCTTTATAGGCAGAATATTGTTTATGTCGAAAGGTTGGTTTTCCTGCATCCCATGCCACTAAAATATGATCAGGTTCAATGATATCTATAGCTTTATTCAACATCATGATAAATCCATAGATAGCATTTGTAGGTATTCCATTTGAAGTGGACATTCTTTGCGTATATAAAGTTGCATAATACGCTCGAAATAGCATCGAGTTTCCATCCAGTAATAATAATTTTTCCATATTTCCACCCTTTCAATAAAAGGAAATGGTTTCTCATTTCCTTTTTAATTTAATCATTTTTCTTTTTTTAATTTTTTTATAACGGATATCTTTAATGGTTGAATATCTAAAGAATACAGTTATAACATAAATGAGTGCAAGCACAATCAAAATGTGGAGCACTAAAGTAAATAATTCAACATAAACAAACCATTGAATAAAAGTCATAGTCACTTTTTTCATGATGTATGCGAGCGCAAAGCCAAAGCAATCGTAAAGTAAAATTGAAATCATCATTCCTAAAAAAAGCAAGCGATTGTCTTTTACAAAATAAGACTGAAACAGACCTAATACTACAGCGAATAGCGTGAAAAAAATCATTTCAAGTAGCCAATTATGTCCAAAAAACAAGCCATAACATAAGCCGCATAAACAAGAATATAAAATTCGATTGATGATTTTTTGACTATTCAGCATAAGCATACATCCTGCAAAGCAAAAATGTGGAACAAATGATATATGTGAAAATGTAAAGTCAACCGGAAAGCTCAACGATATATATTGATCTAATAAGGCAAGGATCACAAAAAAAGCAATTCCCCAACGTTCTTTATTTATCATTGGATTGTTCCTTTCCCCATTACCAATACGTAGTCAAAGCTTCCAATATTAGAAACAGGAGTAACATATACTGTTGAAATAATAGAATCATCATTTACGGTAACTTCTTGTACTTCACCAACTGCCACACCACTTGGATAGTTACCACCTTTTCCACTTGTAGCTACTTTTTGTCCTTTTGATACAATCGCATCATTGTCAAATAAAGAAACTTTATATGCCTTCTTATCGGAATCATAGGATTGTAATACTCCTTCAACACTCGATCCATCATCCAATGAAATCTTAATCGCAATGTTGTTAGTAAGGTATTGAGACGTTAATAGTTTTACAGTACTTGTTGAACTTTGTACACTTTCTACAAGCCCTACCGCTCCTTCGCTTGTTGCCACTAGCATATTTTGTTCTACGCCCTGTTTTTTTCCGGCTGAAACGGTAATGGATTGTTGCCATGTAGCGCTTGATCTTTCAAGTACAGTAGCACTAATTGTTGTCGCATCCTCAAGGCCATTTTTCATATCAAGAAGGCCTTGTAACTCTTTATTTTTATTCTTCTCGTCTTCATAAGCAGACTGATAGTTTTTTTGTTTTGCGAGCTGTTCATTCAAATATTCATTATCTTCATATGTATGCCATAGATTGGATAGATCGTTAAAAACATTTCCAATAGATGAAAGCGGATATTCAATTAATCCATATTTTATATATGTCCACGCACTATATCCCATGTTTGAAATAGAATTTTGTCTTAATCCAAACATTGTACATGCGATCACAAGCAAAACAATAATTGCCGTCATTAATCTTTTTTGTATTCGAGTAAATTTTCGCATGATATCCCCCAAACTATCTTTTATTATAACGAGAATCTAAATTTGTTTCAATCGACATATTGATGCTCTTTAAAAGAATAATAGGAATTCGATCCTACGATAATATGATCCACTAACGACACGCCCATTGTTTTGGCAACCTTTACCATTTGCAGAGTCACTTCAATATCATTTCTAGAAGGTCGACAATTGCCGCTGGGATGATTATGTGCAATCAACACAGAATTCGCATTTTGTAAAAAAGCCTCTTTAAACACATCTCTAGGATGAACTGTACTTTCATTTAATGTTCCTTTAAATAGTACGCGATGACTAATTAATTTTCCTTGCGTATCTAAATACAAGGCTACAAAACATTCTTGATTCATATCACCAAATTCATATTCAAACCAATCAATGACATCTTCAGGTCTCAAAATTTCAGAATGATAAACTTTTGCCTTTTTAATACGACGCGCAAGTTCCACACTTGAAAGTAGCTGTAAAGCCTTTACTTCTCGAATTCCGTCAATTTCCATCAATGTGTTTACATGCATACTTCCCAACTTAGATAAATCCTCACTTTCTTTCAACACATCGTTCGCAATTTCAAAGACAGATCGATTTTTATGACCACTTTGTAAAATTAGTGCCACAAGTTCTAAATCACTTAAGCTTTCTAATCCAAATCGTAAAGCTTTCTCTCTTGGACGTTGGTCCAAACTCATTTCTTTGATCTTCATATACTCTTATACGAAAAAAAACAAGAAAAGACTTAAAATAAATAAAAAAACTATCATTTCTGATAATTTTTTAGAAGTTTTGTATAAATTTTAGTCAACTTTTTCTTTTCTTTCTTTGTCATTTTTCTTTCTGTCGCATCATGAGAATCAAGTGTTCCTTCATGACCATCCAAAACTTGCCCATCCTTTATAGTTAAAACTAGAGGAACATATAAGGTAAGCACACCTTCATCATTATTAGACATATAATTCTGTATATAAGGTTGAATTTGTGCTTTTTGCTCATCTGTATAAAGCAAGTTTTTATCATCATCGCGCGTTTTAACATAATATATATTAACACCTAATTCTTTAGCGACCTTTTTTAAAATTGGTTTTGCTTCCTTACACCAAGGGCATGATTCAAAGCCGAAATAAAGTACACCACTTTTCTTTTCCGTAAAATATTGAATCGCTTCATCAAAGGAAATTTCGGTAAATGCAGCGGATATTTGTGTCTGTGAATCACATTCTTCTTCTACACTTGATGCATCGCATGCTTTTTTGTTTTCTGTTTTTGTTTGTGTTTGAGCCTGACAAGCACATAAACTCAAACAAAATATAAATAGCAATATTCTTTTCATGTCTTTTATTAAACAATAAGAACCAAAAAAAGTAAAATAAAAAGTCCTTTTCAGGACTATTTTTTCTTCATGGGGCGGCTGACGCGATTCGAACGCGCGCATCACGGAGCCACAATCCGCTGTGTTAACCACTTCACCACAACCGCCATGTATTGATATTAATAAAAATGGCGGTCCAGATGGGACTCGAACCCACGATCTCCTCCGTGACAGGGAGGCATGTTAACCACTACACCACTGGACCAAAAAATACTGGAGCAGATGAGGGGAATTGAACCCCCGTATCAGCCTTGGCAAGGCTGTGTTCTACCATTGAACTACATCTGCAAAATGGCGGTCCAGATGGGACTCGAACCCACGATCTCCTCCGTGACAGGGAGGC
>CAVBGZ010000003.1:0-53505 GCA_963595075.1 Waltera intestinalis
TAGAAACTGGAGAAATCGCAAAACAAGCCGATGGTGCTGTCATTGTTCGTTATGGGGATACAGTAACATTATCGACTGCTTGCGCATCTAACCAGGCAAAAGAAGGGATTGACTTTTTCCCTTTAACAGTTAGTTTTGAAGAAAAGTTATATTCAGTTGGAAAGATTCCAGGTGGATTTTTACGTCGTGAAGGAAGACCAAGTGAACATGCGACATTAACAGCACGTATGATTGACCGTCCAATTCGTCCTTTATTTGCGGAAGGATTCCGTAATGAAGTACAAGTTGTGAATACAGTATTGAGTGTGGATCAAGATGCTTCTGCTGAAATGGCAGCTATGTTTGGTGCTTCATTAGCGTTATGTATTTCAGATATTCCATTTAACGGTCCTATTGCTGGTGTTAAAGTTGGACGTGTAAATGGTGAATTGATTGCGAACCCTAGCGTTGCTCAAATGGAAGTTAGTGACATTGATTTAACTGTAGCAGGTACTAGCAAAGCTTTAAACATGGTTGAAGCTGGTGCTAAAGAAGTTAGTGAAGAAGATATGCTTGCAGCATTGATGTTTGGACATGAACAAATCAAAAAATTATGTGCATTCCAAGAAGAAATTGTTGCTGCTTGTGGAAAAGAAAAACGTGAAATCGAATTGTATGCAGTAGATGAAGAAATTAATTCTGTCGTTCGTACAAATTTTGAGTCAAAGATTCGTGAAGCTGTATCTATTAAAGAAAAATTAGAACGTTATGGAAAAATTGATGAATTGACAGAAGAAGCTGCTGAAATGATTTCAAATCGTGAATATGCTTCTGAAAAAGAACAAAATAACGCAGTTAAACAAGCTAAAGAAATTTGTAGAAGTATTGAAGCGGATGAAGTTCGTCGTCTAATTATTGAAGATAAGATTCGTCCAGATGGTCGTAAAATTGATGAAATTCGTCCTTTAGATTCTAAAGTAGATTTATTACCTCGTGTTCATGGTTCAGCGATGTTTACTCGTGGTGAGACACAAGTATTATCTACAACAACTTTAGGCGCTTTAAACGATAATCAAATTATTGATGATTTAACTGTTGTTGAATCTAAACGTTTTATGCATCATTACAATTTCCCTCCATATTGTGTTGGAGAAACAGGACGTATGGGAAGTCCTGGACGTCGTGAAATTGGTCATGGGGCCTTAGGTGAAAGAGCGTTAGCTCAAGTTTTACCTAGTGTTGATGAATTCCCTTATACAATTCGTACAGTAGCCGATGTTATGGAAAGTAATGGTTCAAGTTCACAAGCTTCTATTTGTGCTGGAACAATGTCTTTAATGGCTGCGGGTGTTCCAATTAAAGCGCCGGTTGCTGGTATTGCGATGGGACTTATCATGGATGATGAGTCTGGAAAATATACAGTATTAACAGATATCCAAGGTATGGAAGATCATTTTGGAGATATGGATTTCAAGGTAGCTGGTACAAAGAATGGTATCACAGCTTTACAAATGGATATTAAGGTAACGGGTATTACTAAAAATATTTTTGAAGAAGCATTAGCTCAAGCCCACAAAGCTCGTTTAGAGATTTTAGACAATATGCTTGCTTGCATTAGTGAGCCTAGAAAAGAATTAAGTCCATATGCACCTAAGATTGCGATGATGAACATTGATCCAGATAAGATTAAGGATGTCATTGGTCCAGGTGGAAAAATGATCAACGAAATTATTGCGGAATGCGATAATGTGAAGATTGATATTGATGATGATGGAAAAGTTGTTATTTACCATAACAATTATGATGTGATTGAAAAAACAAAAGAAATGATTTCAAATATCGTACGTGTTGCCAAGGTTGGAGATGTATATGCGGCTAAGGTTGTGCGTTTAGAAAAATTTGGAGCTTTTGTGAATTTATTTGGTAATACAGATGGATTGCTTCATATTTCTAAGATTTCTCATCACCGCGTTGAAAAAGTAGAGGATGTATTAAAGATTGGCGATATTATCGATGTTAAAGTAACTGAAATTGATAATAAAGGTCGTATCAATGTTAGCGCAAAAGCTTTACTTCCAAAACCAAAAACTGAAGAAGGAAATGCCGAATAGAAATATTCGGCTTTTTTCTATGTTCTGTGGTAGAATAATACAGAGGTGAATTTTCATGGATTTTAGTAAAGAAGTTTTAAAATATAAAGATGAATTCTTAAAAGATTTAAATACATTAGTTTCATATGAATCTGTACGTGATTTATCTACCAAAAAAGAGAATGCTCCTTTTGGTAAGGCATGTCGTGATGTTTTAGATGCCATGCTTGATATCGCAAAACGTGATGGATTTACAACACGTGATGTAGATGGTTATGCGGGCGTTGTTGAATATGGCACAGGAGATGAAACTTTTGGCGTTTTAGGCCATTTAGATATTGTTCCACTTGGTGAAGGTTGGACAAAAGATCCTTTAAAAGTGACTTTAGAAGATGGCTATTTATTTGGTCGAGGTGTCATGGATGATAAAGGACCTGCTCTTGCTGGGTATTATGCATTAAGAATCATTCGTGATTTAAACATTCCTTTAAAGAAGAGAGTTATGTTGATCACTGGCTGTGATGAAGAAAGTGGTATGGAATGCATGAATTATTATTGTGATCATGCTGAGGTACCTCAAATGGGATTTGTACCTGATGCGAATTTCCCAGTCATTTATGGTGAAAAAGGTGGGTTACATGTTGGACTTGTAAGTGATGATTCAACTGTTATTAAGAAAATGCATGCGGGAAGTCGTCCTAATATTGTGATTGGTAAAGCGGATTGCACAGTAGAAACAATTACAGATGAACAAGAAAAAATGTTTAAGTTTTATTGTGACTCGCAAGGTGTAGAAGGAAATATTGTAAAGAGTGAAGAAGGAATCACTTACCATATTGATGGTGTGTTTGCCCATGCTGCATTCCCATATAATGGCATTAATGCGGCTGTATTGTTGTTTAACTTTATTGGGATTGCGTATGAAGATCAACTTTCAAAAGATTTGTATACAATGTTAAAGGATTGGATGGGAAAACCAGTTGGGATTGATAAAGATGGTTTATATATGTCATTCTTAACAATGAATACGGGTGTTGTGAATGTTGAAAATAATCATACGGATATTTTGATTGATATTCGTTATCCTAATGATACAAATGCGGATGAAATCATGGAAAAATTTAACGCTTGTACAAATGGATTGAAATCAAACATTCAAGCAGAAATGCGTTCTGACTCAAAACCATTATTCGTAGATCCAAATTCTCGATTGGTTACAGATTTGATGAGTGTTTACCAAAAATACACGAAGGATACATTCTCTTGTCCAATTACGATTGGTGGCGGAACGTATGCTCGTAAATTTGAAAATTTTGTATCGTTTGGCCCTGAACTTCCAAATGAAGTGATTGAAACGGATGCGTTTGTTGGAGGATGTCATCAACGTGATGAAGGTATTAAATTGGATAACTTGCTACAAGCTATTGCGATTTATACAGATGCGATTGTGACATTGTGTAGTTAATATGAGAATGCGCAAAGTAAAATGGGCAACCGAATATTTAGATGTTGCCAAGTGTTTAGTTCGTGAACCAGAAAAACAAAAAGGAAACTGGAAGAAGTTGCTTCAATGTGATTCTTTGCATATTGAAATTGGTTGTGGAAAAGGAAATTATTCTTTAGAAATGGCTAAAATGTATAAAGATGCTGGCTTTGTTGCGATTGAAAAAAACGAAAGTGCTGCAGGTATTGCTGCTAAGAAATATGATGAAGATACGGCTGAAAAGAAACTTTGTCTTATCCAAGATGATGCGAGTGATATCAGCACTTGGTTTGGATATAAAGAAGTCGATGTAATTCATTTAAACTTTTCTGATCCTTGGCCAAAGAAGCGATATGCGAAAAGAAGATTGTCTAGCTCTACATTTTTAGAACAGTATAAAAAGATTCTTGCTCGTAATGGAGAAATACAAATGAAGACGGATAATTCCTCTTTGTTTGAATATAGTTTAATTGAATTTCAAAATGCTGGATTTAAGATGGTTGATTTAAGTGTTGATTATCGTCGAGAGAAACATGATGAAGATGTTATTACTGAGTATGAATCAAAATTTATTTCATTAAATCAACCAATTTATCGTTGCGTATGGAGATATGATTATGATTGAAATTCATAATGAAAAGGAATTTGAATCAATCATAGAACAAAGTGAAATTTCTGTGGTTATGTTTTCAACAAATTGGTGTCCGGATTGTTTGTATATCAAACCTTTTATGCCACAAATTGAAGAAGCATTTCCAAATTTAAAATTTTATCTGGCAAATCGAGATACATTGATGGATGTTGCTATTCAATATGATGTATTAGGAATTCCAAGTTTTGTTTGTTTTCGTTCGGGAAAAGAAATTTCAAGGTTTGTCTCTACATTAAGAAAAACAAAAGAAGAAATAGAAATATTTTTAAAGAATACAATGGAAAGTGAGGGCTTAGAATGTTAAAAGATTTAATGCATGCGATTTTTGATGAAGATATTGAAGATGAAGATGTTGAGGAAGAAACAGTTGAACCTGTTGAAGAACAAGCAGCAGTAACGGTGCAACCAGTTGTTCAAAATACAAATACTTCAATTGATACTGTAGTAGAGGAATTAGAAAAAAATCCAGAAGGATATAAAGATTCGCCTATTTTTGAAAAGGCGATTATCCAAAAACCTGAAGAAAAGAAATCGACACTTTTTGAAGGTTTAGATGTGGATTCGATTTCGAAAGAAGAGGTAAAACCAAAACCAAAAGCGTATAAGTATGATCGTCATAAAGCGGTAAAGGTAAGACGTGTTGCAGAAGATTTAGAATACCAAGCTGTTATTTCGCCAATCTTTGGAAATGTGGAAGATTCTAAAAAAGAATTTGATAAAGTTCATGATGCGATTACTTTAAGCAAACCAGAAGATCTTGAGGTCAATCAAATTTTATCGCCAATGTTTGGAACACATTTACCAAGTATGCAACCGGCTAAATCAATTCCTGAATATAAGGTGAACGAAAAAAAGTCTGATTCTCTAAATTTATCAGATATGCTTGAAAAGTCTGAAAAAACAACAACGAAACAAGCAACTCTTTTTGACAAAGAAGGTGAATAAAATGGCTTATCATTTTATTGGAATTAAAGGAACGGGAATGGCTGCTTTAGCTTGTATTCTTCATGATGAGAAGAAGGAAGTAACGGGTAGTGATATCGATAAGTATATTTTTACTGAAGATGGACTGAGAGAACGTGGCATTCCCATTTATTCATTTGATCCAAAAAATATTAAAGATCATGATACAATTATTATCGGATTATCTTTTAATGAATCTCATCCTGAAGTAAAGGCTGCGATGGATAATCCAACCGTAAAAACTTATTATTATAATGATTATTTAGGCATTTTATTAGAATCCTATAATTCTATTTGTGTTGCAGGAACGCATGGTAAGTCTACGACAACGGGTATCTTAGGACATTTATTATCTCTCCAAGATAAAACAGCGTATTTAATTGGGGATGGACATGGTTATATGCCTGAAGAAGCTAAGAATTTTGTTCTTGAATCTTGTGAATTTCAACGTCATTTTTTAGCTTATAAACCAGATTATGCGATTGTGACAAATATTGAAATGGACCATGTAGACTATTATAAAGATATGGATGATTATGTTTCTGCATTTCAATCTTTTGTCGATCAAGTGAAAAAACATGTGATTGTATTCGGTGATGATGAACATTTAAAAAATCTACATTATAACGTACCTGTTACAACCTATGGTTTAAAGGATGGAAATGATTATCAAGCTATTCATGTTGAGCAAGGTCCTTTTGGTATGCATTTTGATTGTTTACATGAAGGGAAAATTTTGGCTCATGTTGAATTGAATGAGGTTGGAGATCCATTTTTACAAGATGCGTTAGGATGTTTTGCGCTTGCTCATGTTTTAGGTATGAATGTGGAAGATATCGTTCGTGGCTTAAAGGAATATAAAGGAATCGCAAGAAGATTTGTGATTGATGAAGTGAAAGATAGTGTACTTGTTGATGATTACGCGCATCATCCAACCGCAATTCGTTATATGATTGAGGCTGTAAGGAAAAAATATCCAGACAAAAAAGTGGTCGCATTATATAAACCAGATCGTTATTCTCGTTTACAGTATTTTTTGGATGATTTTGCGAAGAGTTTAAATTGTGCAGATCAGATTTGTTTACTTGATTTTCCAAAAAATGCGAAAAGAGAAGACGATACAATCACAGTAACGATTCAGGATTTAATAGATCGTTGTCCTAATTCTATTTTACTTGATGTGGATGATGAATCGGCAGAAAAATTAAAAACGATGGCACCTGCTTCTTTCGTTTTTATGTCAAGTAAGGATATTTATTTGTTAAGAGACAAATTAAAGAAGATATTATAGAACGTGTTTAGCGTTCTTTTTCTTTTAAATAAGCGGTTTCACATTATTGAAAATACTTTCAAAAATTTATAGATTAGTGCTGACAAACATGTTATAATGTTGAGTGAGGTGATGGTATGAGTTTAGATATCTTTATGAGTACTTTAGCACGAGCGTTCGGTTATGTTCTTCCGATTGTTGGTGTATTGGCTTTGATATATCTAATATTATTTTTAAAACAATTAATTCAAACTTTAAAGGATGTATCAAAGACTTTGGACACGGCAAATGATCAATTAAAAAAATTGGATGCTCCATTACAAACCGCTGAAGATCTTTCTCATACTGTGGATGAAGTACATGCGAGTGCAAAAAATGCAGTTATGCAAGCGGCAGTGACAGTAAGTGAAAATGTAGGAAATGTAAAGAATTGGTTTTCACAAAAGCGAAAAGATACTGTTGATAATGATATTAAGGAGGATGACTGACATGGACGAAAATAAAATTGTGGATGAATTAGAACAAGAATCTTTAAAAGAATTAAGTACTTTAGAAGAATCAGATAATGATAAAAATGAAAAAGTGATTGATGAAGCTAAATCAAAATTAGATGATATTTTTACAAATGTTCGCGAATTATTAAAGGATGTTACAGATCCAGAAAAAGTAAAAGTCATTTTATCAAATGCGAAAGATGAAGCTAAGAAAACTTTAACAACAACAAAGGATAAAGTGATTGAAGTGAGTGAGAGTGAAAAATTTAAAGAAACAGTTTCAGCTGGTAAAGATTTTTTATCTGGAACTACAAGTTTAATTGTTGATGGTTTCCAATATGGTAAGGAAGTTTTGAGAAAAAATGATTCTTTACGTAATATCATCGATAAGACAGATGAAAAGGTTGATGAAATTCGTGCAAATGATACAGTGATTAAAGCTGTTGATACGGCAGAAGAGTTAACAACTAAAGCAACGGATGCTGTTTTTAAAGGGTTGAAAAAGATATTTAATAAGGGGGATGAATAGGAATGAAGAGAATCACAATTTATGACGTTGCCAAAGAGGCAGATGTATCATTAGCAACAGTTTCTCGTGTTATTAATGATAGTAATGTGGTAAGAGAAGATACTCGTTTGCGTGTTCAACAAGCTATCGAGAAATTAGGATATAAACCAAATGCGATTGCGCAAGGGCTAGCGTTATCAAAAACAACTACGATTTCTATTGTTATGAGTGAAAAATTATTTGCGTATAACAGTAAAATTTTAAATGGTTTGATGGATGTCGCAAAAATTTATAACTACAACATTATGTTCCATACTACAAGTAAGGGAATTTCTAAGATGCAAGACGTCATTGAATCAATTATTAAGTCTCGTGTAGATGGTGTAATTTTGTTCAATGATAATTTTTCAGAAGATGAAATGGAAGTCTTGCATGAATATCAAATTCCTATGGTTGTGGTTGGTAGTCGTGTGAAAGAACAAAAAATCGGTAATGTAGGAAATGTCTACATTGATTTTGAACGCATGGCTTATGAATTGGTAAATGATTTATTCGCAAAAGGAATTACAGATATTTCTTTGGTTGAAGATAAGTTAAATTTATCAATGATGGAACAATTGAAATCAGGTATTGATAAAGCTTATGCTGAAAAAGGAAAAGTATTTGATAAATATGTTTCTTATGATGATAGCTTTAAATCAAGTTATACATTCCTTTCTGACTATTATAAATCACATAAACCAAGTGAAGTCGTGATTACTTTCCGTGATTCTCAAGCTATTGCTTTATTAAATGCATGTAAGGAAAATGGATATTCGGTTCCAGAAGATACACAACTTGTTTGTGTGTTAAATAGTAAATATTTAACAATGGTAAGACCAACGATTTCTACTTATAACATTCCTGAATATGATTTAGGTGCTGTTGCGATGCGTTTATTAACAAAAATGTTAGTAGATGACGAAACAACAAAACAAAATAAAGATATTGAAATTTCATTTTCAAAAATGTTTAGAGAAACAACAAAATAAACACCAAATGGTGTTTTTTTTATGACCTTGTAGTATAATTTAAGACATGGAAATAGTATTTATTAATCAAGCAAAAGATAAAAGTGTTTATCGTTATAAAAAAGATTTTGAAGAAGTTTTGGATCGCGCATGTAAAGTCTTAAATCGTAAACAAGATTGGTCTTTATCTGTTATTTATGTTACACCTGAACAGATTCATGAAATCAATCGTGATTATCGTGGTGTAGATCGAGCAACGGATGTGATTAGTTTTGCGATGCAGGATGACATGTCAAATGTACTAATTGAAGAAGATTCTTTTGAATTAGGGGATATTTTTATTAATGTAGAAGCGATTCGTCAACAGGCAAAAGCATATGGTCATTCGATTCGTAGAGAAGCATGTTTTTTATTTTGTCACGGATTACTTCATTTGATGGGATATGATCATATGACAAAAGAAGATGAAGTCATTATGTTTGGATTACAGGATGAGATTTTAGATGAAATGGTTAAAAGGTAGATTTAAATATGCGTTTGAAGGCTTATGTTATGCATTTTCTAAAGATGCAAGTATTCGTCTTCAGGGAATTTTTGGACTTGTTGTTTTAGTGATATCTTTTTTTATGCGATTAAATTCTTTTGAATGGATTTTAATTTTGTTGGCAGTAGCACTTGTTCTTGTTGCTGAAATTTTTAATTCATGCATTGAAAGGTGTGTAGATTATATATCGCTAGAACATACCACTCAAGCCAAACATATTAAAGATATGGCGGCTGGTGCTGTATTTATTATAAGTTGTTTTGCAGCTCTTATTGGATTGTATGTTTTTTTACCTAAGTTTTTTTAGAAATGGAGATTATTAATGGAATATAAATCAGGATTTATTGCGATTGTAGGAAGGCCGAATGCTGGAAAAAGTACTTTAATGAATGCTTTGTTGAAGGAAAAAATTGCGATTATGTCAGATAAACCGAATACAACACGTAATAATATTTCGGGAATTTTAACACACGAAGATTGCCAATATGTTTTTGTAGATACACCAGGAATTCATAAACCTCAACAACAATTGGGACGTGTTTTAAATAAAAATGCTTACTCTGCAATGGAAGATTGTGACGTGATTGGATGGATCGTAGATGGAACTCAAAGTTTTGGTACTGGAGATTCTTTTATTTTAAAACGAATTGAGACCTTACATAAACCGGTAGTGCTTATTATGAATAAGATTGATAAATTATCAAAAGAACAATTGTTAAAACGATTGATGTATTGGCAAAATCAATATAGTTTTAATGATATTGTTCCAATTAGTGCATTGGATGATGATAATTTAGATGAATTGCTTCATGTGTTTAAGGGATATTTACCAATTGGTGAAGCGATGTTTCCTGAAGAAATGAAATCAGATCACGATATTAATTTTCAAATGTGTGAAATTGTTCGTGAAAAAATTTTATTTAAAACACAACAAGAAATTCCTCATAGCGTAGCTGTTGTTTTAGAAAGAAAAGAAAAAAGAGGAAAACGTCTTTATCTTCAAATGATGATTGTTGTTGATCGAGAAAGTCAAAAAGGAATTTTGATTGGCAAACAAGCGAATATGATTCGCTCTATTCGTTTAGATGCACAAAAAGAGCTCAAACAAAAGCTTGGATGTTCTGTTGATTTGGAACTTTTTGTGCGTGTTGAAAAAAATTGGCGTAATCATGAAAATAAAATCAAAGAATTTGGGCTTGATGAATTAGAGACGATGAATGAAGACTAATATACAAGGGCTGGTTTTACGGGCTGATGCGTATAAGGAAGTGGATGCGTTAGTAAAAGTTTTGACGCAAAACGAAATTTTAACGCTTTATGCACGTGGGATTTATAAGAAAAATTCAAAGAATCTTCGCTTAGTACAACCTTTTTCTTATTGTCAATTCATGATTGAACAAAGAAAAGGGATGCCACTTTTATTGCAAGGACAAACTATAAAGAATTATTATCATGTGCAACAAAATCTTGAGAAATCAAGTGTATGCTTTGTCTTACATGATTGTATTCGTATTGTGGATTCTTTTGTATTTGATTCTTTATTAGAAGTGTGGAATCTTGCCAATGATAATCAAGAACAATTTTATAATTGGGCTTGTTATTTGATGAGATATCTTTTGATTTTAAATGGTATTCATCCTTATGTGGATGGTTGTGTATCTTGCCAAAGTTCAAAAGTAGAAGCTCTATCCATAAAAGAGGGTGGTTTTTTGTGTTCGAATTGTAACCGAGGAAGATATTCTTTGTGGGAGAAAGATTCTTTACGAAAGTATCGAGCGTTGTTTAAGTGTGATATTGAAAATTTCAATATATTAATCGCAAATTATACGTTTAATATCGATGATTTTATTTTTTTAGCTAAATGGTTTGAATTTTATGATCATAAGATGTTAAATAGTCTAAAATTTTTAAAAGATATCTATCATTTAAAATGATGGAAAATATTGACAAATTAGGATATACTATAATAGTGTATCCTTTTGTCTGTATACATGATAGAAATGAGGTAATGAACATGAACGAAAAGACATTTAATGATGTTGTTGCTCACATGAAAAGTTCTGGTTTTGTTTATCAAGGTTCAGAAATTTATGGTGGTCTAGCAAATACTTGGGATTTTGGACCATTGGGTATTGAACTTAAAAACAATATTAAAAATGCATGGTGGAAACGTTTTATTCAAGAAAGTGAACATAATGTAGGTTTACAGAGTGCAATCTTAATGAATCCAAATGTTTGGGTTGCCAGTGGCCATGTTGGTGGTTTTAGTGATCCATTAATGGATTGTAAAGAATGTAAAAGTCGTTTCCGTGCTGATCAATTGATTGAAGAAGCAAGTAATCATACAGTGAATTGTGGTGGAATGAGTAATGAAGATATGGAAAATTATATTCATGAACATGAAATCGCTTGTCCTAAATGTGGGGCTCATAACTTTACAAATATTCGTCAATTTAACTTAATGTTTAAAACATTCCAAGGTGTATTGGAAGATGCTAAGAGTACGATTTATTTAAGACCTGAAACTGCACAAGGTATCTTTGTGAATTTTAAAAATGTACAAAGAACAATGCGTAAGAAATTACCTTTTGGGATTGGTCAAATTGGTAAGAGTTTCAGAAATGAGATTACTCCAGGAAATTTCATTTTCCGTACCAGAGAATTTGAACAAATGGAATTGGAATTTTTCTGTAAACCAGGAACAGATTTAGATTGGTTTGATTATTATTGTAAAACGTGTGTTCAATTCTTAAAAGATTTAGGAATTTCTGAAGAAAACATTCGATTGAGAGCTCATGATCCTGAAGAGTTAGCGCATTATTCAAATGGAACAAGTGATATTGAATATCATTTCTCTGAACCAATTGGTTGGGGCGAATTATGGGGTATTGCGGATCGTACTGATTTTGATTTAAAAGCGCATCAAGATACTTCAAAACAAAATCTTGAATATTTTGATCAAGAAGCGAATGAAAAATACATTCCATATGTTATTGAACCAAGTGTTGGTGTGGAACGTTTGATGTTGGCTGTCATGTGTGAAGCATATAAGGAAGAAGAACTTGAAAATGATTCTCGCGTAGTATTAAAGCTACATCCTGCATTAGCACCATATAAGGTTGCGGTATTACCTTTATCAAAGAAATTAAGTAATCAAGCTGATGATGTATTTGCGACTTTATCAAAACACTTTAGTGTTACATTTGATGATGCGCAAAGTATTGGAAAAAGATATCGTAGACAAGATGCGATTGGTACTCCATTCTGTGTAACCGTTGATTTTGAAACACAAAATGATGGCTGTGTAACCGTACGTAATCGAGATACAATGGAACAAGAACGTGTTTCTTTAAATGATCTTGTTGCATATATAGAAAAAAGAATTGAATTTTAATGAGCTGGATTTCTGAAAATGATATAAAAGCGATTCGTCAGCAAGCAGATATTGTTGATGTTATTTCTCGATATGAACCTGTTGAAAAGCATGGAAGAGAATATAAGACACAATGTCCATTTCATAATGATCATGATCCGAGTATGCATATATCTGTTGATAAACAAATATTTAAGTGTTTTGTTTGTGGAACAGGTGGAAATGTATTTACATTTGTTCAAAAAATTGAAGGTATATCTTTTCTAGAAGCTGTTAGTAAAGTCGCAGAAATGATTCATTATCCGTTGAATGTATCTGAATCGGATTTTGTGAAAAAAGAGAATCCGAATCAGGCTTTATATGATTGTATTCAATCTTATATTCAATTTTTGGTCTACGAATTAAATAGTGAAAATGGACAATCAGTGATTCAATATTTAACAGAGCGTAAAATTAATGAAGATATAATAAAAAGATTTGAAATTGGGTATGCACCAGAATCGAATCGAAGTATAAAATATCTTAAGGCAAAAGGATTTACGGAAGAACAGTTATTAGAAACTGGCTTGATACGATTGTATCAGGAAGAAGAGGCTGCGATATTTGAGAATCGTTTAATGATACCTATTCATGATGAAAATGGAAATCCATGTGGATTTACAGCTCGAAGGTTAAATGATCAAGAGGATGTCGCAAAATATATAAATACAGCAGAAACTTCAATTTATCATAAGGGAAATTTAATCTTTAATTATCATAGAGCAAAAGAGTTTGCGAAACGAAATCGAAGATGTATTTTGGTTGAAGGAGCTATGGATGTTATCGCATTTGAAAAAGCGGACATTCATGAAAGTCTAGCATGTCTCGGTACAGCTTGTACAAAAGAACAAATTCAATTATTAAAAAAGCTCAATGTTCCTATTGTGGTTTGTTATGATGGAGATAGTGCTGGTAAAGCAGCTACCTATAAATTTGGTAAGTTAGCTGTTGAAAACAATGTATCTTTCTCGGTTGTAAAAAATACGACTGGAAAAGATCCAGATGAGATTTTTAATGAATATGGCAAAGATGAACTTTATTTAAGTGTGCATAAAACAATATCTTATGTAGAATTTTTGATTGAATATTTACCAAATATTTATAACTTAGATAATTATGAAGATAAGATGAAATTTGTTGAAGAAATACAGATTGTTATTCAAAAATTGTGTACTGATTTTGAAAAAGCAGATTATTTTGCACGTATTAAAGAGATAACAGGTTTTGATTTATCTTTACAAAGACAAAATGAAACGAAACCAAATAAAAAGCAGACTACTAGACCTGTCCATCTTTTTGTGAAACTTCCTGAGAAGGGAAGGACTTTAGCAGAATATGGTATATTAAATATGATTTTATACAGCAAGCAAGCAGCAAATCGATTCAAAGATGAAGTTGGATTTTTCCAAGACCCAGCGTGTCAAGAATTATTGTTGTATTGTAATGATATGTATCGAAATCAAGATATTATTGATATAGATGTTTTAATGGCAAAAATTGAAAATGAAGAGATACGTAATTTATTGGTTACTTTGATCTCTAATCCTTTTCAAGTAAACGAATTTAATGAAGATTTCTTTATGGATTCTTTAACAAAAATTAAAGAATGTTCGATTAAAGATCAAATAGATCAGATCAACACTAAAATCAAAGAAGTTCAAGATCCAGCATTAAAGATACAATTAGCAAGTCAAAAACAAGATTTGATTGTTAAAAGAAATGAAATCTTACATCGAAAGGAAGGATGATTTTATGGCAAAGACAAATGAATCTCAAAAATTAAAATTTTCTACATTGGATGAAGCCAAAGAATATTTACTTGAGAATAAAGAAAAAAATGAAGATATTTCGCAAAAGAAATTTTTGGAAGCCGTCAATGATTTAAGTTTAGATGACGATACAATGGATGATTTATACAATTGGATTGATGAAAATTTAATCGAATTTATTGATGAAGAAGATATGGATGAAGCTGAAATGGAAGAAGAAGATTTAGAAATGGATGACATTTCTGAGGAAGATACCATTGCAGAAGAAATATCTCAACTTGAAAAATCATTTGCGAATGCTTCTCATGCTAAGATTAATGATCCTGTTAAGATGTATTTAAAGGAAATTGGACAAATTCCTTTGTTGGATCCTAAAGAAGAGCCAATTATCGCAAAAAGAATTCAAGATGGAGAACAGGCTAAATTAGACTTAGAAACTCCAGGATTGTCTGAAGAGAGAATCAAAGAATTAAATCAAATCGTTGCCGATGGGGATGAAGCAAAACAGACTTTAATCTCATCAAACTTGCGTTTGGTTGTTTCTATCGCAAAAAAATATGTTGGACGTGGAATGTTATTTTTGGATTTAATCCAAGAAGGAAACTGCGGCTTAATTAAAGCGGTTGAAAAATTTGATTATACAAAAGGATTTAAATTTTCAACCTATGCGACTTGGTGGATTCGCCAATCCATTACTCGTGCTATTGCTGACCAAGCAAGAACGATTCGTATTCCAGTACATATGGTTGAGACAATCAACAAATTAACTCGTATCCAAAGACAATTGGTTCAGGATTTAGGACGTGATCCAATTCCAGAAGAAATTGCAGAAAAAATGGAAAATATTTCTGCTGAAAAGGTTCGTGAAATTCAAAAAATTGCTCTTGATCCAGTAAGTTTAGAGACTCCAATTGGTGAAGAAGATGATTCTCATTTGGGAGATTTTATCGAAGATAAAGATACATTATCACCAGATGATTATACGAATAATCAATTATTGAAGGATGAAATCAATGCTGTTCTTCAAGGCTTAACAGAAAGAGAAGAAAAAGTTCTTCGACTTCGTTTTGGTTTGTTAGATGGACGTACACGTACTTTAGAAGAAGTTGGAAAAGAATTCAATGTTACACGTGAGCGTATTCGTCAGATTGAAGCAAAAGCTTTACGCAAATTGAAAAATCCAAATCGTTGTAAACGTTTAAGAGATTTTGTGAAATAATGATTTCTACTTCTAATCGTATAAAAGAAATTTTAGATTGGGTCAATGGACCTGTTATCGCAGACATTGGATGTGATCATGCTTATGTTTGTGTGAATGCGATTCTACAAAATAAAGCAACTAAAGCTTATGCTTGTGATGTTGCTTCAGGTCCATTAGAGAACGCAAAATCTACGATTCATGAGTATCATGTTGAAGATAAAGTGCTACCTTGTTTATTGAATGGAATACATGGCTTAAATAGTGATGTGAATCAAATTATTATTTGTGGTATGGGTGGAAAGTTGATTATTGACATTTTGGATAATGGAAATGTTCTTTTAAATCAAAGGCTTCTCTTGTCACCTCATAAAGATTCTTATGCTTTACGAGAATATTTGATGAATCATGAATTTAAAATTGTTCGTGAAAAAATGGTGAAGGATGGTAATCATTTTTATCCTATTCTTGATTGTATAAAAACAAAAGGTCGTTATTGTGCAAATGAAGCATCTCTATATTTTGGAATCAATATGATTCAAAATGATGTTTATAATCAATATTTGGATTTTGAAGAATCTAAAATTCGAGAAATATTAACGCATGCTAGTGTTCCTGAGCTTGAAAAAAAATTAGATTTTATAAAGAAACTCCGTAATCAGAGTATATCCTGAATACGGAGTTTTGGTTTTTTTATATCTTCTTGTAAATAATCTTTTACTTGTGTAGTTAAAATAGTTGGTGTACTTGCACCACTAGTAATCGCAATCGTTTTAAAATTTACAAATTGTTTTTTATCAATATCGTCAACACTTTGAATTGAAAAAATATGTTTTATACCTGCTTTTTTTCCAATATTGGCAAGTTTTCTAGTATTATTACTTGTTGGATCACCAACTACGATAAGAGCATCCACATCTTTTAAATCTAGAATCGCTTGTTGTCTAACACGGGTTGCGTTACATATTTCGTCATGAAATTTTGCGTTAGGATATTTTCCTTTGATTTTATCAAATGTATTTTTTATATCATAAATAGACATCGTTGTTTGATTTGTGACAAAAATTTTATTGCTAGAAAGGGTAGGTATTTCTTGATTAGGTTCTATTAAATAGACATTTGAATCCATTGTATAGATGGATTCGGCTTCAGGGTGTTTATTTTTTCCAATATAAAAGATGGAATAACCTAATTCAAGATGTTCTTTGACGATTTTTTGTGTTTGTAAAACAAAAGGACAAGAAGCATCTATACATATCAATCCTTTATTTTTTGCCTTTTCACGAACTTGAGGACTGATTCCATGCGCTGTAAAAATTACAATTCCTGAATCGATTTCATCTAATAGTTCCATTCGTGTCTTATCTTTATTTTCAATTGTATGGATTTGATAAAAAGATAATGCTTTTTTTACGTATTTATTGTGCACAAGATTTCCTAGAATTGTGATTTGTACGTTAGGATTATCTATACGAGTTTGTTTTGCGATTTTTATAGCTTTTAACACTCCACCACAATATCCTTGCGGCTTTACCATAATAATATTTTGCTTTTCCATGTCTTTATTATGACATAATCGATTTGAATTTGTAAAATTAAAAAAAATTTGGGATAATAATGAAAGTAAAGGATGGTTTTATATGAATAATCGTATTCAAGAAATAATGGATTTAGAACATTTTAAAACATTGACTCCAATTCAGGAGCAGGTTTTAAATCGTAAAAATAAAAATAGAGATGTGATTGGTATTTCAAGTACAGGGTCTGGAAAGTCTCATGCTTTTTTTATGCCAATCTTTGAAGAATTAGATTTTGATTTAGATGAAGTACAAGCTGTGATTAGCGCACCTACTAGGGAGCTTGCATATCAATTGTATGATCGTTGTAGAAAGATCGCAAAACATTTCAATGTGCGTGTAAAGCTTGTTACAGGTGGAATGGAAAAAGTGTCGAATATTGATAAACAACCTCAAATTGTGATTGGTACTCCAGGACGTATGAAAGATATGTTTATCAAAGATCATACTTTACGTTTAGATACGGCAAAAATCGTTGTGATTGATGAAGCAGATATGACATTGGAATTTGGCTTTTTAGAAGATGTTGATGAAATTTTGTCTAAAATGGATAAAAAAGTACAACTTATGGTCTTTTCAGCAACAATTCCCGAATCTTTGGAACCTTTTTTAAAGAAATATTTGTTTGATCCAATTAAAATTGAGATTCAACAAGATGAACAATTCCAAAGTGATGTAGAGCATCTTTTGGTGCCTTGTAAACATAAAAGCTATGAACAAAAACTATTAGATATTCTGCCTTCTATTCAACCATATATTTGTTTAATTTTTGCGAATACAACAAATGAAGCTCAAAGTATCGCGAAGTTAATGCGAGAAAATGGATATGATTTAGTTGAATTGCATAGTGGACTTGAATCTAGAGAAAGAATGCAAGCTATTAAGATGATTCAAACTCAGAAAAAGTCTTATATTGTTGCGAGTGATATTGCCAGTCGTGGTATTGATTTAGAAGGAATTACACATGTTATTTCTTGTGGATTTCCAAATGATTTAAAATTTTATATTCATCGTTCTGGACGTACGGGTCGTGCAAATCGTGATGGACAATGTATAGCTTTATATCAGGAAAAAGACTTAAAATCAGTTAAGTCTTTACAAAAGCATGGCATTGTATTTAAACATGCGGATGTAAAAAATGGTTCTTGGGTTGATTTAAAACCTCTTGAAAATAAACGTCCAACCAAAAAGAATGATGAATTTTCTGAAGAAATCGGAAAAATCGTTCATAAGAAAAAGAAGGTAAAACCTAATTATAAGAAGAAACAAAAACAACAAATTGATCGTATGGTACGTAAAAAACGTAGAGAGATGATAAAAAAAGATATCAAACGTCAACAAAAAGAGCGAGCAAAAGAAAAACAAAGACAGAGGGAATATTAAAATATGATTTATCTTGGCTCTCATGTTTCTTTTAAAGCACCAGAGTATTATTTAGGTGCTGTTAAGGAAGCTTTAGAATATGGTGCGAATGCGATGATGATCTATACGGGTGGTCCTAGTAATACAAGGCGAGCAGATGTTTCTAAGTTAAAAATTAATGAAGCCTTAGAGTATATGAAAGAACATAATTTTTCAACTTCACGTGTTATTGTTCACGCTCCTTATATTATTAATCTTGCGAATACTGTAAAAAAAGAAACAGCTGAATTTGGTGTTGAGTTTTTACTCACGGAACTTAAAAGAGTACAAGCTTTACATGTCTCAACTCTTGTTTTGCATCCCGGTAGTCACGTTCAAGCTGGAATGGAAAAAGGTTTGGATTCTATTGTATCCTGTTTAAATAATGTTTTTGATCAAGATGAAACGGATGTAACCATTGCACTAGAAACGATGGCTGGAAAAGGATGTGAATGCGGTTCAAGTTTTGAAGAGCTTGCGTACATTATTAAAAACGTGAATAAACCTGAACGTTTAAAAGTATGTATGGATACTTGTCATATATGGGATGCAGGTTATGATATCCATGATTTTGATTCAGTGCTTAGTGATTTTGATCATATCATTGGCTTAAATAATTTAGCTTGTATGCATATTAATGATTCTAAAAATATCTTAGGTTCAAAAAAGGATCGACATGAAAATATTGGGAAAGGGAATATTGGCTTTGACACTTTATATTCCATTGTGCATCATAAAAAATTAGAAAATATCACGAAAATCTTGGAGACTCCCTATATAGATGGTGTAGCTCCATATAAAAAAGAAATCTTAGCTCTTAGGGGCTAAGATTTTTAAAATTTATCGATTTCTTCTTTTAATCTAGGAACAATTTCATCTTGTTTTAATTTTTCGATGATTTCTCCACGTTTAATAAGAAGTCCTTCGTTTCTTCCTCCAGCAATGGCTATATCTGCATGTTTGGCTTCACCAGGACCATTTACAGCACAACCCATAATCGCAACTGTAATATCTTTGTTTACAGTTTTTAAGTAATCTTCAATCTCATTCACAACGGGTTCGATATCCCATTGTGTTCTACCACATGATGGACATGCGATTAAATTTGGAACATGATTCATCAATTTACAATCTTTTAGTAATTCTTTCACAATAGGAATTTCTTTTTCTGGTGAGCCATTTACACTGATTCGGATGGTATTTCCAATGCCTTCTAATAAGAGTGTGCCTAGAGCAAGACTTGATTTTATGGCACTTGTTAAGGTTGTACCTGCTTCAGTAACACCAAGATGTAAAGGATAGTCAAAAGTTTGCGCAGCTAAACGATATGCTTCAATGCATAGGATAGGGTCACTGGATTTAAAGGAGAGTACAGTATTATAGAATCCTAAATCTTCTAATATTTGGACATGCCTTTTTGCACTTTCAATCATTCCTTCAGCAGTTGGTTTACCATATTTTTCATGGATATCTTTTTCTAATGATCCACCATTGATTCCAATACGTATAGGAATATTTTTTTCTTTACAAGCTTCAACAACTTTTTTTACATTTTCTTTGCTTCCAATATTACCTGGATTTAAACGGATTTTATCTACACCCGATTCAATACAAGCTAGGGCTAGACGATAATCAAAATGGATATCTGCAACAATAGGAATATGAATGTATTTTTTTATTTCTTTGATTGCTTTTGCATCTTCCATATCCATACAACTAACTCGAATCAGTTCGCATCCGATTTTTTCTAATCGTAATATTTGTTGAACAACTTCAGCTACTTTTTTTGTTTCGATATTACACATGGATTGAATAACAACATGATTATTTCCACCAATTTCTAAATTTTTGATTTTTACACTTCTTGTTTGCGTTCGATTCATAATTTCCTCCATCAGCTTTAGTATACTCTAATCATTGTTTTTTTTCCATTTACTCAATAAACGTGTATAATATAAATGTTTCGAATTAAGGGGGATTACTTTGAAAAAAATTAGAACAAGGAAAAGGGCAAATTCTTCTGTTGATGCAGTCATTTCTAATCGTATTTTAGTTTTAGCGATTTTAATTTTAGCTGCTTTTTTAATCATATTTTTACGTTTGCTCTACTTGCAAGTTTTCTCTTATAGTGATTATACGGCTAAGAAAGATGATTATACATCTATAAAACAGTATACAAGTGCGCCTAGAGGTCAAATCTATGACTGTAAGGGTAGAGTCATCGCAAAAACTGTTGTGAGTCATAATATTGTTTTTACATCACCGAATAATATGTCTACGGATGATTATAAAGTCTATGCAAAACGTATTGCCAAAGTGTTTGCGGTAAAGGCTAAGGATTTTACGGATGAAGATAAAAAAGAAGCATATATTACTTATAAATCTTTTTTGGATACATCGGATCCTGAATATGCAGCCAATCATTTATTAACTTCTAAAGAACTTAAACAATATAAAAGTGGTTTATGGGGCGATAATGCGGAGAGTAAACGATACCAAATTTTAATGAGTCGAATCACAAATAAACAGATTGGGGAGATGACGCAGTCTCAATTAAAAATGTGTGTCATTTATCAACGTATGATTGCCAACGCAAGTACGGGACAAGAAAATGTGATTTTGGAAGATGTAAGCGATGATGATGTAGCTTATTTAGTGGAACATAAAACAGAATTTCCTGGGTTTGACGTAGATTTTGGTGGATGGAAACGTGAATATCCTTATGGTGAATCTTTTTCTGATATTCTTGGTACAGTAAGTACAAGTACGCAAGGTCTTCCTAGTGAATTAGCTAGTTATTATTTGGCAAAAGGGTATCAATATAATGCATCTGTTGGTAAATCTGGTTTAGAATACCAATATAATGATTTGTTAGCGGGGACGCCTGAAATCGCAAAAATAACATATGATTCGAATGGATTGGCTCAAAAAGAAGTGATTCAAGAGGCAAAAAAAGGGTATGATCTTTATTTATCGATTGACATTGAACTTCAACAATATTTGGATGATACACTAAAAAATACTTTAACAACTTATGCGGGTACAAAAAATCGAGAAAATTTTCAATCCTTATTTACAACTCTAATGAATCCAAATGATGGTTCAATTCTAGCTATGTCAGGCTATCAAATAGATTTAGATACGAAGCAATTGACATATTATGCTTCCGGTAATTATACTTCTTTAGTAAATCCGGGATCATGTATAAAAGGAGCAACTGTTTACATGGGTGAAAGTGAAGGTGTTGTAACTCCTGGAGAAGTAATTGTCGATGAAGTAATGAATATTGGTGGTCAGGAATTTGGCTCTTATGAAGATCATGGACCGGTTACGGATGTTACGGCTTTACAAGTTAGTAGTAATGTCTACATGTTCCATATCGCGATTCGTCTGGCTGGATCGACATATACAGAAGGGGAAGGCTTATATGTTGATGATTTGCAGGGAACTTTAAATAAAATGAGAAGCTATTATTCAATGTTTGGCCTAGGTAATGTGACTGGATTAGATGTTCCAAATGAAACGAGTGGATATGTTGGATATGGCTCTGAGCCAGGAATGTTGTTGAATTATTCTATTGGACAGTTTGATATGTATTCACCAATTCAATTGGCAACCTATGTAACAACGATTGCTTCAAATGGAAATGTATATAAACCTCGCTTTATGTCTTATGCTACTGAGGTTAATTCAAGTGAGGTTGTGGCAGTGAATGAAGCTGAAATTAAATCTACTTTACCAACGAAAAATTCTCAGTATTTGGCTCGTGTACAAGAGGGATTTAAAGCTTGTGTGACAAGCGGTTATTGTGGAGATGGTTTAAAGGATATTTCGCAAGGTGTTTCGGCAAAAACAGGAACAGCTGAAGTTGGTGAATGGACAACAGCTAATGTTGTAGGGTATACACCGAGTGAGAACGCAAAACTATCATTTGCATGTTCGGCACCAACATCATCTCAGAATAATCAATCTGTATCGCCAAATGCATGTACACAATATGTTATGCCGAGCGTAATTCAAAAATATTATGAATTGTATCCAAATTAACGAAAATACTTGAAACTTTATTGTAGTCTATGCTAAAATTAGTCAGTAATTGAAAAAATGTGAGGAGGACTGAACATGAGAGATCGTATTACATTTAAGTGCTCTGTTTGCGGCGAAGAAAACTATATTGGAACAAGAAATAAAAAGAAACATCCTGATCGTATGACAGTGAAAAAATATTGTCCAAAATGCAATCAGCAGACTGAACATAAGGAGAAGAAGTAAGAAAGACCGCATTTTCCGGTCTTTTTTATGTGTTTAATTTATGAAAATCGTAACAAAACCCTTAGGACCTGTTCAGGCTAATTCTTATTTGCTTGTTGATAACCATCATAGTATTATGATTGATCCCGGTGATGTGTATATGAATATAGATTCTGTTTTAGAAGAGAATCAATGTGATTTAGAGGCTATCCTTTTAACACACGCTCATTTTGATCATATGGGAGGTGTTGAGTGGTTAAGTAAAAAATTTGATATTCCAGTTTATTTGAATCCTAGTGAATTTGAATTTTTGGCTAATCCAACTTATAATTCATCAGAAAATTTTATGATGGATGTATATACAGACATTAAACCATTACCAATAGCAGAGGGAAGGAATCAAATTGGCCATTTTGAAGTCGAAGCTCTTTTTTGTCCAGGACATTCTATAGGATCGACGGTATTTAAAATTCAAGATTGTTTATTTACTGGTGATGTCTTATTTCAAGGTTCTATTGGACGAACAGACTTATATAGTGGATCGAGTTCAATGATGTATCTATCTTTAAAAAAGTTAGCAACACTAAATTTTGATTATCCTATTTATCCGGGCCATGGACCTAGTTCAACTTTATTTCAAGAGAAAAAATGGAATGAATATTTAAAAATGCAGAAAATTTGTAATTTTCTGCTTTTTTTGTCTAAAAATTCGAAAAAATTCGTATAAGAGAATGGAGGGACTAAAATGGAGGATTTATTATATGATTTAATTTCTTATGCGATTGAAAAAAATGCAAGCGATATTCATTTTATTTGTTCAAAAAATGATTTAAAAATACAGCTTCGTTGCCAGAATCAAATGTTAGATATGTATCAAGATATATGGAAACCAAGTTTTTTTGAATATTTAAAATTTATTTCAAAGATGGACTTAACCAATCCATTTGTACCACAAAGTGGTCAATTTAAATTTAATATTTGTGGTAAAGATATCTTTTGTCGTTTTAGTGTTATTTATAATCATCAAATACAAACTGGAGTATTAAGACTTTTAAATAATTCGACTTTGATTGGTTTGGAAGATTTATCTTTATGGCATGAAGATCTTGATTTTTTTAAATCACTACTTTACTTACGGCAAGGTTTGGTGATTTCGTGTGGTCCAACTAATTCTGGAAAAACGACAACATTACATGCGCTTTTACATGAAATAGCACTGCTCGGTAAACATAAGGTGGTGAGTTTAGAAGATCCAATAGAAATTGAGGATTCAAATTATTTGCAACTGCAAATAAATGAAAGTATGGGATTTAGTTATGATGTTGGAATCGAACAATTATTGAGGCATGATCCTGATGTAATTTGTATTGGCGAAACTCGAAATGCATATACAGCTCAAATGATGGTAAGAGCTGCTTTAACGGGTCATTTTGTCTTGACTACGTTACATGCGAAAAATGGTTTGGAATGTTTATCGAGGTTAATGAACTTAGGAATCAATAAAATCGATTTATACAATGTTATTACAGGTGTTTTTTCACAAAGATTGTATTCATCAAAAAATGGAAAGGTATGTGTTTATGAAATTCTTACGCAAAAAGACATTCAATTTATGCTTGATCATCAGAGGTATCCTGATAAAGTTAAAACCTTACAAGATAAAATTAGGGAGGGTATTGAAAAAGGATATATTCAGGATGAACAAGCAAAATATGACTTGTTCGATTTCTCGTAGTGAAATCAAACAATTCTCTCTAATGCTTGAAAGTGGGATTGATATTGAAACAATGATTAAATTGATTTTTAAGGATGGTGATCTTATTTTAGTGGAACTAAAAAATGGGAAATCTTTAAATTCAATTTTATGTGAAAATCAAAAAGGATTATTTTTTAAATATTTAAATGAAATTGGTAAGTATACAAGTTTGAAAAAGGGAATAGGATGTGTTGAAAGTATTGAGTCTTTGACCTCGAGAACCTTTAAATCAATTTTAAAAAAAATTGCCTATCCATATTTTTTGATGATTTTTGCCTTGGCAATGATTGTGTTTTTTTCAGATTATGTTCTTGTGGAAATGAGCTATTATCTGAATGGTTCAAACCTTTTATTTTGGATTTCGGTTTTAAAGTTTATATTTTTTACTTTATTTATTTTCATTAGTTTATATTTTGTGATTTTGTATATTATGTTGTATAAATTTTCAAAATTAAAAAGGATCGTTCACTTTTTTCTTAGGTATTCACTTTTTAAGAAGATGAATTCTTTACAATTTGTATGTATATATTCGTGTTTACTCGATGCAGGTTTAACGACAATAGATATATTAACGGTTATGAAACGTTTTGATTTTTGTGCTGGAGGATATCTAGCAAATTCTGTATTAGAGGGGTTAAATAAAGGATTGTCTTTTGAAGAGAGTATAAAAAGATTGCCGTATATTGATGATTCCTTTAAAAATATTGTTATTTATGCGATGCAGTCCAATTTGAGTTCTTTATTTTTTCATGTTTATATCGATAAATGCAAAAATGATATGGATTTATATGTAAAAAAGATTTCTATCTATATTCATTCATTTTCGTATTTAAGTATTGGTGCTTTGGTTTTAATTGTTTATCAAGTGATGTTGTTGCCTTTAAATATGTTAAATCAATTTTAGATGGAGGGATTATGGAAAAGAAAAATGGTTTTACAATATTAGAAATGATGATTGTGATGTTGATTGTCGCGCTTTTATTATTAATTACACTTCCTAATATTCAACAAAAGGAAAAGATTATTCGTAATAAAGGGTGTGAGGCATTATTGGAGATCGTAAATTCTCAAATTATGTTATATGAAATAGATCAGCTTGAAACACCTAGTAGTGTACAAGAGTTGATTGACTTTGGTTATTTGAAAGAAGGTCAGGATACATGTCCTGATCATAGTAAAGTGGTGATTGAAAATGGACAAGCCGTATCCAGTAAGTAATGGATTTACTTTAATTGAAATGTTGTTGGTGTTATTGATTGTTTCTGTTGTCTCATTTGGAATTTATATTAAACCTCAATCTTCTTTATATTTGTTTATGAAACAGCTTCAGAGTTGTTGCATTTTAGCTCAAGAAAAGTCATATATTTACAAAGAAACTCAAAATATATATTCTGAATCTAATTCTATTTATTTTAATGAAGAACATATTGAAATACCTTCTTCAATCTCATGTACACCTTTTTCTTTTCACTATAATGAAAAAGGAAATATTTCTAAAGCTCACTCGATTACTTGTCATAATGAAAATAAGTCAATGAAATTAATATTTCAGTTAGGCTCAGGAAGGGTGCGACTTGAAAAGTAAAAATGGTTATTTATTAGAAGAAGCATTATTTGGCTTGTTTATTTTGTTGCTTTGTAGTTCATTGATTGGTGGTGCTTTATTTCTATTAAAAAAACAAAGGGATGTGAGTGTAGATGTTAAGATTGAAAAGAAATGGTTTTACAATGATTGAGGCTTTGTTTGGTTTGTTGACAACAGGCATAGTGGCTTTTTTATGTATGACTTTGATGCAATGTTATGTAACTTTTATTCGTTTGGATTTGAATAAACAAAATCAATTTGCGATTTTACAGATTAGACAAGTTTTAAGTGTTGCTGAATCTGTGAAAGTAGAAAATAATCAACTAAGTTATATTTTAAATCATGAAGAATTTGAATTTTATTTTGATCGTAATCGATTGGTTACATCCCCTGGATATGAGATTTGGATGGAGAATATTGAGGATGCTTATTTTACAAGTGAAGAAGATGAAATCTATTTATTTTATAGACAAGATCATAAAACGTACAAATTTGAAATCGCCTAATGGCTTTGTATCAATTTCTTGTTTAATGTGTTTTTTTCTGACCATTCAAATCTTATCTTTTGTTTGTATCATTACTTTACAAAATGCATATTTACTACAGGCAAATAGACAGAGTGTCTTTGATTTATCGTGTATTTCACAGGCTAAATACATAATAGATCATAATAATAAGATTCGATTGTGCCATTTAAATCAGAAATTAATAGATGAATATCAAACAGAAATTGATTCAGTGATTGTTACTTTTAAAGATCAAGATACATATGTAGATTGTTTATATAGTAAAGATAATCGGAATTTTAGTATGAAAATATATTATGATGATAAGGCAATTCGTGGGTTTGATATTGACGAAAATTAAAAAAAATGATAACTTTACTTGGTAAGTGATGAATTAGAGTAGTAAAAAGTTAGACTAATTTAGAGAGCTAATGTTTGGTGGAAATTAGTTTGGTCTTCTTTTGAACTTGCTAAGGAGCTGATAAGTAATGTTATCCGTATTCCTGCGATAAAGGATTAAAGTGCACAATATATATTGTGAACTAAGGTGGTACCGCGTACAAAACGTCCTTAGATTGGGGCGTTTTTTTATTTTTTAAAAGGAGGCAATTATGTACGATCATCAAACGGTTGAAAAAAAGTGGCAAAAAAAGTGGCTTGAAGAAAAAACTTTTGCTTGTGACACAAGTGACTTTTCTAAGCCAAAATATTATGTATTAGACATGTTTCCATATCCAAGTGGTAATGGTTTACATGTAGGGCATCCAGAAGGGTATACTGCTACAGATATTATTGCTCGTAAAAAGAGAATGGAAGGATTTAATGTATTACATCCAATGGGATGGGATGCATTTGGTTTGCCTGCAGAACAATATGCGATTCAAACAGGAAATCATCCTTCAACATTTACTAAGAAAAACATTGATCATTTTAGAGAACAAATTCAATCTTTAGGATTTAGTTATGATTGGGATCGAGAATTCGCAACTTGTGATTCTTCTTATTATAAGTGGACACAATGGATTTTCATCCAATTGTATAATATGGGACTTGCTTATGTTGATGAAATTCCAGTAAACTGGTGTCCTGAATTAAAAACGGTTTTGGCAAATGAAGAGGTTATTGATGGTAAGAGTGAACGTGGAGGATATCCTGTTATTCGTAAACCAATGCGTCAATGGGTGTTAAAAATCACAGAATATGCTGAGCGTTTATTAGAGGATTTAGAACTTTGTGATTGGCCTACAAGTACAAAAGAAATGCAAAAAAACTGGATTGGTAAGTCACAAGGTGCTAATGTAGTCTTTAAAATTGATGGACACAAAAAAGAATTTACTGTATTTACGACAAGATGTGATACTTTATTTGGTGCTACATATTGTGTTATGGCTCCAGAACATCCTTTTGTGGATGAAATTACAACGGCAGAACAAAAAGAGGCTGTTGAAGCTTATAAGAAAGCTTGTATGACTAAGTCTGATTTAGAGCGTACAGATTTAAATAAAGATAAAACAGGTGTATTTACAGGGGCTTATGCGATTAATCCTGTAAATGGTAAAAAAATTCCAATTTGGATCAGTGATTATGTATTGGCAAGTTATGGTACAGGTGCAATTATGGCTGTTCCTGCTCATGATACACGTGATTATGAGTTCGCAAAGAAATTTGGCATCGATATTATTCAAGTTCTTGAAGGTGGAGATATTGAAAAAGAAGCGTATACACAAGATGGTCTTCATATTAATTCAGAATGGTTAAATGGTTTAAACAAAGAAGAAGCCATTCAAAAGATGTTGGCTTGGTTGGAAGAAAATCATTGTGGACAAGCTAAAACAACATATAAGCTTCGTGACTGGTTATTCTCAAGACAACGTTATTGGGGTGAACCTATTCCAATTATTCATATGGAAGATGGAACTATGCGTACACAAGATATTGATGAATTACCATTAGAGCTTCCTGCTACAAGTAATTTTAAGCCAAGTGATTCTGGTGAATCTCCTTTGGCACATTGTCCTGATTTCTTAAATGTTGAGATTGATGGTGTTAAAGGTACTCGTGAAACAAATACAATGCCTCAATGGGCCGGATCTTGCTGGTATTATATTCGATTTATAGATCCAAAAAATGATAAGGCGATTGGTGATCCTGAATTATTGAAACATTGGTTACCTGTTGATTTATATGTTGGTGGAGCTGAGCATGCCGTTCTTCACCTATTGTATGCTCGTTTCTGGCATAAAGTTTTATATGATTGTGGGGCTGTTGCTTGTAAGGAACCATTCCAAAAATTGTTCCATCAAGGTATGATTTTGGGTTCTAATGGTGAAAAAATGTCTAAATCACGTGGAAATGTCATTAATCCAGATGATATCGTTAAGAGTCATGGTGCAGATGCATTGCGTGTTTACGAAATGTTTATGGGACCTTTAGAAGCCGCTTTACCTTGGTCTACGACTGGACTTGATGGTACTCGTAAATGGTTGGATCGTGTGTATCGATTCTTTGATGAAGTGGCTGAATATACAGATGAGAATGATCATAAATTAGATAAGGTATATCATGCGACTGTTAAAAAGGTGTCAAATGATATTGATACATTAAATATGAATACAGCTATCTCTCAAATGATGATTTTCATTAACGAGTGTTATAAAACAAAGACAATCTATCGTCCTTATGCGCATGGCTTTGTACAAATGTTTGCTTGTTTTGCTCCTCATTTAGGTGAAGAGATTTGGAATACAGTATTTGGCTTTGAAGATTCAATTACTTATGTACAATGGCCTACTTATGATGAAGCTATGTTAAAAGAAGATAACGTTATGGTTGTTTGCCAAGTGAATGGAAAAGTTCGTGGTAAGTTTGAGGTCCCAGTCGGTACTGCAGATGATGTTTTAGAAGCAAAAGCTATGGAGCTTGATACAGTAAAACGTCAACTTGAAGGCAAAACAGTTCGCAAGGTTATTGTTGTTAAGGGAAAAGTCGTTAATATTGTAGCGAACTAGGTGTGTAGATGAATATTAAAAAAATAAATATTCAACAGTACAATGAATATTTAAATACATTATCTCATGTGGATTTTTTACAATCTCCTATGCAGGCTCAAAAACTGAGTTCAAATGGATGGGAAGTTGAATTTATTCAAGTGATGGATCATGAAACTGTTGTCGCTTCTGCGATGCTATGCATTATCCCTTTAATGAAAGTATTTAAATATTGTTATATACCGAGAGGAATTATTATGGATTATCATAATGATTCCTCATTAAAAGATATTACTTCTTTAATCAAGGATTATTTAAAAAAACAAAATGTAGTATATATGGAAATGGATCCGGCCATTATTCTTCAAGAACGTGATTCGAATGGATCTGTTGTTGAAGGTGGTTTTAATAACTTTGATGTTGTTGATCATTTAAAAAATGCAGGTTTTCTACAATTACCTTTGAAGGTCGGATATGATTTGTCTAAGGAATGTCGTTACGTATCTGTTTTAGATTTAAGGGATAAGAGTAAAGATGATGTTTTTAAAAGCTTTATTTCCAAAACAAGACAGAATATAAAGAATTCACTAAAGAATAATGTAAAAATTCGACAATTGAATCGTGATGAATTATTTCTTTTAAAAGATTTAGTGAATTTATCTGGTGAAAAACAACATTATGATACATTTTCTTTAGACTTCTTTGAAAGTGAATATGATTGTTTTAAAGAAAATGTTAAAGTTTATTTGGCTTATTTAGATGTTGAAGAATATGTTGAGTCTATACAAATAAACATAAAAAAAGAAAAAGAAGTGATTGATAAGGCGAATGAAGTTTTAGCAGAGAATCCTTATTCAAAAAATTCTTTAAGCCGTTTGAAGGTGGCAACTCAAAATTTAGAATCTTTATATAAAAGGGAGTCGGCTGCTCAAGAGATTCAAAAAGAGTATCCGAGTCAACTTCCTTTAGCTGCTGCCATGTTCTTATTTTATAAAGGGGAAGTATACTATTTATCAAGTGGTTCTGATGAAAAATATAAAAACTTTAAAGGTCCATATGCATTACAGTGGTATGTTATTCAAGAGGCCATTGATTTAAATTATTCTACATATAATTTTTATGGCATAAGTGGCTATTTTGAAAAAGGTCAAGAAGGATATGGCGTTTTTGATTTTAAACGAGGCTTTAATGCAGTAGTGCATGAGTATATTGGTAATTTTATATTACCGTGTAAACCTTTTATATTTAATTTGTATAATCGTTTTAAACATGTTGTAAATTAGTTTTAGATTTGTTAATATTTAAGGGCAATGAAGAGACATAGTACACAAGAATTTTATAGGTAGAGAGAAACTGGTTGGTGAAAAGTTTTTATAGGGCTTGTGGAATACAGCTTGGAGCTTCTTTTAGACGTATACCTGCGTTAAAGGTTTGAGTGCATACATTTTTTGTATGAAGTAAGGTGGTACCGCGATTGAATCGTCCTTATTAGGGCGATTTTTTTTATTGTTATGGAGGAGAATATGAATTTATTTGAAGAATTAAAATGGCGTGGATTGGTTGATAATGTTACAAGTGATGAGGTTGAAGATGTAATTAATAATGGAGAAGTGACTTTTTATATTGGAACTGATCCTACGGCTGATAGTTTACATATTGGGCATTATTCATCTTTATTAATGGCTAAACGTTTGGAAAAACATGGGCATCATCCTATTATGTTAGTTGGTGGAGCAACAGGATTTATTGGTGATCCTAAAGCGACTGGAGAAAGAAATATGTTGACTCCAGAAGTATTAAAATCAAACTATGATGCTTTACATAAACAAATTTCTAAATTGTTTGGATTTGAAATGGTAAATAACTTGGATTGGACAAAAGATATTACGATCATTGATTTTTTAAGAGATTATGGAAAATTATTCAATGTGAATTATATGTTGAATAAGGAAACGGTAAAAAAACGTTTAGATTCAGGTATTAGTTATACAGAATTTTCTTATATGATCTTACAATCTTTAGACTTCTTAACTTTATATAAGACTAAAAATTGTACGATGCAACTTGGCGGACAAGATCAATGGGGTAATATTACATCTGGGCTTGAATTGATTCGTAAAGTATGTGGCGCGGATGTTAAATGTTATGGTTTAACTATGCCATTAATCACAAAGGCAGATGGAACTAAATTTGGTAAGAGTGAAACGGGAACTGTATGGTTGGATGCTTCTAAAACATCTCCTTATGAATTATATCAATTCTTATTTAATACAGATGATCGTAAGGTTATTGAATATTTAAAGAAATTGACATTCTTATCTAAAGAAGAAATTGATGCACTAGAAGTTTCTTTAAATGAAGATGCAGGGCGTCGTGAAGCACAAAAAGCATTAGCGAGTGAAGTTGTTCGTGATTTACATGGTCAAGAAGGTTTGGATTCTGCATTAAAGATTACAAATGCATTATTTAGAGGACAACTTGCTGATTTAGATGAATCACAACGATTAGATGCAGTTAAAAATATGGATAAAATCGATGTAGAAAAAGATCAAAAATTAATTGATGTAATGGTAAATACAAAGATTGCTTCTTCAAGACGTGAAGCTCGTGAATGGATCAAAGGAAATTCAATTAGCTTAAATGGTGTTAAGGTGAATGATGAAAATTTATTGATTGATGAAAGTCAAACGTATGTTGATCAATATGTGATTCTTCGTCGTGGTAAGAAAAATTACTATTGTTTAAATTTGAAATAAAGAAAAATACGTGGTTAAGCCTTTTTGCCTTGCCACGTATTTCTTTTTACCATAAGTTTATCAATTTCATTAACAACTATTGTTTTTTTGATTGTCCATTTTGGTTCAATCAAATCTTTTGCCAGACCATCACCAGTTAATCTTTCAATGATGCAATTTTGAGGAAGAAGTTCAAGCTGAGATACGACGATATCAACATATTCTTCTAAAGTGAGGATGTGAAATGGATTTTGTTCATATTCTTTTGCCATTTGTGTACCTTTAATTAAATGAAGCATATGGATTTTGATGCCATCTGGCTTATGTTTAGCTATTTCTTTAACAGTTTCTAGCATATCTTCTTTTGTTTCATAAGGTAAACCATTAATGATATGAATACAGGTTTTTATGTTAGTGTTTTTTAGCTTATCAACCCAATCAAAAACAAGCTTTGTGGAATGTTTTCGATTGCATCTTTCCATAGTCTTTTCGTGAATGCTTTGTAAACCTAGCTCTAACCATATTTCTTTATTTGATGTATTTAAATATTGTATAATATCATCATTTAAACAATCTGCACGAGTAGCGATACATATTCCTTTTATATCTGGATTTTGTAGAAAGGGATCATATATTTTTTTTAAAACAGTTAAATCTGCGTATGTATTTGAGTAAGATTGAAAGTAAGCAAAGCCCAAACAATGGGGCCATTTTTTTTGCATGCGTAAAAGACCTTCGTCATATTGTTTTTTTAGACTTTCATCAAAACAAAGAATACTATCTCCTGATCCCATGCTCGAACAAAAAGTGCATCCTCCAGTTCCTTTTGTGCCATCACGGTTTGGACATGTAAATCCTGCATTTAATGGAATTTTTGCAACTTTTGAATTGTACTTTTTTTTGAAATAGTAATTAATTGTATAATACCTTTTATTATCATTTGAAAAAGGGAAGGGATTGTTCATTTTTATCACCAGAGAGATTTTAACATAAAAAAACCAGAAATCATATCTGGTTTATAGCTCTCGTCCAATAACTTTTGCGATGGCTTTTCCTTTTTGAATCAAATCTGCATAGCGTTTTGGCTTAAGGCTTTGCGCACCATCACTCCAAGCGTTTTCTGGATCATCATGAACTTCAATAATCAATCCATCAGCACCAGCAGCAATAGCGGCAAGTGAAAGGGATTCAATTAATCGATAATCACCGGCAGCATGACTTGGATCAATAATAATAGGAAGGTGTGTTCTTTCTTTGATGATTGGTACTACACTTAAATCGAGTGTGTTTCGAGTATACGTTTCAAATGTACGAATACCTCTTTCGCAGAAAATGACATTTGGATTTCCTTCGGACATAATATATTCAGCAGCCATGATCCATTCTTGAATGGTTGCACTCATTCCACGCTTCAATAAAATTGGTTTTTTTGTTTTTCCCACTGCTTTTAATAAATCAAAATTTTGCATATTACGAGCGCCAATTTGAATAATATCTACATATTCAATAAATTCATCAAGATGATCTGCACTCATTAGCTCTGAAACAATTGGAAGATTTGTTTTTTCTCTTGCTTTTACCATGGCCTTAATTCCAGCAGTACCCATACCTTGGAATGCATAAGGACTTGTTCTTGGCTTATAAGCTCCGCCTCTAAGCATGTCAGCACCAGCATCCTTTACTTCTTTGGCAATTCGACAAATTTGTTCTTCGCCTTCAACAGAACAAGGTCCACCAATCATCACGATTTTTTTACCGCCTATTTTAATTCCATTTACATCGACAATTGTATCTTCAGGATGGAACATGCGGTTCGCCAATTTATAAGGTTGTGCAACTCTTTGCACATTATATACGATTGGGTTGGCTAAAACACTTTTTTCATCCACAATACTTGTATCTCCAACTAATCCGAAAACGTTATAATTCGTTCCTTGGATGAGGGTAACATGTAAATTCATTTTTTCGAATTTATTCATTAATTTATCAATATCATGTTTGGGTGCGTTTTTCTTTAGTGTAATAATCATAATTTTATATCCTTCTTTCTATGTTTGGTGAGTAACAAAAAAAGCATCAACTTTTAAGTGTTAATGCTTTTTAATGCCCTGATAAAAACAACCATAATTTTCGATGGCTTTTTTCAGGGCTATTTAAAGTAAAAGTAAAAATATTGTGAATTTGTTCTCATGTTTATCACCTGAAACAACTATACAATAGACTTATGTAAAATGCAACCATAAAAATGAAAACATTTTCTATAGATTATTTCTATAAATGTATTGTCAATAGAATATGTCCGAATTGGTTATATATTTGGCCACAATTGTTTAAAGTAGAGAAAACAATTATTGAGTGTTATAATTTAGCCAGAAGTAGTAATTAACTAGGAGGTACATAATTATGAAAATTAAAATTGTTGGAAAAAACATCACTGTTACAGAAGGTATTGCAGAGAAAATTAACAAAAAACTTGATGTTTTAACAAAGTACTTCATTATTAATGAGGATGATGTAGCAAGCGTATTGGTTCGTACATATCCTACAAAGCAAAAAATTGAAGTTACGATTCCTACACATTATGCAATCTTGCGTGCAGAAGTTGTAGATGATGATTTATATGCAGCGATTGATAAAGTTGTAGATAAATTAGAGGATCAGATTCGTAGACAAAAAACACGTTTAACACGTAAAAATAAAGATTCTTTATCTGAAGCATTTATTGACCATGAATTATTCGATGAGGATACAGAAGAAGACGAAGTTGTTCGTACAAAATCTATCGTTCCAAAGGAAATGAGTTTGGATGAAGCTATTATGAAGATGGATTTGTTAGGACATGATTTCTTCATTTACACAGATGATGAAACAAATAAAATTGCCGTTTGTTACAAACGTAATGATGGTGGATACGGATTAATCGAAACTGAATAGACAAGAAACATGCTTCGGCATGTTTTCTTTATTTCTTTCTTTTCAAATTTAGGATATGTGTTATAATTAATCCGTTAAGGAGGTTTTTCCCATGGGATTTATGGATAAAGTCAAAGACTTCGTTGCTCCAATTGAAGATGATGAAGATTATGTTGAAGCTCCACAAGCTGAAAAGGTAGAAGAAGTAGAACCTCAAAGTCGTTACGAGAGACCAAAAGCTCGTACAAATGCATCTACTTTAAACACAAATACAAAGATGGTTTTATTTGAACCTAGAAGCTTTGGAGAAGCTGAAGAAGTTGGACAACGCTTAAAAGAAGGTCGTGCTGTAGTTGTTAATTTACATAAATTAGATCGTGACTATGCACAACGTACAATTGATTTCTTAACTGGTGTTGTCTACGCTTTAGATGGTAAAATTCAAAAAATTGGTCAAAACGTTATTTTGTGTTCTCCAGCAGAAATTGGTGTACAAGGAACAATTTCATTAGGCAGTCCTGATGATTTTGAAGACGAAGATTAATTAAGGAATAATTAAATGAGCTCATATAAAATAGGTCATGAAGTATTTATTTCGCAAATGGAAGATGTTATACGACATTTTCAAAAACGGAATAGGTCGTATATGACCTATTTTTTAACAATTCCTGAACAAAATATTTTAAAACAAATGATTCCAAAAAATATGAATGTATATTTTGATGGAGGATATGAGAATGCGGAAAGAAAAATCGCATGCTTTATATCTGAATATGAAGAATTTTATAGTGATTGTGTCTGTTTACATGCACACTATAATTCTAAATTCAAAAAATTAAATCATTCAGATGTCTTAGGCAGTTTGTTGCATACGGGCATTGAAAGAAATGTATTAGGGGATTTAATTGTTCAGGATGATGATATTTATATTTTTTGCAAAGGTAGAATTGCTCAATATTTGATAGATAATTGTACATTCATCGCAAGAATTACTATTCAATTTGAATACTGTTCGGATTTTACGATCGATAAGAAGAACACAAAACCAATCACAATTTTATCATCCAGTTTAAGACTCGATAGTGTTGTTGCACAACTATCTCATTGTTCAAGAAGCGAAGCCATGAAGAAGATTCATTCGGGTTTAGTAAAAGTTAATGATGTCGTACTTGAACAAAATGTTCAATTGTGCAATAATGATTTTGTTTCAATCAGAAAAACAGGACGTTTCCGTTTTGTTGAAGTCATATCTAACACAAAAAAGGGAAGACTTGTTTTGTTGTTTGATCAATATGTATAGCTAAGATAAAGACACGCCTTTATTGATTATGATTTTAGAGAGCAACCGTTTGGTGAAAAAGTTGTATGAATAAAGATTTAGGTATCCCTTTTGAGCTAGCCTTATGAAAATGTAGTAATTTGGCTCGGACTGACCGTTATCCAGTAAAGTGCATAGTTTAACTATGAATTAAGGTGGTACCACGTGTTTAATAGCGTCCTTTTATAGGGCGTTTTTTTTATTGAAAGGAGATTTTATGGATTACAAAGAAACTCTTCACATGCCAAAGACTGATTTTGAAATGCGAGGAAATTTAACAAAAAAAGAGCCAGGAATTTTAAAGCAATGGCAAGAAAACAACTATTATCAAGATTTATTGAAACATCACGAAGGACAAAAATCGTTTATTTTACATGATGGTCCTCCTTATGCTAATGGTAATCTTCATGCAGGTACTGCCATGAACCGTGTCATTAAGGATTTTATCAACCGTACTCATGCGATGAGTGGCTATTACACACCATTCTTTCCAGGATGGGATACACACGGATTACCTATTGAAAATGCGATTCAAAAATTAGGTGTTGATCGTAAAAAACTATCTGCTGCTGAATTTAGAAAAAAATGTGATGAATACGCACATGAACAGATTGCCCAACAAATGGAAACAGAAAAACGTTTAGGACAGATTGCAGACTATGATCATCCATATATTACATTAACAAAAGAATTCGAAGCGCGTCAGATTCGTAACTTTTCAAAAATGGCTTTAGATGGATTGATTTTCCAAGGATTAAAACCTGTTTATTGGTCACCATTTAATGAAACAGCTGTTGCAGATTCAGAAATTGTTTATCGTGACGTAAAAGATGCGACTATTTATCTAGCATTCCAAATCGCGGATGGAAAAGGTGTTTTAGATTCAGATGATTATTTTGTAATTTGGACAACAACTCCATGGACAATACCTAGTAATGAGGCTGTTTGTTTAAATGAACGTCTTGAATATTCTGAAGTACAAACAAAGAAAGGTAAATTAATTGTCTTATCTAAATTTGTAGATAAATTATTAGAAAAATTTGAACTTGAAAATTTAGGTGTTTTACGTACATTTAAAGGAAAAGAACTAGAAGGTATTACGTATCATCATGTAGTATTAGATAAAGAATGCCCTACATTATTAGGTAACCATGTTACAGATGAAGATGGTACTGGTGTTGTACATACTGCCGGTGGTCATGGTCTTGATGACTTTATGGTATGTGCTAAATATGGTATTCCACCTATTAATACAGTGGATTCTACTGGACATATGAATAATGAAGCTGGTAAATATGAAGGAATGTTCTTTGAAGATTGTTCAAAAGCTATTATTCATGATATGAATGAACAAGGCTGTTTATTAGCGGTAGAAAGTATTACCCATAGTTACCCTCATGATGATCGTTTAAAGAAAAAAGTTATTTTTAGAGCTGTTAAACAATGGTTCTGTTCTATTGATAAAATTAAAGAAGAGTTATTAGATCAAATTGATAATCATGTTGTTTGGCATAATAGTTTTGGTCAAAAACGTATGCACAATATGATTCAAGATCGTGGAGACTGGTGTATTTCACGACAAAGACTTTGGGGCGTTCCTATTCCAATTTTCTATTGTGAAGATCATACTCCAATTATGGAGAAAGAAGTATTTGATCATGTGGCTGAATTATTTGAAGAATATGGATCAAATGTTTGGTTTGAAAGAGAAGCTAAAGACTTACTTCCTGAAGGCTATACAAATGAAAAATCTCCAAATGGAATCTTCACAAAAGAAACAGATATTATGGATGTTTGGTTTGATTCTGGATCTTCTTGGCGAGAATTAGAAGCTCGTGGATACGATTATCCTTGTGATTTGTATTTTGAAGGAAGTGACCAATATCGTGGTTGGTTTAATAGTAGTTTAATTGTTTCTACAGCTGTAAATGGAACAGCACCATATAAAGAAGTATTGTCACATGGATATGTAGTGGATTCTAAGGGTGAAAAAATGTCAAAATCACTTGGAAATGTTGTAAATCCAATGGATATCATTAATGTGAATGGTGCAGATGTATTCCGTTTATGGGCAATGACGAGTGATTTTAAACAAGATTTAAAGCTTGGACCTGCAAATGTTAAGCAAGTATCTGATCAATATCGTAAGATTCGTAATACATTTAGATTCTTATTAGGAAATGTAAATCCAGAAGATTTTGATCCTAAAAAAGATATGAAGTCTTATGAAGAATTAACGGAAATCGATCAATACATCTTAGTTAAATTGAATGATTTAGTAAAAGAAGTTCGTGAAGATGTATTAGAATATGATTATTTGGCTGCCAATAAAGCTTTAATGAACTTTATGGTTAATGAATTGAGTTCTTATTATTGTGATTTCACAAAAGATATCTTATATTGTGAAGATAAAGATGCATTAAGAAGACGTCAAGTTCAAAGCGTATATTGGACTTGTGCAGATAAGCTTGTACGTTTATGGGCACCATTCTTAGTATATACATGTGAAGAAGTTTGGTCACACTTTAATGATGATAGTGAAAAATCGGTTCATAATACAGAGTATCCTGTCGTAGAAGAGTATGCGAATGCAGAATCTGTGAAAGAATCAAATAAAAAGATGTTAGAAGTTCGTACCAAGGTTTTAAAAGCGTTGGAAGAAGCTCGTAGTGAAAAGATGATTAAATCAAATCAGGAAGCAAGTTTGACATTAACTTTACCGCAAGATTTACAAGATTTATTTAATGAAAAATTGGGTAAAGCGTTAAGTCAATGGTTTATTGTTTCTTATACAAATATTGTTACGGGTGATGAAGTTGAAGTGAAAGTTGAAAAAGCACATGGATGTAAATGCCCACGTTGTTGGAACTATACAGAATCAACTCATGAAGATGGTTTATGCTATCGTTGTGATAACGCATTAAAAATCTAAAAAGAAAAGGTAATCCTTATGAAGCAAGGGTTACCTTATTTTTTATATGATCCGTTGTAATGATTTTATATGTATCTGTTTCTAAAGAAGCTTGATAGTCGGTATCTTTATCCACAATCCATATGGCATCCACTTTGAAGTCTAAAGATTCAATATATGCCATACCATCTTCTATACTCATACAAAACAGAGTTGTACTTAAAGCATCCGCAATACCTGAATCCTTAGTTATGACAGTTACACTATGCATATATTGTGCAGGATATCCAGTAACTGGATCAATAATATGAGAATATCTTTTTTTCTTATAAGTAAAATATCTTTGATAATCACCACTTGTTACTAAGCATGTGGCTTTATTTGTTTCATATTGTATTAAAGCTTGAGATGAATTTGGAGATTGAATTCCGATTTTCCATGATGTCTTATCTTCTTTTTGTCCAAGCAAGACAACGTTACCACCAGCATTAATATATCCGTTTGTTAGTCCAGCTTTATTTAGTTTTTCTTTAACAAGTTGGGCCGTATAGCCTTTGGCAATTCCTCCTAAGTCAATCGATAATTCGGAATCTGTAAATGAAATGAAGTTTCCATTGATAATGATGTTATTTATATCACTATGTTGCATTGCTTCATGAATTTCATCATCGGTTGGAGGTATTTGTGTTTCTTCTCTAGCATCATGCCACAAACTTAATAATTTTCCTTGGCTAATATTAAATTGAGAATTTTGATTTTGCATTTGCATTGCTAGCTTTAAACAATCAAGCAACGTATCATCAACTTCTACTGGATGTATGTAAGCTTCATGATTTAGCGTATATACATTGTTTACTCCTTCATATTCATGATATTGATCAAAACGTTTATTATTTTCTTTAAACATTTTCTTCACTATTTTTGTATATGTACTAAATTCCTTTTGTGAACATGTTGCACTTAATGTGATGGGAGTATCAAATCCTACATTTGTTAGGGTTACAGATAATTCGTCTGATTTTTGTTGTTTATTACTTTGTGTATATGAATAGATTGAACTTAGTAATAATAGGAAACAAATTGAAATGATAAGCCATATTTTTGTATTTTCTTTTGATTTACGCATAGAATTATTATATGTTTTAATAATTTTTTTGTAAATATAATAAAAATAGACAATATGGTTAAATTGTGTGAATTCACTTGAACTTGAATTCAATTAGGGATATGATTATCAAGTATAAATGGGAGGTAGGATGTATATGTCACTATTTTTAGGACCAATGCGACAACATATTCCTGGAAAAAAAGAGCTGACAGAAAAGTCTGATTTATTAGAACTTATGCCTTCAAAGGAAGTGTATATTCCTTTGGTTGCGGGTAGAACATTAGATTTTGATGTGTTAGTTGAAGAGGGAAGTACTGTTGAGGTTGGTACGAAGTTAGCAGAAACAAAATCTGGCTTTTATGTGCCAATTTATTCAAGCGTTTCTGGTACTTATAAAGGAATTGTAAAGAGAATGCATAATTCTTTGCGTCCTCAAAATCATATGGTAATCGAGTGCGATTTTAAACAAACTAAAATTCAATCATTTGAACCATTAGATTACAAAACAGCTACACGTGAGGAGTGTGTCGATTTTGTTAAAAACGCTGGAATTGTTGGTTTAGGAGGAGCTGGTTTTCCTACATATGTTAAATATTTAAAACCAGACGGAGTTGATTATGTCTTAATTAATGCCGTTGAATGTGAACCATATATTACTGCGGATTATCGTTCAATTATGAATAATGCACAAGATTTAGTTACTGGTGCAGCAATCATGAAAAAGATGGCAGACGCAAAAACTGTCTACATCTGTATCAAGGAAAGTCACCCGGATTTAATTGAAAAGGTAAAAAGTGCTTTAAATGGTGCAGATGGTATTGAAGTAAGACCGGTTCCAGATGTTTATCCAATGGGTTGGGAACGTGTGTTAGTTCGAGAAGTTTTACATAAAGAATATGGTGGTTTACCTGCAGAGGCTGGTGCCATTATTGGTAATGCATCAAGTGCGATTGCGATTGCTCGTGCTTTTGAGAAAGGTGAAGCAATCACTCAAAAAAATCTTACAATTAGTGGAGAGTGTGTAAAAGAACCACATAATGTTTGTGTTCCTGTTGGAATGCCTGTTAGCGAAATTATTGAGGCTTGTGGAGGTTACACAGCAGAAGAAGTACGTTTGATTGCTGGTGGTCCAATGATGGGAAAAACAATCGTTAATGATATGTTTGTCGTTGATCGTGCAATGAATGCGATTACGGTTTTACCTGCTGCAAAAGATGATGCGATTGCTTGTTTACGCTGTGGAAAATGTAGTGATCATTGTCCTAGTGGTTTACAACCCGTTCGTATTACTGCTGCGTTAAAAGCAAATGATGTTGATGAAATGTCTAAACGTGGAGTTATGAGTTGTATTGAATGTGGAATGTGTACTTATATTTGTCCAAGTCACATTGATGTAACTGAAAATGTACGTAAGGCAAAACGTATTGTGATGATGAAGAAGAAATAGGGAGGATCAATATGAAATTTACTTTTCATGTAAGTCCAAGCATTAAGAACACTTTGTCTACACAACGTATTATGGCTGAATTAACTTTAAGTTTATGCGTTGTGTTCGTGGTTGCTTGCGTATATTATGGTGTTGCATATGGTGCAAACGTTGCTTTGCAGGCTGTTCTTTTATTGGCTTGTTCTTTAATAACAACTTTAATTTGTGAATGTTTGTTCGCAAAAATTATGAAGAAAGAAATTAAGTCTTTCTTAAAAAATTCTTTTGGATGGGTTACAGCTATTATTATTACTTTAATGGTCCCTGTAACAATGACTCCTTATGCAGTTATTGTAGCGACTGCATTTGCGATTATTTTTGGTAAATTATTGTTCGGTGGTTTTGGTCAAAATATTTTTAACCCAGCTGCTGTTGGTCGTGCTGTTATTTTTGCAGCATTTACTGGAGTAAGTACAAATATTATTACAAGTGCTACGCCAACTACAGTTATGGCAACAACTTATCATTGGTTACCAAGTAATGCGGCTGTTTTAGATACTTTCCTTGATCAATTTGGAGGTTTTGCTGGACTTGCATTAGGAACTTATGCTGGTGCAATTGGTGAAACATTTACTATTTTGATTTTGATTATGGGCGTTATTTTATCGATTCGACAAATCATTGATTGGAGAGTACCTGTTGTTTATCTTGGAACAATTTTTGTGTTAACGGCTGTTGTAGCTTTGTTGACTGGTATTGATTCATATCATGGTGTTCCTGGATTTATTTGGTATCCAGTTCTTCATTTAGTTACTGGTGGAGTTGTATTTGGTGGTGTATTTATGCTTACAGATCCTGTTACAAGTCCTACAAGTGCTAGTGGTAGAGTTATGTTTGCGATGGGTGCAGCTATTATTACTGTATTAATTCGTTTAAAAGCGAACTTACCTGAAGGTTGTTTATATTCTATTTTATTAATGAATATGTTTACTCCATGGATTGAAAGTATTTTTGATGGAAAACAACTTGATTTAGTTAAAAAATCTAGAATTGGTTTTATTTGTTTAGCTATTATTGGTTTGGCAATTAGCTTTTATGCAGCAGGTTCAATTGAAAAGGTTGATTCAGTTGCATGTAGTGAACCTGTAGTTCAGGAGGTAGTACTATGAATAAAATTGTGCATTTAGCTTTATTCTTGGCTATCGTTTCTGCTGTTGCTGGTGGTGCATTGGCATTCGCAAATCAATTAACTTCACCAATTATCGCTGAAAATAATGCAAAACAAGAAAAGGAATCCTTACTTGCGATGTATCCAGATGCGAGTGAAGATGAATTTAAACAAGTGGATACAAGTTTTGATTCAAAGACTGTTCAAAAAGTATATTCATATAAAAACGTATATATTTTTAATATGAGCGTTTCTGGTTATAAAGACGGTACTACATTCTTGGTATCTATTGATAAAGATACGAAAAAAATTGATAAGTTTAATGCTATCAGTAATGGCGATACAAAAGGTTTAGGTAGTCAAGTTCTTGATGAACCATTTAAAAAGAGTTTAGAGGGAAAAGATGCTTCTGGCGAATTGGATACTATTTCTGGTGCTACAGTATCAAGTACACCAGTTGTAAATGGTATTAACGAAGCATGTTCTCTAATGGATGAATTAGATTAGGAGGTTATCAGAATGAATCGATTTGAAAATTTTAAAGCTGGATTGATTAAAGATAACCCAGTATTCTCACTATTTTTAGGTATTTGTTCGACATTAGCTATCACAACTTCTGTAAACAACGCAATTGGTATGGGTGCTAGTGTTATTATCGTTTTAATTATGTCAAACGTAATCATTTCTTTGGTTAGAAATATTACTCCTGATGAAATTCGTATTCCAGTATATATTGTTATTATCGCAACATTGGTTAAGATTATTCAAATGTTGATTGAGGCTTATGCACCTAGTTTAAATACGAGTTTGGGTGTATTTATTCCATTGATTGTTGTTAACTGTATTATCTTAGGTCGTGCAGAAGCTTTTGCGAGTAAAAATGGACCTTTAGATTCAGCTCTTGATGGTTTAGGAATGGGATTAGGTTATACTTTGGCTGTACTTGCAATGTCATTTATTCGTGAATTATTGTCAACAGGTGCTATCAAAATCGTAAATCCATTCAACGAAGCACAAGTTTGGTTGAACTTAAATATTATTCCAGAAGATTTTACAATTAGTTTATTTGGTTCTAGTGTAGGTGCATTTATTACATTTGCTTGTTTAGCAGCTGCCATTGGTGCATATAAACAACATGTAACAGCTAAAGAAGAAGCTGCTGCAAAGGAGGCAAAGTAATATGGGTGAATTAATGGCTTTATTGGTTACGAGTGTTTTAATTAACAACGTAATCTTGACACAATTTTTAGGTATGTGCCCATTCATGGGTGTTTCTAAAAAGAAAAGCTCAGCTTTAGGTATGGGTATTGCGGTCGTATTCGTTATTGTTGTTGCCGCTTTAGTTACTTATGCATTGTATTATTTAGTTCTTGTACCATTAGGACTTGAATTCATGGATCTAATTACTTTCATTTTAGTTATTGCTTCTTTGGTGCAATTAACCGAAATGTTTATTAAGAAAACGAGTCCAGCTTTATATAAATCATTAGGTGTTTATTTGCCTTTGATCACAACAAACTGTGTTGTATTGAATGTTTGTTTAGTGAATATCACAAACGGATATAATTTTGGTCAAATGCTTGTATATTCAATTGGTACACCTTTAGGTTTTGCCCTTGTTTTATTTATTTTCTCTACAATTCGTGAAAGATTGGAATTGAGTGATGTTCCAAAATCTTTTGTAGGTAATCCAATCGCTCTTATTGTTGCAGCTATTATGGCTATGGCATTTTCTTGCTTTACAGGAATTGTATAATGAAATATTTATATGCAATCTTGTTTTTTGGATTACTTGTTGCGATTTATATTATTTTATATTTGATGAATAAGAAAACTCCAAAGCCAGAAGGCTGCGAGGATTTACATGCTGATTGTGATGGATGTAAAGATTTTGGTTGTACAAATAATCCTGTACATAATGAAATGAAGGGAGAATAAAAATGGTTGTTATTGCGGTAATCATGATGCTTGTTCTAGGTGCTTTACTAGGTCTAGGATTGGGTATTGCTGACAAATACTTAAAGGTGGAAGCAGATGAACGTGTTGAAACTGTAACTTCACTATTACCAGGTTATAACTGTGGTGGATGTGGATTCCCAGGATGTTCTGGTATGGCAGAAGCATTGGTTTCTAAAGATATGGATCATATTGCTTGTAAGCCTTGTAAACCAGATAAGCGTCAAGAAATTATTGACTATTTAAAAAATACACCAGGACCTGATGGTTCTACTGTAGAAGTTAAAGGATAAAAAAATGGAGGAATGTTTAGTCATTCCTCTTATTTTATTTTGTGTTGGTTGATTATATGTAATATTTCTTTTTCATCTGGATCAATATAAATTGTTTTATAGGATTTCATTGTCACAAATCCAATTTTAGAGCCTGGAACTTTTTTTAATTGTGAAACAGGACAATAATCTACAGGAACAGAACTTGAATTTCTTCCTTTTGAAAAATAAGCAGCTAAATTAGCACATAATCGAATTTTGGATTCATTAACTTCATTGGATTTTAATAGTACATGAGATCCATGATAGTCTTTGACATGAAACCATAAATCATTTTTTCTTGAGAGTTGATGTGTGATGTAATTATTTTGAAGATTATTTTTTCCAACGTAAATTTCAGCATTATCCATTTGTAAATGAAGAATATTTGGCTTATTTTTCTTTTTCTTTCTATTTGTTTTCTTTTCAATGATTAAATGTTGCTTTATAAGTTCTTCTCGAATTTCACCGGCATCTTCTATTGTGCAATGAGTGAGTTGTTCTTCTAACTGAGAAAAGTATTGTATATCTTCATCACATTGTTGTATTTGTTCTTTTAAAATAAGTATACTACGTTTTAGTTTATGATATTTTTTATAATACAGATTTGCGTTTGTTTTTAAATCATAGCGCATATCAATAGGGATTGAAATCTCTTCATTATCTTCAAAACGAGTCAGCGTAATATTTGGCTTCTTTTCAATGGTGTACATGTACGCAAAGATTAAATCTCCATATTCTTTATATTTTTCATAATCTTGTGCGTCTTCTAAACTTTTTTCTAATTTTGGCTTCTTTTTGATGTGTTTATTTTTTTCTTTTTCTACGATTCGAATAAGATTTCCGAATTGTTCTTTAATTCTTTTCTTTTGTTCATCCTCTTCGTAAAGATGGTTTAACCCTTGCATAATGGTGTATGTTTTAGGTTCTTCTTGTAGGTGTGACAGTTTTAAACAATGGAATTCTTTTTTATATTTATATAATGTATTTGATTGAATAAGTTCTTTAAGAATGTCTTCATATTTTTGACCATTATGAATACGATAGATAAACTCATTAGATAATATCGGAGAAAATCCATATATTTGATAAACGAGACTTTGGTCTAAATCAATCTCCTTAATTTCAAATGGATTCTTTTTTTTTGGTTGTGCTGGACGAATATACTTTGCACCAGGATGAATAAAACGTTTTGCGTTTTCATATACCGGAATTCTTTTTAATGAATCTTGTATGATGCCATCTTTTACCAATATGATATTGGCGTATTTTCCCATAAGTTCAACATATAAAGAATATTTTATAATATCTTGAAATTCATTACGGCATGTCATGTTTATTTTTAAAATTCGATCGTAATCCAGTTGTTCGATGGAATCAATAATTCCTTGTGAACATAACTTTCTTAGTAACATAACAAAGTTGCTAGGTTCAGGTTGAATAGCAGGGATGTAATCCGCAATGTAAATTCTATTTGTGTTTGAATGTACGTTTATTACAAGCTTCTGATTTCCTTGATTTCTTGTGTGTAAATGAAATAATATTTCTTCATCACTTATATTTTGAATTTTTCCAATCTTACATGGTGTCAGTTCTTGAAGTTGTCGTTGTATATTGCATAAAAATAATCCATCTATAGCCATAATCATCCTTCTTTCGATGTCTTATATTATAACATGTATTATTGACACACATCAATTCGGCTTGTAAAATGGATGGAAAGAGAAAGAGAGCAAGAAAATGAATAGAGGTTTATTGATTATTTTGAGTGGCCCAAGCGGTGTTGGAAAAGGGACTATTCGAAAATATTTTGAAACAGATGAAAGATTACATTTAGCTTATTCAACTTCGATGACAACGCGTAAACCACGTAAAGGTGAAATCGATGGAAAAGACTATTTCTTTTCAACGCGAGAAGATTTTGAAAAAGCGATAAAAGATGGCGAACTTTTAGAGTGGGCTGAATTTGTTGGAAATTATTATGGGACACCATTAAAAGAGGTAAACCGATTAAGAGATGAAGGTAAAAATGTTTTGTTGGAAATTGAAGTACAGGGAGCTATACAAGTACAAGAAAAATGTGCAGATGCGATTTCAATTTTCATTATTCCACCTTCAATGGACGAATTAGAAAGACGTATTAGAGGACGTAGTACAGAACCGGAAGAAATTATTCAACAACGTCTAGCAAAAGCAAGTAATGAAATGAAGATGGTTTCTCAATACAAATACATCGTTTGTAACGATGACCCAAAACTTGCGGCTGAATTGATTAAAACAATTATTATCAGACATATAGAATTGGAAGATAACAAATAGGAGTTTTTGAATATGACAAAAATTGGTATTATTGGGATTGGACGAGTTGGAGCACATATCCTTTATACTCTTGCGTTAAGGGGTATTGCGGATGAAATTGTTCTTATTGATATAAATGAAGCTAAAATTGCTTCAGAAGCTCAAGATATGTTTGATGCTTCATTATATTTGCCACATAAAACAAAAGTTAAAGCCGGAGTTTATTCAGATCTATCGGATTGTGATATTGTGATTAGTGCTTTAGGTAATCCAAGTCTTTTAACACAAACACATGATCGTAATGCAGAATTAAATTTTACTGTACCAATTATTCGTGAATGTGTTAAAAAAATTAATAAAAGTGGATTCAATGGTGTTTTTATAAATGCGACCAATCCAAATGATGTTACTACGCGTGAGTTTGCGAATGGACTTAATTTAGAAGAGGGAAGAGTATTTGGAACTGGAACAGGTCTAGATACTGCTCGTTTGATTGCTCAACTTGAGAACACAACTGGAATCAATGCGAAATCTATTTGTGCATATATGCTTGGAGAACATGGGAATAGTCAAATTTGTTCTTGGTCAAATGTACGTTTTGGTGGTTTAACTATAGAAGAGGCTGGATTTGATTTTGATACAAATGAAGTTCAGAACAAAGCAATTCAAGGTGGATGGGTTGTCTTTAATGGTAAAGCATGTACAGAATATGCGATTACATGTTGTGTGGTAGAAGATGTTTATGCAGTTTTACATGATGAAAAGAAAATTATACCATGCTCAGTAAAATTAGATGGACAATATGGTCAGACAAATGTATATGCTGGTGTTCCATGTGTAGTTGGAAAAAATGGAATCGAAAAAATTGTTGAATTAAATTTAACAGATTCTGAAATGAGTGCTTTTAAGTCTTGTTGCGATAGTATTCGTGAGAAAATGAAAATTGCAGACTCCATTATTTAGTTGCATTTTTACTATTTTTATGATATAAAATTCTTGATAGAAATTAAAGGAGTGGTCAAACCACTCCTTAAGTTTTGTAAAAAAGGAGAAATCGTATGGACAATCTAAAAGAATGGATTGAGGAAGTACTTGCATCCAAAGAATGTCATTTATATGAAGTAGAATGGCTTACAAATCAAACGACACCATTATTACGTATTTCTATTGAAAAAGATAATGGACAAGTGGATCTGGATACGTGTGCTTCATGCTCTGATGCTATTGGTGAAATGCTTGATGCCAAAGATTGGTATGGTAAAGAATATATGTTAGAAGTATGCTCACCTGGTGCTGAAAGAGAATTGAAAACAGATGAACAAATTCAACGAGCTATTGGTCAATATGTCTTCGTAAAATTCAAAAATCCAAAAGATGGTTTGGATCATGTAACCGGCGATTTAATTGATGCAAACGATAAGGAAGTTGTTATTTCTTATCGTGACAAGACTCGTTTAAAAAAGATTAGTATTGAAAAAGAAAATCTCGGATTGATTAGAACGGCTGTAAAAGTATAGGAGAATATTTAAAAATGAAACTAAAAGTTGAAAATTTAACAAAAGCTTTGCAAGGAATTGAATCAGATCGTCAATTATCTAAAGATATTGTTGAAGAAGCTTTAAAGGAAGCTTTGAAAAAAGCTTATCAAAAACATATTGGTATTAATGATGCAGGTGTTATTGATGTAACAGGAAGAGAATCTTTTGTACGTGTAGAAATTGTAAAGGGAATCATTCATATTTACCATGAACGTGTTGTCGTAGATGAAGTTGAAGATTCTGAATTACAAATTTCATTAGATGATGCAAAAGCTATCAATCCAAGCGCTGCAATTGGCGATATTATTGATGAAGAGGCAGATTTTAAGACATTTGATCGTGCTGCTGTAGTTTTGGCAAAAAATGTTATGAAACAAAAGATTCGTGAAGCTGAAAAAGCACAAGTTTACGAAGAATATTGCGATAAAGTTGATGAAATGGTTTTTGGAACTGTTGAAACTGTGGAAGAAAAATTTGTGATCGTAAATATTGGTAAAACATTTGCTGTTATGAAAAAGTCGCAACAAATTCCTACAGAAACTTACAAAGAAGGACAAAAGATTTTGGTCGTAATTACAGAAGTAAACAAAGAAACAAAGGGTGCTCAAGTCTTAGTTAGTCGTGCAACTCCTGTCTTTGTTCGTCGTTTATTTGAACGTGAAGTTCCTGAAATTTATAATGGTATCATTGAAATTAAAGCGATTGCTCGTGATCCTGGTGAAAGATGTAAAATTGCCGTTTATTCACACAATGAGAACATTGATCCAATTGGGGCATGTATTGGACCTCGCGGAAGTCGTGTTCAAACAATTATTAATGAGTTAAATGGTGAAAAGATTGATATTTTTGAATGGTCAGATAATATTAGTGAATTGATTTCAAATGCTTTAAGTCCAAGTGAAGGTATCGCTGTTATTCCTAACGAAAATGTTAAAGATGGTTTGATTGTTGTAGTTCCTGATCATCAATTATCATTAGCGATTGGTAAACGTGGAAAGAATGCTCGATTAGCTGTTAAATTAACAAATCATAAAATCGATATTAAATCACAAAGTGAAATGGATGAATTAGGTATTGATTATTTAGCTATTTCTGAACAAATGCAAAAAGAGTATGAAGAAGAAAAAGCGAAAGAACGTGCTTATAAACAACAACAAAAGATTGATGAATTAAAACAATCTACTGATGAAATCGAGAATATTGATGAAATTGATTTCACTTATGAAAATGAAGAAGTTGACCATCTTGAAGAGAGTAATGAAGAAACTTTGTATGAAAAAGAAAATACTGAAAAAGAATTAGACGAGATGGAACTTGCTGCTAAAATCGCAAAAGAAAAACGTAAAGAAAAAGGTATTGAAGTAAAAGAATATACTTCTAAGTTTGAATCTATTGCTGGTGCTGCAAAGAAAGAGGAGAAGGTTGTATCAAAACCAAAACCTAAAAAAGAAGAGGTTGTTGAAAAAGAAAAACCTATTGAAATTCATAAGTCAAACTTTGAAAATATGAAACCAATTTATTCTGAAGAAGAGTTAGCCGAAATCGAAGAACAAGAATATGAAGATGAACATGCTTGGGATGAAGATGTCGACTATGAAGAATATGATGAATATTATGATGATTAGGAGTTTATATGCGTAAAATTCCAATGAGAAAATGTGTTGTAACTCAAGAAAGGTTTCCAAAAAAAGATTTGATCCGTGTTGTTCGCACTCCTGAACAAAACGTTGAAATTGATGTAACTGGTAAGAAAAATGGACATGGAGCTTATATTTCTAAAAATTTAGAAACTTTATCTTTAGCTAAAAAGAATAAAGCTTTACAAAGGGCTTTAGAAATTGAAATTCCAGACGAAGTCTATTTAGAGCTAGAGAACTTAATAAAAAATGATAAATAGAGTAACGAATTTAATTCAATTGTGTATAAAGGCAAGAAAGGTAGCAAAAGGCGATCAATTGCTTTCGAGCATTCAAAAAAATAAAGCGAAATTGATTGTTGTTTCGGATTCTTGCGGAAAAAATACATTGAAAAAAATCCAAGATAAATGTGCTTATTATCATGTTCCTTATATTATTGTAGAATCAGATATACTTGGGAATGTTTCTTATTCGAAGCTTTCGGCAATTGGCATCTTAGATGATGGCTTTGCCAAAGCTATATTAAATAAAGTGAAAGGATAGGTGATTGGATGGCTTACAATAACAAGCAAAAGAAAAAACCAAATCGTAAAGGAAATAAGGCACCTCATCAAAATAGTGCACCTAGAAAAGACGTGGTTGTAAAGGAAATTACATATAGTGAACCAATAACCGTAGGCCAATTGGCTCAATTACTACATAAAAATAGTTCTGAAATCATAAAATTCTTATTTATGATGGGAAATATGTCTACAATCAATACTGTTTTGTCGGATGAAGATATTGAACTTATTTGCATGGAATTTAATGTAGAAGTTCATAAAGAAATTGTGGTTGCAGAAGATGATATTGAAGAGCAAATTTTAAATATTGAAGAAGATGAGTCTAAGTTAGTTTCACGTCCTCCAGTTGTTACGATTATGGGGCATGTTGACCATGGTAAAACAACGTTGTTAGATACAATTCGTAAAACAAATGTTACTGAGGGTGAATTTGGTGGAATCACTCAACATATTGGTGCTTATCAGGTTGGGGTTAAAGGAAGAAAAGTTACTTTCTTAGATACACCAGGTCACGAGGCTTTTACTGCAATGCGTGCTCGTGGTGCACAAGTAACGGATATTGTTATTATAGTAGTTGCTGCTGATGATGGTGTTATGCCTCAAACTAAAGAAGCTATTGATCATGCCAAGGCTGCTGGTGTTCCAATTGTTGTTGCTGTTAATAAAATTGATAAACCTGGAGCTAATCCAGATCGTATTATGTCGGAAATGAGTGAACTTGGAATTATGCCTGAAGAATGGGGTGGAGATACAATTTTTACTCAAATTTCTGCAAAAAAAGGTGATGGAGTCCAAGATTTATTAGAGACTATGTTACTTGTTGCTGATATGCAAGAATTAAAAGCAAATCCTGATCAAAATGCTTCAGGAACAGTAATTGAAGCTAAATTGGATAAAGGACGTGGACCCGTTGCGACTTTATTAGTACAACGTGGAACTTTGCATACTGGTGACAGTGTTGTTGTTGGTACAGCTTATGGGCGTGTGCGTAAGATGACAAATGATCGTGGTATGGAAATTAAATCAGCAGGACCAAGTTGTCCAGTTGAAATTATCGGTCTAAATGAAGTTCCTCGTGCAGGTGATGTATTCATGTCTTATGATAACTATAAGAAAGCAGCTGAAATCGCAGGTAGTAGATTAGAAAAACAAATTGAAAAAGAACGTAATTCTTCAAGTGCCATGTCTTTAGAGGATTTGGCTAAGAAAATTGATGAGGGAGATGTTCAAGAAATCAATGTTTTAATTAAAGCGGATGTTCAAGGTTCTGCTGAAGCATTAAAAGCAAGTATGGAAAAATTAGAGGTAGACGGTAATGTTCGTGTAAATGTAATTCGATCTACTGTTGGTACAATTACAGAATCTGATATTTTGCTTGCGAGTGCATCAAATGCTTTGATTTACGGTTTCAATATTCGTCCTACTGCTGCAATTCGTAAAAAAGCTGAAGAAGAAGGTGTAGATATTCGTCTACATAATATTATTTACAAGGCATTGGAAGAATTACAAGCAGCTATGAAGGGTCTATTAGCGCCTGTTTATGAAGAGGTTGTTATTGGACAAGCTGAAGTACGTCAAATTTACAAGGTTTCTAAAGTTGGTACAATTGCTGGATGTATGGTTACTGATGGAAAAATGAAGCGTGATTGCAAAGTTCGTCTAATTCGTGATGGTATTGTTGTTTATACTGGTAAGCTAGGTTCTCTTCGTCGTTTTGAAAATGATGTTAAGGAAGTTTTAAGTGGTTATGAGTGTGGTATGACTATTGAAAACTTTAATGACATTAAAGAAAATGATATTTTTGAGGCCTTCGAAGATCAAGAAGTGGAAGAATAATTATGTCATTAAAAACAGAACGTATGGATATGACGATCCAAAGAGAAATATCTCATATTTTACAATTTGAATTAAAAAATCCAAAATTAGGTTTTGTGACAGTAACTGATGTTCAGTGTACGAATGATTTATCACAAGCTAAAGTTTATGTAACTTTCTTAGGTAAACAAGGAAGAAATGATGCTGGAATGAAAGTATTAAACCAATCAAAAGGTTTTATCCGTTCTAGTGTCGCAAAAAAAATTAAAATACGTAAGATGCCTGAATTGATTTTTATTCAAGATACAAGTTTAGAGCAGGGTAATCGTATTGAAAAAATTCTACATGATATAGAAAAATAGTGAAGTAAAGG
>CAVBGZ010000004.1:0-29580 GCA_963595075.1 Waltera intestinalis
TCTTGCACAATTCTTGCGCCCGCAAACCTACATTTACCCCTATATCAAGAGATTCTTAGACAAAAATCCAATTGTACGGATATACAAGTTTTAAGTCTATCAACATGGATGTCCTCTTTTTATAATGGACAAACCAAAAGTGAACTGGAAATTCTTTATCAATATAAAGAAGCTTTAGAAAATCTATCCATTCAAAATGCCTTCTATTCCAGTATTGAGGATTATGATTTTCTAAAATCCTGTCTAGACTTTATGAAACTATCAAAAACGTACCAAATCAAAGACTTTCCATCAACAACCCAAAAAGAAAAAGACCTACATGAAATTTTGGACTGTCTTTATCCCATTCCAATTTCAGAAGATCAAACAAAAACAGTAAAAGAAAACATCCCTTCTTTAGAAAATATCTATATTTTAAAAAAAGAATATTCTTTGATTCATCAATATTGGATTGATATTCTAATTCAACACGGTGCTAAATGGCTAGGTGAAAAACAACTTGAATCCAAACACTATTTTTCATGTATCAACACTCGTAAGCAAATGGAAATCATAGCGAATCAAATCATTGAAAATGGATATAAAGCCGAAGATTGTTTTGTCGCCATCAACGATATAAAAGAACAAAACGCTTTGATTCAAGTCTTTGAAGCCCACAAAATTCCTTATACATGCCTATCACAAGTTCATACTTCTTCTATTCAAGATGAGTGGATTTCCTATTTAGATTGGATGTATAAAAAAGATTTAAACAGTTTTTTAAAACTAGTACAAACTCTCTATCCTAAAGATCATGAAGTATTCCAATACTTTTCTTTGTTTCCACATCAATTTCAAAGTTTAAAACCCTTTTTAAAAGATTTGGATTATGAAGAAAATGAAATTATCAAAGAATTTCAATTTGAACTCTATAAAAAACTCGAAGAAAAAACATTTGCCTGGATACAAGAACATACCTTTCTATGGGATGAGTTAGACTTTATCAAAATAGGAGAGATCATTCAAAGCTTACATGTAGATATCACATATGAAGATCTTACAAGTTTTAATGAATGCATCAACAAGCTACAAAATTGTCACAATTACATTCATGATTCCTACGATTTAAACCTTCTTATTCAAGACTTAAAACATCATGCTTCTTCTCAATCCATCAAAGAACTTCATGGAGTCCTCATTGGTTCTAGAAAAGATATTTCTAACCTTAGAAGTATTGTCTTTATGACAGGAATTCATGCGTCTAACTTCCCAAATTTAAACCTTCAATCTGGTATCTTTGATGAAAGTTATGTTGCGAAAACAAACTTACCAAGTCTAGAATATCGTATTTCTTCTCAACAAAATCAAATTTTCGATTGTCTATCTTTAGCTAAAACACTTTATGTCCTTTATCCACAAAATGATTATCAAGGTAAACCAAATGAACCAAGCCTAGAAATGAACAATTGGATGGAAACAAAAGCGGATTTCATAGCTACTGCCGATTCTTTTACTTGGGAAGAAATTCCTATGGATTTAGATGAAAAGTGTGCAAAATCATTGTTCTTTAAAGACAAACATTTTCAAGGATCCATTTCTCGACTTGAAAACTATGCGAGATGTCCATTTTCCCATGCCTTAAAATACGGTTTATATCTACAAGAAAAAACAGATATCACAGATATTACAGTGTGGGGAAGCATCTTGCATCATATCTTAGAAACTATTGCGAAAGATAAAGGAAAAAGCTATACAAACGTTTCTTCTGATGAAATTAAAAAGTATGTATTTAACGAGTTTCATTTTGCGAGAAAAATTTTTCCAACAAAAGAAAATTATTTTTTATCTCAAATTGAGGAAATTCAAAATAAACTCACTTTAATTTTTGAGCAACTCAAAAACTTTGAAAATCAATGGCACATGTCCATTTCTAAACAAGAATATAAATTTTCTTATTCTTTTCCTTGGAAAGATTATACGATTGACTTTTATGGATATATTGATCGTATTGATGAAAGTTCCACTTCCTTTTGTATTTTTGATTATAAATCAAGCGACAAAGATATTTCCTTTAAAGACTTTGAAAGTGGACTCAGCCTACAACTTGCGACCTATACTTTAGCGTATGAAAAAGAAAGTCATTTAATCCCTGTTGGCTGTTTCTATATTGCTCTACAAGCTCAGCCACTTCAATTCGACTATGGAAAAATCAATTATCGCAAAAAAATACCGGAAGCCATGCCTAACGATGAACAAGATATGCGCCAACAATTTAGTACAAATCGCAAATTAAAAGGATGGTCTTTTAGTGATTTATCCATCTATAGCGATGATCCTAAAAATTGTTTTGTAAATAAGAAAGATGCACCTACAAAAGAAAAACTTGAAAAGGATTGGAAAGAAATTGTCGATCATTTATTAGAAGATATTTCAAATGGAAAAGCAGATCCTACACATCAAAAGGAAGCATGTAAATATTGTCACTATGCCTGTGTTTGCCGAAATTCAGCACAAGAAGTCGAAAGAATATCCTATCTAGAAACGGAGGAAGATTAATATGGCTGTTCAATTCTCAAAAGCTCAACAAGAAGCCATCGATATACGAAATACCAATGTGATTGTCAGTGCGAGTGCAGGTAGTGGTAAAACAGCTGTTTTAGTTGAAAGACTTTGTCAATTGGTTCTAAAAGACAAGATTTCTATTGATTCCATTTTAGCTATGACATTCACAAATGATGCGGCTGCTGAAATGAAGGCTCGACTTTTATCTAAACTTAAAGAACAAGAGCCGACTGAATACATTCGCCAACAAATGGCTTTATTAGAAACCGCAAGCATATGTACAATCGATAGTTTCTGTTTGTCTATCGTACAAAGGTTTTACTATAAGATTCCTATTTCTTATACAATGTCAAAAACAACCGCAAGTACAGCTCAAACAAACCTTGCCTTTAATAATGCCTATCAACAAGCTACAAATAACATTGATGTATTGGCATATACAAATTTAAAACGTTTCTTTCAAGCTTATGGAAAACAAGAAGATGAAATTCAGAAATATGTTCAATCTATTTTAAATACACTAAATTCAAAATCGGAAGAAGATGCGCATGCTTGGATTGAAAGATCGAAAAAAGCCTATGAAACAATGGATTCTGATATTCAAGAATATACGATGCGTTATTTTAAAAATCATACTCGTGCCATGATTGAAATCTTAGAACTCATCATTTCATGGATTGAAGATTCTGCAGATTTAGTGGATAAAAAAGAACGATTACAGGATTGTCTTAATTGCACCGATTACGCCTCTTTTAAAGCGCATTTTATTCTATATCTTCAAACAGTGGGGCTTAAAAAGAAAATAGGAGATGTTGATATTGAATCTCAACAAAAATCATTTAAAGATCATGAAGGTAAGATTTATACAAAGCTATTTGATGAAGACTTTTATTTAAAGGATTTACTAGAACATAAAGAATTAGTTTCAACACTTATTAAGCTTACCAATCTAGTGAAGGATTATTATCAAAAAGAAAAAAGTAAAATGGAAATCATTGATTTTAATGATATGGAACATTTCGCATATCAGCTTCTACAAGATCCAATGATTCAAGAAGAAATTCGAAATCAATATAATATGATTCTAGTCGATGAATTCCAGGATACGAATGAACTTCAAGAGAAGATCATCGCCTCTTTTTGTAGAGAAAACAATGTATTTCGTGTTGGCGACATCAAACAGTCTATTTATGGCTTTCGACAAGCTGATCCAAGTATTATGAAGGCTTGGAAAGAAAAAAAAGATTCAAATAATACTCCTTTATTACTTCAAGATAACTATCGATCTAATGAAAGTATTATTACTTTTAATAATGACTTCTATTCAAAAATCATGGTTAATGATATGATGGGCACTCAATTTGAAAAGGAAGATTATGCGAATGTGGGTACAAAGAATCAATCCGGTTGTACACAATTTCCAATTCGATTCTTGTATACAGAATATAAGGATGAAGAGGGAAATAAAACACAACTTAAATCGATACATAATGAAAATCGTTTTGACTTAATTGCTCAAGACATTCTTTCAAAGCATGAACAAGGAATTCCTTATAAAGATATGTGTATCCTTACAAGAAGTCATGCTCCTCAAGAAAAAATCAAAAACTGTTTTGAATCCTACAACATTCCTGCCTTTATTACCATTGATCATGGCTTTTATTCAAATGCAGCCGTACAAATTGTGACATCTGCCCTTTGCGCCATTCAAGATGTTCATGATGACATATCTTTATGTGCTTGTTTAATGTCACCTCTTTGCGGCGTATCTTTTTCAGATTTAGCTTTATTCTGTCAAACAAAAAAGAAGAATCAATCTTTATATTCTTGTATTCGTGATCAAGATTTTATGAAACCTTTTTTTGAAATATACAAACAAAAGTATAAACCAATCACAGAATTGATTCGTACTATTTATGCATATAATAACTTTTATTATGAGCATACGACCGATCAAGATAAAACCAATCTAGATTATTTATTAGAGGTTGCGTGCTCTTATGAAAACCAAAATGATTTAAATGGATTTATTGAGCAATTAAATAACGATGCCACTCAAGATACAACACAAGAAACATCTTTATATGGAAAAGAAGATGATGTCGTTCAAGTAAAAACGATGCACCAATCCAAAGGTTTACAATTTCCAATTGTGTACATTCTTTCAAATCATGATTCTAAAGAAAGATCAAAGAGTGAGCCTGTTTTAGTGGATCGTTTCTTAGGGATTTCATTAAATGGTTTGAGTAGTGATTACAAACTTAAATATACATCTTTTTACCATTTGGGTTTTCAAACAAAAAAGTTTCTCGATGAATTAGAAGAAGAGATGCGTATTCTTTATGTCGCAACGACTCGTCCTATCAAAGAATTAATTTTTGTGGATGCGATTGAAAGCTTAGAAGCTTATTCAGCACCTATGAATACATATACTTTAATGGAAAATGATAGCTATACAGGTTGGTTTTTGCGTACGTACCTTGAAAAGAATGTTCCTTTTATTCGTTTTGATAAAGGACAAGTGTACTCACGTCCAGAAAAGAAAAGAAAATCAAATGAAAAGGTAGAATTTAAAACTTATAATTTACCTTCTACACCTTTTATTTCACAGACGGCGAGTCAGAATAAGACAAAATTAGTATGGCCTAAAATTCAATTAGAAAAAAATATTGGCACTCTTCGTGGTACCTTATTTCATGAAATTGTTGCGAATTGTTCTTTTCCTTATCAAAAAGAAGATTGTATTTTGTATGCCAAGAAATATGGTTATGACTTAAATGAATCGGATTTAAATCAAATTCTCAAATTAAATGAGAATGTACTTTATTCTTCTTGGATGTGTGAGAAACATCAATTTGAACAGAGTTATATTGTCGAAAAGAACAATCAAGTTATCCATGGATTTATGGATTTGGTTGTTTATAAAGAGGATGAAATTATAATCGTAGATTTTAAAACAGATCATGTAGATAAAGAAGAGGAATTGATTCAGAAATATCAAATTCAATTAGATACGTATAAAGATGCGATGAAAAAAGTAAAAAAAGGCCGTATATATACATATATTTACTCTTTTTGTTTAAACAAATGCATTGAATTGTGCTAGAATAGAAAAGTCTTTTATTCAAGACAAAAGGAGAGAAACATGGATAAATTTTTTAAGTTGAGTCAAAAAGGCTCTAATGTTAAGACTGAGCTTCTTGCTGGTTTAACAACATTCTTAGCGATGGCTTACATTCTTGGTGTAAACCCTAATATTCTTGGGGATGCAGGAATGGACAAACCTTCTGTTTTCTTGGCAACTGCTTTATCTGCTGGTGTAGCTAGTATTATCATGGGATTGGTTGCGAACTATCCAGTTGCGTTAGCTGCAGGTATGGGTGTTAACGCATTGTTTGCGTATACAATCTGTGGTCAAATGGGATTCAGTTGGGCTGCAGCTCTTTGTGCTGTATTTATTTCAGGTATTATCTTTGTGATTATTTCCGTTACAGGAATTCGTAAGGCAATTATCAATGCGATTCCAGTTCAATTAAAATTGGCAATCGGTGCTGGTATTGGTTTCTTCATCGCATTCGTTGGTTTGAAGAATGCCGGTATTATTATTGCGAACTCTTCCACTTTTGTTGGTATCGGAAATTTAACAGATCCTAGTGTATTATTGGCAATCATCGGTTTATTGATTACGATTGCGTTAGTTATTAAAAATGTTCCTGCTGCTGTATTTGTTGGTATGGTTATTACAGCTATTTTAGGAATCATTGGTGGTTGTATGGGACTTAGCGGAATGCCAACTTTGCCTTCAAGCATTATTTCTGTTGATTTTGAATTAAGTGCTTTTGGTGCTTGTTTTAATGGTTTTGGTGAATTATTCGCAAATCCATTCTCAGCTTTCGTTGTTATTTTCTCATTCTTATTCGTAGATTTCTTCGATACTGCAGGTACTTTGGTTGCGATTGGTAACCGTATCGGTTTAGTAAATGAACAAGGTGAATTAGAAAATGCTGAACAAGCTTTACTTGCTGATGCGATTGGTACAGTATTTGGTGCTGTTGTTGGTACAAGTACAGTAACAAGTTTCGTTGAATCAAGTTCTGGTGTAGGTGTTGGTGGACGTACAGGTCTAACAGCTTGTACAGCCGGTGTATTATTCTTATTGTCTGTATTCTTCTCACCATTAATTTTGAGCACAGTCACAAACGCGGTTACAGCTCCAGCTTTAATTGTCGTAGGTGTTATGATGGCTCAACAATTAAAAGGTATTGATTGGGATGATATGGTCTTCGCAGCTGCTGGATTTATCACTGTATTGATGATGGTTTTAATGTATTCTATTTCAAATGGTATTGCGTGTGGATTTATCGTTTATACAGTTGCGATGTGTGCTGCAGGTCGTGCAAAACAAATTCACCCAACAGTATGGGCATTAATGGTTATTTTCGTAATTTACTTTGCGACACCATATTTTATGTAAAATGAAAAAGCGGAGAATTTCCGCTTTTTATTATGTGAAAAGAGATAATTAGGTATGTTTATTATTTTATGTATTATTTTGCTTCCTATAGCTGTATTATGGGAGCTCATAAAAATGAATAAATGATGAATGTGCGTTATCACAAAGACGATTATCTAGTGGTAGCGCTCATTTTTTGATTGTAGTAGCTTGCCAATAATTCAACAATTTCATCCGTTGTCATTTTAGATGTATTGATCATTAAAGTATAGTTTTTTGGATCGGACCATTTTTGGTTGGTATAAAATTCATAGAATAATGATCTTTGTTTGTCTTTTTCTTGAAGGATTTTTTTAGCTTGTTTTATTGGAACTTTATATTCTTCTATGGACCATTTCAGACGTTGTTCAATATCCGAATAGAAAAAGATTGAAATGACATTATCATAATCCTTCAAAAAATAGTCAGCACATCTTCCTACAATAACGGCACTTTCTTGATTGGCAATTGATTGAATAAATTCTTCGGCCTTTTCTTGTACTTTTGAATTCACGCTTAATTCCATCATATTTTTCATACCAAATACACCACGTGATTCAAATGACAACATTTCATTTTTATCGGTAAAGAAATCCGTTTCTAATCCCATATCTTTTGCGATTTGGGTCATAATTTCCTTATTATAGTAAGAAATATTTAAGTGCTCAGCTAATTTTCTTCCTATTTCACGTCCATTTGATCCATATTGTCGTGAAATGGTAATGACAACATTTTTTCTCATATCTTCTAACTTCCTTCTTTCCTATATTTTACATCACTGTGTTAAAATAGGATAGTGAATGAGGTTTTGATTATGGATAAAATTATATTTTTAGATTTAGATGATACTCTATGGCACTTTGAACAAATTCCTAGCTCGGCTTTACTAGCGATTTGTGAAGCTAGAAAGAATGGACATAAAATCTTTACGAATACTGGAAGAAGTCGTTGTGAGTGTCCTGATTCTTTATGGGATTTAGATTTTGATGGCTATTGTTTTTCAAGCGGAAGTGAAATTTATATTGGAAAAGAAAGAGTGCTTTATCATCCTCTAGATTCAGTGATTGTAAAGAAATGTCTTCATATATTAAATTCAATGAATGCTGGCTTTTCTTTAGAAGGAAGTAATATGACTTTTTCTAATGATAAGAACAGAGAAAGAATGAAACAATTTCATACAGACAATCGTATGGGAAACCGTTTTTTATCTTTTCCTGATATTTCCAAAATGGAAGAGAATGATTTTGATCAAATTATGAAATTTTCAGTTCACTTTGAAGATATTGAAGATAAAGAACTATTAATCAAGCAATTGCCTGATTCTTTAGTTTTTACGACTTTCCGTCATTTGGGTGGAGAAGCTACAGATAAGAATTTTAATAAGGCTACAGCTATTGAATTTGTACAAAATTATTTTCATAATGAATATACATCCGTTGCGATGGGTGATTCTGAAAATGATTTGCCGATGTTAGATTATGCTGATATCTCTGTTGCGATGGGAAATGGGTGTGATGAGGTAAAAGAAAAAGCCACCTTCGTCACAGATCAAATTGACAATGATGGCTTATATAAAGCTTTTAAATATTTAAAACTGATTTAACTATCCTTGTTGTTCTTTCATTACATCAGCGTATTTTCTACGTCCTGGATGTAAGTTATCAACATAGTAACGAATAGTTAATGTTCCCGCAACTTTTGTGCGAATCTTAGGCTCAACGATAAATCCGTCTCCTTCAAGCATTGCATCTAACATTGCCTTGCAGCAACTTGCCAAGTTTTTTGCTCCAGGTTCACACTCATTCATAAAGTCTTTTGCGTTTACCTCAATGTATAACCACATCTTATCATGCGCTTCTTGTTTCATTTCTTGTAAACGAGTTGCGTATTGTTCTTGCGTCCATTTTTCCATAATCGTCTCGTCCTTTCTTTGTCCTTATCATATATCCTTATGTGGAATAAATCAAGTTTGTGCCTTTATTGAGGCACTTTTTGCATGTTATTAGGTCAAATTGGATCGAATTATAAATACAATAGGTATCGTTATTACACAGGCAATACTTGTCATAAATATGGCTTTACTTGCTAAAGTGGCATCCTCTTTATACATTAGAGCATATACACTCGCATTACTTGCTACTGGCATACACATTATCAATACAATCACATTTTCAACGAGAGAATCTAAATGGAAAAGAGATAGAATCAATGCATAAAAGAGAGGTAAAACAATCATTTTAAAAAGAGTAAATCCCCACAATTTGATGTCTAATAATTCTTTTATATCCATCTTTACTAAGCCTGCACCAATAACCATCATGGATAATGGCGTTGTCATATTTCCAACATAGGTACATGTTTGCCCTAATAGATACGGTAATTTAATATCCAATAAACATACAATTAACGCAATGATGGAAGCAATCATTGGAGGATTCATAAATTTTTTAAAAGAAAATCCACCCTTACGAAATAGACTTTCGCCATATCCATACATCAAACAATTTAATGGTAATAAGAAAAGTGCTGCATAAAGCATGGCTTTATTTCCTAATATAGCTTGTACTGCAGGAATTCCAATAAATCCGGCATTTGTAAATAAAATCATAAATTGCCATAGAGGCTTATTTTCTTTTATATGTACAATTTCCACAATCAATTTAGATAGAATTCCAGTAAAAATCATAAATAGGAAAAAGATTATTAAAAGATTTAATAATTCTTTTCCAGTTAAAACGGAGCCATCTTTAACAGAGCTTAAAATCAATCCTGGTATACCAATTTTTAATAGAATATTCGATGCTCCTACATTGATTTCATCATTAAAAATATTCTTTTTTGCCCCAACAAACCCTACAATCATTAAGAATAATAATATAAGCATTTGCGTTATAATTGTAGTTATATCTACCATATCTTATTCTCCCTTAGTTTGGATTTACCATTGTAAGTTGTACTTTTTGTTTTTCTTGATCAATATTATAAACCCAAACCGTTACAATATCTCCAACTGACACAATGTCACTTGGATGTTTCACTCTATTTTTACTCATTTTAGAAATGTGTACTAAGCCATCTTCATGTAGTCCGATATCAACGAAAGCACCAAAATCAACGACGTTACGCACTGTACCTTCTAATTTATCGTGAATATGTAAATCTTCAATTTCCAATACATCTTTTCTTAATAGTGGAGCATCATACTTATCACGATAATCTCTTAATGGCTGACAAATCGCATCTAAAATATCTTTTAGAGTGTAGGCATCTAATCCAGTATCTTGCATCAATTGTTTTTCATCACATTCACCAATCACATCTTTAGCTTTTTGTGTGCCTAAATCTTGCGTTGTTAGGCCTAATTCTTTTAATAATACTTTTGTTGCCTTATAAGATTCAGGGTGAATACTTGTACGATCTAAAGGTTCTTTTCCATCTTCAACACGTAAGAATCCGGCCGCTTGTTCAAAGGCTTTTGGACCAATCTTAGGAATCTTTTTAATTTGTGCACGAGATTCAATTTTTCCATTTTCTTCTCGATAAGACACAATACTTGTGGCACTCGCATTATTAAGACCAGCTACATTTTTTAATAAAGAAACACTAGCTGTATTGATATTAACACCCACTCGGTTTACGGCTTTTTCAACAACGAAATCCAATCTTTCTTTTAATCTTGCGGTTGGTAAATCATGTTGGTATTGTCCTACGCCAATAGATTGTGGATCAATTTTAATTAATTCAGATAAAGGATCCATTAATCGTCTAGCGATAGAAATGGCACTTCTTTGTTCTACATGTAAATCTGGGAATTCTTCAATCGCAAGTTTTGATGCACTATAAACACTAGCTCCAGCTTCAGATACAATCGTATAAGAAACAGGTAAAGAATACTTTTTAATGGTATTGGCTACAAAGGCTTCACTTTCCCTACTTGCCGTACCATTACCAATCGCAATTAAATTCACATGATATTCATTACATAGATGAACTAGTTTTTGTTCAGATTCTTTCACTTTAGCATTAGGTTGATGCGGATAAATAACATCGACTGTCAATTTCTTTCCAGATTCATCAATAACAGCTAACTTACATCCTGTACGAAAGGCTGGATCAAATCCAAGAATGATTTTATCTTTCATAGGTGGTTGTAGTAATAATTTTTCTAGATTCATAGAGAAAACATCGATACTTGATTCGTGTGCTTTTTCACTTAAAGCGGAACGAACCATTCTTTCAATAGATGGATAGGCTAAACGTTTTAAGCCATCTAATATCGCACTTCTTATATATTCACTTGTTCCACTATTGTTGTAGCGAATAAATCTTTTACATACCCAATTTTCAATGTATTCTTCATTAAAAGAAATGGATACATTTAATACTTTTTCTTTTTCTCCACGATCAATGGCCATCACTCGGTGTGCGGCTAATGTATTTACTCTTTCAGAATAGTCATAGTACATCTTATAGACTTTATGATCATCTTCATGATCTTTCTTTTCTGTTGTTTCAATGCGTCCATAATTAGTCATAGAGTCTAAGATTTTATTACGAACATCCACATCATCACTAACTTTTTCAGCAATAATGTCACATGCGCCTTGAATGGCCGATGCTCTATCTTTTACATTTTCATTGATGTATTGATCGCATTCGGATTCTTTAAAATAGCGCGGAAAAGACATAAATGTATCGGCTAAAGGTTGTAGGCCGCTTGCAATCGCCACACTAGCTCTTGTCTTTTTCTTTTGTTTATAAGGACGATAAATGTCTTCGACTTGTGATAATTTTGTACATGCATTTACATTTTTTATGATTTCATCATCCAATTTTCCTAGTGTTTCAATTCTTGCGAGTACTTCTTCCTTACGCTTAGCCAAATTGACTTGATAAGCATAATTTTCTTGAATCACACGAATTTGTTCTTCATCCAATCCATTTGTGCGCTCTTTACGATATCGGGCAATAAATGGAACGGTTGCGCCTTCTTCTAATAATTCTAATGTATTTTTTACTTGCGATATTTTTATGTTTAATTCTTTCGCAATTAGAGAAATAATAGTTTCATCCATATGTATATTTACCTCATTTCAACTTATCTATTATATCATTGTTTAGAGATTTTCTAATAAGAAAGGTACCGCATAAATTGGTTTTAGCTCAAGCATGCCGTCCTTTGAAAAATCTTTTTGAGAAAACAAAAACCTTCGTCCAACTTCATGCGAATACTTTTTACAAAATTCATCTATAGAAGCATGACTTTTTGTAGCAGATGATTTCACTTCTATCGGAACAATTTTATTTTTTGAAAGAATCAAAAAATCAACTTCATTACCATGGGTGCTATTTTCTTTTTTCCATGAATGGTAATATAATTTTCTACCACTATTGACTATGATTTGTGCTACTGCATTCTCATACATATAGCCTAAATCTGCAGATAAATTATCACTTAATAATTTCTTATAGATATCAGAGGATAGACCATTTCCTCCATCAAAAATCATTGTTGTGAATAGTCCAATGTCAGATATATACAATTTAAAAGTTTCAGGATCGCGAGTTTGTGCCAAAGCAATACTTGGTTGTGTCACATTGTAACAAGGTAAAACGATTTTAGAATCAATTAAATCAAATAAGCGTTCTTCATCGCTTAATCGTTTACGACTTTTTGTGGCTTCTGTTATTTTAAATCGGTTTCTTTTTAATGCCAATTGACTAGGAATAGATGCATAAATGTCAGATAATCGACCCGTAGAATCTATTTTCTTTAAATCATCTTGATACAAAGATATAATATCTCTTTTTTCTTTATCCACTGCTTCTAGATTATTTGTTTCTAGATAGGTAGATATAACTTGAGGCATACCTCCAATTGCCATATAAAGGCGAAAATCTCGCATTAATTTACGGTTTATCGAATCTCCTATTGAAATATTTTTTCCTACTAACGTTTTAATCATGTCTGTATTTATATTTAAAGCCCAATTAAATTCCTCATAATCCATAGGAAAAACATTTATTTTATGTTCTTCGGAAGGAATCAGTATATCTTTTACATTCTTTTTAATTGAGATTAATGATCCAGTCTCAATATAATGATATCTTCCATCTTTTACTAAATGCTTTATGGCTTGCCTAGCTTTAGGAAAAAATTGAACTTCATCAAAAACAATAACGGATTTAGACGTTATTAAATTTATGCCTGTTACTGTTTGTAAACGCAAAAAGAATAAATCTAGGCTCGAAATGTCATCAAATACATCTAATAATTCTTTGGATATATTTGAAAAATCTATAAAGATAAAAGCATCATACTCATTTTTTGCAAATTCCATCGCAATTGTACTTTTACCAACTCGTCTAGCTCCTTCTAACAAACAGGCTGAACGACTCGCATATTTTTCTTTCCACTCTAACAATTCATTGTATACTTTTCGTTTAAACATAGGGCCTCCAATTTAAAATCGTCGTTTTTTCAATATTATATTAGTCATAAATCGTCATTTTTTCAATATTTTTTCTAGCTGAAATTGTCGTTTTTTCAATATTTTTTATCCCAAATATGTGCATTATTTCAATATTTTAAAAAAGGATGCCATTTTGACATCCTCTTATAGTTCATCTCCATTGATCTCAATCACATGTTTATACCAATAGAAACTATCTTTCTTTAACCTTTTTCCTGTTCCTTTACCTAAATCATCATAGTCAACATAAACAAATCCATAACGTTTTGTCATTTCACTTGAAGTACAACTAACAATATCAATAGGTGCCCAAGGGTAAAATCCTAGTAATTCGACCCCATCATAAATGGCTTCTTTCATCTGTTCAATATGTTCTCTGTAATATTCAACACGGTATTCATCATGAATTTTACCTTCTGCATCTGGCTTTTCATCAAATCCAGAACCAAGTTCTGTAATCATGATTGGCAATTGGTAACGATCATAATATTCATTTAATACATATCGCAATCCAATTGGATCATTGATCCATCCCCAAGCGTTTGCCTTTACATATGGATTTTTCTTCCTTTCTCCCGGTTTCAAATCACTTGAACATACACCGGTTCCATAATAAGAGAAAGTTAAGAAATCACATGGATACTCTTCAATTAATTTTAATTCTTCATCCGTTGCAGTAAATGGTTGAATATTATTTTCATCCATATATCGTTGTAAAGAACGTGGATATTTTCCACGACACAATACATCTAAAAACATATATTGAATTTGATTCGATTTATAAGATGCGATTACTTCTTTTGGATCACAATTTACAGGATAAGAAACACCATTACATACCATGCATCCCATTTTCATACCTGTATTCATTTCGTCCATTTTTTTCTTTGCGTATGCACTCGCTACAAATTGATAGTGTAACGCTTGAAAGCCTGCTGAAATAAAATCATCCGTCCAATCGTAAGGAATGGATAAACTATTGTATCCTTCTCCAAACATAGAATTAATTTGGTTAAATGTAATCCAGTATTTTACTTTATTTTTGTAACGTTCCATAATAACGTCTACAAATCTTTCGAAGGCCTCTAAAGTTTTTTTACTGTACCATCCCCCATATTTAATAGAAAGATTGACTGGCATTTCATAATGAGAAATGGTTACCATCGGAATCATTCCATCCTTAATCATTTCATCAAATAAATCATCATAAAATTGTAGACCCTTTTCATTTGGTTCTGTTTCTTCTCCTGTTGGAAAGATGCGTGTCCAGTTAATTGATGTACGAATTGTATTCATTCCCATTTCTTTTAATAAAGCTAAATCTTCTTTATATGTATGATAAAAATCAATTCCATTACGTTTTGGATAATAATATGTATCCTGGTCATTCATTCTAAATTCAATTTCTTTTTTTGTGAACTCATAATTTTTTGTTTCACTCTTTAAACGATCGATCTTTGTATTATAAACATGAATATCAGCGATACTCATCCCTTTACCATCTTCGTTATATGCTCCCTCAAATTGATTGGCCGCAAAAGCTCCTCCCCACAAAAAGCCTTCAGGAAATTTTTTACTTAATCTATCCATTTTGCCCTCCATTGATTTATTTATTTTCCCTCTAATTTTGAAATACGTTTTTCATAAGATTCAAAAATCTTAATCATTTGTTTGGCAATATTAATTTCACTATATACTGTCATTAATGTATCTTGTGCATGCGCAAACAATAAAGAATATTCACTCTTTTCTCCACGCGTTTCCCCTTGAATCGCATCCGTTTGTACTTTATGAGCGGCCGTAATTTCCTTTTGTGCATCTTTCATTTTTTCTTTTGCCGCTTCAAAATCATATTTTTCAATTGCTTCTAACGCTTCTTTACAAGCTACTCTTGCATCTCCTGCATGCAAAATAATCGTCATTGCTGATTGTACTACTTTTTCATCCATGTTTTTTAACCTTCCCTTCTGAAAAATTATGGGTCCAATTTATAAACGTATCCATTCTATTTCTAAAAAATTCTACAAGTACTCCTGTTGTTGCCAACGAAATAATTGTCCCTATTCCGACAACGCCTCCTAACAAAAATCCTATTGTGATAAAGGTGCCATCATAAAGAATACGAATTGTATGATATTTAACATGTGTTTTTTCTATCACCTTAAAAAACACACAATCTAGCGCATTAATTCCGTCATTAAATGTCTGAGTCCAAGCATACGCTATTGCCAAACAACATTGTCCTACTAACAACCAGATAAGTCGAGTATAAAAAGGTTTAGCTGCTAAATTCAATGGAGCAATTAAAGTTGTTGGAATTTGTACACAAAAGCCAGAAATCAAAACACATACAATCGTATTGATGCCCGCCTTTTTTCTATTGAATAATAACGCGAATGTCAAAATAATTAAATTTAAAATTTCATCGGTTACGGAAACAGGTATGCCTGTTTTGCGATGAAAGCCATCTAAAAAGACGGTTACGGGATCGGAGCCAAGTTCACAAGCGATGAACAAGGCTATTCCAAATCCCATAATTAATGTTGCCAAAAAGACCTTAATAATACTGTTGAAGTATCTTTTTATCATATTATTTAATCTTCAGATTCTTCCTTTAAACATTGTTTATCATAAACTTTAAAGAATGGATACCAAATAGCTCCTGTAACAACAAATATAATCAACATAACAATCACAGATTGTAAGTGACCACCCGTCGCAATCCATGTAGAAATTGGATATGGTACATACCATAATTGATAAAGAATATCTGGAACCTTCCCTAATGGAATCACAACTGTAAATAACCAAGCTACTAATACGGAAACAAGTCCATTAATCCACATTGGAATCATCAAAATAGGATTAAACACAATAGATCCAAAAACAACTGGTTCATTGATATTAAAGATAGATGGAATAATCGTTGCCTTTCCTAATGCTTTTAATTTATTCGATTTTGCCAAGAAAGTCATGAATAAAACAAGGCTAAAAGTACAGCCAACACCACCGATTGTCAAATAAGCATAATTAAAGCTTGGAGTAACAAAATAATGTGCACCTTGTGAAATATTGGCTTCAATATTCGCTAATAAAATAGGTGTTGTGATAGGTGTTAAAATCCAAACTGAAATTCCCATTGAATAAAGAATAACTGAAATCAACGTAACTAAGGCAAAACCACCAATATTCGAATATATCGTTTGTAGAGGTTTAAAAATAGATTGAATTGCCAAATATAAGTCAAATCCACAAACATTGATTAATAACCATCCAGCTACGACAATAATTCCAATAGGAAGCATTTGATCAAACCATTGACGGACAAAATCAGGTAATGCACTATCTTCTTTGAAGAAGGATATTTTCCCAATTCCTTTAAATACCATCGCAACGATAATGCTTGTGATCATCGCAATAAACATTCCACCAGATCCAAATGCACTATGACTAAATCCAATGGCTTTATCTGCCGTTAATTGAGGTGTAATCGTTATACCATATAGAATCATTCCAGCGACTGCTGCGCAATAGCGATTTTTTCTCATTCTAAATTTTTCCATTAAGTTAATAGGTAATAAGAAAGCCATCATCAGTCCGATTACACTCATTGTCCATCCATATGGTGTCCAGAAATTCGAACACCATTCAAATCCTTTAATTGCTGAAGGAAGCGTTAATACACAAAATAAACTACCCAAGAAAATCAGTGGCATAATCTGGTTTACAGTATCTTTTAGAGCTGTAATCCAAGCATTATTCGCAAATTTACTCATTTTAGGAGCAAAACTGTTTTCCAACCAACTCATTATTTTTTTCATAATCGAATCTCCAATTTTATTACTTTTTCATTTCTTCCATTAAATGCGCAAGAGCTTTTTCTCCATCTAATGTTGAATAATATTCAGGTTTCATTAGAATAACCTTAACATCATTTCCCTCTGTATATTCGTCAATATCATCTAGAATATATGCCAAGTGAGGCCCTACCATTAAAGCATCAATTTCATCAATGTAATTTTCAATTTCAGATTCACTACGTGCTTTAATATCTATCTCCATTCCTTGTTTGCTTGCCACTTTTCGCATGTTGGCAGCCATGAATCCTGAGCTTGCGCCAGATCCACATACTAATAAAACTTTAAGCTTTTTCATTTTCTTCATCCTTTCATAAGCTTTGTCGACACTGACATTATGCTTGAAAAAAATAATGGATTCTACTCATCTTTTGCACACCACTCGTGCAAATAATTAATTGCACCATACCCGTGCAACTTTTCGTTGGATTATAAATATTTTAAACTATATAATAAGTAAGAAACAATATACCGTCTTTGTTTTGAAAGGGGATACATCATGCGAACGAATTCTGAAAAGTTGATAAAATCATTAATAGAGTCACAGCCAAAAACCGCAAATCAACTTGCTGAAACATTAAACGTTTCCGTTCGGACCATAAAAAATTATGTCAAAGAAATTAATGATGAATATCCTAATTTAATATCTTCTTCAAAAGATGGTTATTGTGTTGATGTTTCTAAAGCTTTCACTTTATTCAACACTGAAAATAAACACATACCACAGACTTCACAAGAGCGCGTATACTTTATTATCAATAAACTGATTCACCATAATACAAGTGTTCAGGAAAAAGTGAATCATTCAGTAGATTTATATGAATTATGCGATGAAATGTATATTTCGATGTCAACACTGAAAGTAGAATTAAATAAAGTAAAACGAAAAATTAAAAAATATGATTTGGAATTAGAAACGAAGGGTGACACCATTAAATGTGTTGGTTTAGAAAAAAACAAGCGTAAATTATTAAGTTCAATTTTATATAAAGAAAGCAATGTTAATTTTGTTAATATTGACTCTATACAAAAAGCTTTCACTAGTATAGATATTCATTTCATTCGTAATACAGTGTTAGAAATCTTTGAAAAATACCATTATTATGTGAATGATTATTCTTTGATTAATTTGGTTTTACATATCACGATTGCGGTTGATCGAATTCGAAACAACAATATAAATACGACAAATGTAGATACCATGCCTGCAGTACGTTTACACGAATATGAAATGTCAAAAGAGCTTGCGAAGCGTTTAGAAGAAAAATTTCATATTCGATATAGTGATGCAGAAATCTATGAAATGACACTTTTAATTATTTCTCGTGCCACAAATATTGACTACCAAAGCATCGATACGAATAATTTAGAGCAATTTGTAGGAAAAGATTGTTTAAACTTAGTTCATGATTTAATCAATGAAATCAATGCGTACTACTACATTGACTTGAGTGAACAAGAATTTTTAATTCGTTTTGCCCTACATATTAAAAATCTGTTAGTTCGTTCAAGAAATAATTATTTCAGCAAAAATCCTTTAACAGAAAGCATAAAGATGTCTTGTCCTCTCATTTATGATGTAGCCGTAAATTTAGCACGTACCATCAAAAATAAAACGGGTGTATCTATTAACGATGATGAAATTGCCTATATTGCCTTTCATTTAGGTAGTGCATTAGAAACTCAAAAGAATTTAACGTCTAAAGTAAAAGCTGTACTCTATTGTCCAAATTATTATGGATTAAATTCGAAGATTACGGATACGATCTATAAAAACTTTGAAAATGACTTATTAATCACAAATATTCTTACAGATGAAAGTCAATTAAATAAAGTAAGTGATATAGATTTAGTCATTACGACCATTCCTTTATCAATGCCTATTCAAACACCTACCGTTCATATCAATATCATTTTAAACAATAAAGATATCGCGAATTTAAGAAATAAAATATCTGAGATTCAAGCGCAAAAAAGAAAAGATGAATTTGAAAAACATTTAAGAGAATTATTGGTTCCAGAATTATTTGAAAAGAAAAATAACTTGGAAAATCATGAAAAGTGCATTCGCTATATGGTAAAGAAATTGGTAAAACTAGGCTATGTTGATACAGATTTTAAAGATGAAGTGTTAGAACGTGAAAAAATGTCATCGACCGCATTTGGTAATTTTGCGATACCTCATGCGATGAAAATGCATGCCAAGAAAACAGGACTTAATATTCTGATTAGTGATAAACCTATTCTTTGGAATGAACATCCTGTAAACTTAGTTATTATGATGTGTTTTAATAAGAATGAAAGATACATATTCAATGAGATTTATGATCCGATCACAATGATTTTAAGTGAGTCTGAAAATGTAAAAAAGATACTTAATGCCAAAGATTATGATGATTTCATCCAATTGATGGTTTCCTTATTATAGAAAGTGGAGATGTTGATATGATAACAATTAATTATTCACATTCAAAAAATAATATAGAATCATACATAGATGATGTTACAGACAATAATGAAACCGTCATTGTAACAAGAAAAGACAACAAAATATATTCATGATGTCCGAAAAAACTTATAACAATCTAATGGAAAATTTACATATCATGATCGATAAAGCAAATTACGATTGGTTAATGGAATCTAAACAACAACTAGAAAACTATTCGAAGAAGTGACTTTCACTTCTTTTTTTTACCACTTACTTCTCTATTTCGACCACTTAACTCTGTTCTATATACAATCCAAAAAAGTTGTGAAATAATGAAGCCATGAAAATTAAAGTAGAAATAGATGATGCACTCGATGAAGATGAGATTGTGATTCATACAAAGGATTATAATGATGAAATCAAGGAATTTATTGATTCATTTAAATCTAAGCCAAAAATTCAATTTTTTAAACAAGATACGGAATATTATCTAGATTTAAATACTATTCTATTTTTTGAAAGTGATAATGGAATGGTTTTTGCGCACACTAAAAAGGATATGTTTTCTGTCTCACAAAAACTGTATGAATTAGAAAATATTCTTCCAAAATATTTTTTAAGAATTTCAAAATCAACGATTGTGAATATTCAAAAAATATATTCATTATCCCATTCTGTATCGAGTCATCTAATCACATTTCAAGACAGTCATAAACAAGTATATGTTTCTCGCATGTACTACAAAATACTTAAGGAAAGAAGGAATACTTTATGAAAAGGAACTATTTTTGGGGCATTCTATGTATTATTGGTGCCATTTTAATTTTTGGAAATCTATTTGGACTCATCCATTTTACTTTAAGTCTATGGAAAATTATTGGAACATTATTTTGTTTATCCATTATAATCGATGGAATCAAAGAAAGAAGTTTTTATGGACCTTTATTTGGAATTGCGATTCTGTTTTATATCTTCAGAAAAGAATTAGGCTTTCAACATATTTCATGGCTTTTATTTGTTGCGACATGGCTTTTAGCATGGGGATTATCAATGATTTTTCATCCTAAAAAGAAACACATCGATATTGATATGGATACACAAGATATTGAATATTCTCAAGATAGTGCTATTAACGTTTCTTCTATGTTCGGAGAAAAAATTCAATATATTCAAACTTCTAACTTAAAATATATAACTGTCGATTCAAAATTTTCTGAACTCAAAATCTATTTTGATCAAGCTAATATTGAAAACCAAGCCACTATGGAAATCAATGCGAATTTTACAGGAATTGAACTGTATGTTCCAAAAGAATGGAATGTACAATGTCATGTACGAGCACTCTTTGGAGAAACAAATGAAAAAGGACAACCATCATCAAATGGTTATCCTGTATTAGATATTAAAGGAAAAATAAATTTCGGAGAAATTAATATTCATTATATTTAACGAGCATCATTTTTTGACAACAAATAGATGCAATATTGATTCATGCTGATGCCTTCTTCCTTTGCGTGCATCGCCAAAGATTTGTGCAAACTTTTGGGAAGACGAAGCTTAAACTGTCCTGAATAAGACTGTATATCACTTGGTAAAGGAATCTCTTTACCATCCTCTAGCATGCCTTCAATCCATGTCTTTTTCGCATCAACAGCCATTTCGTATAAATCTGATAATGAATCAGAACACGTTATACATCCAGGCAGATCTGGAAAACTCAAAACATATCCACCCTCATCTTGATCTTCAACAATTTCCATACGGTACGATAGGTTCATGTAATAATCGAGTGTTTGATTCATTATTTTTCATCTCCTCTTCAACAATTTTTTTAATCATTTTCACATAAACCTTCTTTATTGGCTTATGTCTAGGAATCACAATTCGATTAAAGCTAGGTTAGACAAACGAATAATGACTTGATCCTTTTCGTGGTTGAACTACTTCATAACCAAATTCATTCATTATCTTTACAATCTCTTCAAATCGAATGTCATTCTCTAAATTAAGAAATTTTTTAAGCAACTTATCCCATTTGGACATTTATTTCACCTCCATTATAAATGGTGTTATATATGGTGTCAACTCACTTTGACATCCCTACTATAATTAAACGCAATTCATGTGAAAAAATCCCAAAAAAAATAAAAAAGATAAGAAATTTCATTCTTACCTTATTTGTATCTTTTTCTTAACCGATTTAATTGTGATAAACCAAAGTGGAATTAAGAAAACAGTTGCAGTTACCCATGCACTTTGATCTGCCCAAGTAATCGCATCAAATTTAAAGATTGGAACAAAACATAACGCAACAACACAACGTGCAATCATTTCCACAAAGCCACCAAGCATGGCTCTTGTTGAATAGCCTAAACCTTGAATCGACATTCTTGTCGTGATTAAAATGCCTAAAACCGGATAGAAATATCCCATTCTTCTTAAATAGAGTGCACTCGCATTTAATACATCCACTTCATTTTGGCTCACAAACATCATGCTCAAAATTTTTCCAAAGAAAACCATGATAACACAGGCAAAACATCCGTAAAGTACGCCAACAAGAATTCCTTTTTTATATCCATCATGAATTCGATCTATATTTTGTGCACCATAATTCTGAGATAAGAATGTAGATACGGCAGATCCTAAAGCATCAAATGGACACATCATCAATGATTTAATACGCATACCCGAAGTAAATCCAGAAACATAGATGGTTCCTAATGCATTATTTGCCGATTGCATGACCATAGAACCAATCGCCGTTATCGAGAATTGTAGTCCCATTGGAACGCCCATTGCCAATAACTTCAAAGAATGAGACCAAGTAAAATGACGTTCTTGTTTTGAAACATGCAACAAAGGAACTTTATATCCAATAAGAAGTAAACATAAAATTCCACTTACAGCCTGAGAAAATATAGTCGCAATCGCAGCGCCTGCACAACCCCAACCCAAAACAAGGATGCAGAAGAAATCAAGTCCAATATTCAATATGGCAGAAAAAGCTAGGAATAAGAATGGCGTTTTTGAATCTCCTACTGCCCGCAAGATTGATGATAAGTAATTATATAGTAAAGTAAATGGAATCCCCGCAAAAATGACAACTAGATAGGCGTAGGCATCCGAAAAGATTTCATCATTCACTTGTAAAATATGTAAAATATCAGAACATAGTAACACAACAAGTATAGATACACCAACTGCTACAATAGCTGTCCAAATACCTCCTACAAAGATATATCTTTGCATATCATCATATCGTTTAGCTCCAAAGCTTTGGGATACAAGGATCGCAAAACCTTGGCAGATCCCCATACAAAATCCAAGAATTAAAAATTGTACGCTACTACTCGCTCCAACTGCAGCCAACGCTTTAGATCCAAGTGTTTGACCAACAATTGCTGCATCAACAACATTGTAAAATTGTTGAAATAAATTCCCTAATAAAAGAGGAATACTAAAACTTAATATAAGCTTTAATGTATTTCCTTCCACCATACTCTTCGTCATGTGATTTCATCCCCTTATAAAAAAGAAGTCCATCGACTTCTTTACCACGCTAATACTTCAATACCATTTTCAGTAACTAATAATGTATTTTCCCATTGAGCAGACAACTTTCCATCACGAGTATAGGCTGTCCAACCATTATGTTTATCAATATATAATTCTCTTGTTCCCTGATTAATCATAGGTTCAATCGTAAATACCATACCTGGCGCAATCACCATGCCTGTATTACGAATTCCAACATGGTGAACATATGGATCTTCATGGAATGCATTTCCTACTCCGTGGCCACAGAAATCTGTTACGACACTATATCCATTTTGATGAGCATATTCTTGAATGGCTGCACCAATATCACCGAAATAGCCCCAAGGGCGAACGGCTTTCTTTCCAATTTCTAAACACTCTTTTGTGACATCTACCAATCGTTTTGCTTCTTCACTCACTTGTCCAATGCAGAACATTCTTGAAGCATCCGCAAAGTGGCGATGAACAATAGTCGTGCAATCTACATTTATAATATCTCCCTCTTTTAATACGATTTTATCACTTGGAATTCCGTGACAAATTTCGTTATTAATCGATGTACAAACACTCTTAGGGAATCCTTCATAGCCAAGGCAAGCAGGAATGCCTCCATGACTTGTTGTATAATCATAAACCAATTTATCAATATCTTCTGTTGTCATGCCTGCACATATTTTTTCACCAACCAAATCCAATACACCATTATTGATTTTAGCCGCCTTTTTAATCCACTTTATATCTTCATCCGATTTGATTAAATTATGTCCAGGAACTATTTTTCCTTGAAGTTTTAATACATTGATTGTATTATCCCATTCTTCATGGCAATGTTTATATTTTTTACCCGATCCACACCAACATGGACTATTTTTATTAATCATTCGAATCCTTCTTTCCATCTTTAATTAGCCACAACTTATTATACACGAAAAATTATAATACGTATTGAATTTAACCTATTTTTTTCATTGACCAATTCAAAATCTCAATTTAAAATATAGATGGAAATCAAGCCGAGGATAACGGCTAGAATATTGCCCATTTATTATATCCAACCAAACGTACTCATTATTTGTACGTTTTTTATTTTGTATATTAAAAAAAGAGGTTTTACCCTCTTCTACGCTAATTCAATCGTCAACATACGATCTTTTCCAGACATATCCTTATGCACTGTAATAGTCGCATCTTTAAAATATTCACGAGCTAAATTTGATAAAGACTCTCCTTGATCCCATCCCATCTCAAAGGCAAGAAATGCTTTTTCATTCAAGACAAGATGCGCTTTTTCAAAGACATCACGATAAAACTTCAATCCATCTTCCCCACCAAATAAAGCAACATGAGGTTCATAATCAACCACACTATGCTCCATCTTTTCTTCACTAGGAATGTAAGGTGGATTACATACTAAGATATCACAATGAAGATCTCGATCAATAAATGGATCCAGCATACTTCCACAAATGAATTGGACATTAGCTCCTAATTTTTCATTATTCTTTTGAGCTACAACCAAAGCTTCCTTAGAAATATCGGATGCGATCACATCCATCTTTGGTTCTTCTAAATTTAATGTAATTCCAATCGCGCCTGAACCTGTCGCAACATCAAACGCATTCACATGTTTCTTATCTGGAAAATACTCATCAAATTTAGACAATACTAAACCAACCAATTCTTCTGTTTCAGGTCTAGGAATCAATACATCTTCATTGACAATAAAGTCATAGCCATAAAAACATTCATATCCAAGAACATAGGCTAAAGGTTCTCCATTTTCCATTAGATGAACGCCTTCCAAGTAATCAGTCATGACTTGTTCATCTGCCTCTTCATCCATCGAAATATAAAGATTAATATTTTTTTGACGACACAATTCAACCATCAACAACTGAGCTGCCTGCTCTCCTTGTCCCGCTTGATAAAGACGTTCTTTTCCTTCTTGAATCAAAGCATGATATGTGCTCATTATTCTTTTTCTCCAGCAATCTTAGCTTGTTGGTCTGCCAACTGTAGTGCAGCCATTAAATCATCTAAACGACCATCCATAATACGATCCAATTGATTAACTGTATAACCTATACGATGATCTGTTACACGATTTTGAGGATAGTTATACGTACGAATCTTTTCAGCACGATCTCCCGTACCAATCTTTGTACGACGCTCTTTCTCATTCTTTTGATCTAATTCTCTTTGACGTTCTTCATAAACACGAGCACGAATCGTCATTAATGCGGTTGCACGGTTTTCATGCTGACTACGACCATCCTGACACTTAACCACAATACCTGTAGGCTTATGTACAATACGAACAGCTGAATCCGTCTTATTGATATGTTGTCCTCCAGCACCAGATGCACGCATTGTTTCAATTTCCAAATCATTCATATCAATATCAAAATCTTCAGCTTCTACTTCTGGCATACAAAGTACAGTTGCCGTAGACGTATGAATACGACCTTGCGATTCTGTCTTTGGCACACGCTGAACACGATGAGAACCTGATTCAAATTTTAAAGTACCATAAGCACCTTCACCATTTACTTTGAAAGATACTAGGGCAAATCCACCCGCTTCACTATCTTCCATTTCAATCACTTCAATACGCCACCCTTTTGCCTCGGCATACTTTGAATACATTCTAAATAAGTCACCTGCAAAAATATTTCCTTCATCTCCACCGGCAGCTCCACGAATTTCCAAAATACAATTATGTGAATCATTAGGATCTTTAGGTACCAACAACAATTCCAATCGATCTAAATAATCTTGGATTTTTGGTTCCAACTCTTCCACTTCAAGTTGGGCCATTTCACGAATTTCTTTATCCTCTTCTTTTGATAATTCTCTTGCTTCTTCTAATTCTTCTGTCGCCTTCTTGTATTCAGCATAGGTCTCTACAATGGGCGTTAATTCATTTTGTTCACGACCAAGTTTTGCCATTGTCTTTCGATCGCTCACAATATCACTTTGCATCATTAAATCATTGATTTCATGATAACGTTCAACCATTTTTTCTAAACGTTCATCCATTTTAGCCATAATCACGACATCCTTTCAACCTATTAAATATACCATATTTTAAAAGAATTGTTATAATAGATAATATGAAAAGAAGAAGAAAAGTAAAAAAAAGAGTGGTTTTACCCATTCTATTTCTATTTTTGTTACTGATTGGCTTTATTAGCTTGAAAATAACAGAAAGTGGTACATATACAGTAGAAAATCTGAATACAGGAAATACAAAGGCAACGTATCACCATTATTTATTCGCAAAAATTAAGATGGATACAATAAAAAAGAAGTCCATCTGTATCAAGAATGAGGACGGAAAAGTATTAACACTTAAATCTGGAATCGTCAATCTTCATACGAAAGATATCACTGAAAATACTAGTTATACAAACGATTCTAATGAAGAAGGTTATATAAACGGATCCTATGGTGCAGATGCTCAATATCTAGGTACAAGTTTGGATGGAAAAAAGGTACACTTTAAAATCAGTGGAGTATGTGCATGGACAGACATTGACAATGTCAACCTCTATTCATACAGTGATTCTCTTTACATATCTTACTATTATGTTTATCAAGGATCTCTAGTTCACACAATATCAACCGATATTGAATCAGGCACCGCCAATACGATATCTATCGGTATAGCTCCTGACTTTTTAAGAGATGATACATACTACTATTCTTATGATGGTCATTACTTTTATTCAAGTTTTAACAAATTAATTAATGACAAGCCCATAAACGATACACCTTATTTTAATTACTATCAATACGTTCCTCATAGAACCGCTTCTACACTTACTAATGAGAATTATAATTCTTATCTTCAAAAATATGGAATTGACGAACTGGCAACAGCCTATCCATGTTTAGATTCTCAATCCATTTTATATAATCAAGGAGATTTATTTAATTCAGTACAATCAAAGTATTCTATCAATGCATCCATGATGTTTGCGTTAGCCTTAAATGAGAGTGGTATTGGACAAAGTCAATATGCGATTGAATATCACAATCTATTTGGTCATGCGGCCGTTGATTCAAATCCTGATGCAGCCAATCAATATGATTCTATCGAGCAATGTATTCAGCAACATGCCTACAATTTTCTTCAACAAGGCTACGCCAATCCAAATGATGAAAGATATCATGGTTCTTGGTTTGGAGATAAAGCAAGTGGCATCAATGTAAATTATGCCTCTGATCCATATTGGGGAGAAAAGGCAGCCAGCTTCTATTATAAGTTGGATAGTGAGCGACAAGATTACAATGCCAATACTATTAAAACGATTGAATTAACACATGATTTAAATGTATATGCCAGCGACAAAAAGACTGTTCTTTATTCTTATGATAAAGGTGATATTGTATCTATTCATATTTTAGATGAGGATTCAGACTACTACACCATTTCAAGTGAAGCCCCCATCAAAAATAATGAAATCAATGTGAATAAAACATACAACAACGATAAGGCGTACATCAAAATCAAAAATTGGAAATAAAAAAGAAGTGGTAAACTCAAAGCCACTTCTTTTTCTATTATTATTTATAAAGGAGAGAGATATGAATATCAATTTATTTTATATTCATGCCTTATCTTTAAGGCACTTATAGAATAACATTGTCTTTTCGAAACATTACATGAAAAATATGTTAAAGAATGTGATGTTCGTACTAATTATGTGAAATGTAGGAAAGCCAAAAAAATAAGGAGACATTCAAATCTCCTTATCTTTCTTTATTATTATTTATCATCATGCTTTCTTGCACAAATTGCTACACCAGCACCGATAGTTGCCATACATACAACGCAGAACCACCCAGTATGTGTAAACAATTGATTAGGTCCAACTCCTGTTCCTGCTGCATATAGAGGCATTGGAACTAACATAAGTGATGCTCCAGCTAAATAACCTAACTTCTTAAACATATCCAATTCCTCCTTTCGATATTGTTGGGTTAAAGCTTTTACTACACTTATGTTATAACGCAAACAAATCAATAGAGAAATGGAACTGGATAAATTGGTTAATTATTTGTCTCTTTTGGACAAAATAAACGTTTCTACCTCTTTTAACATCTTCTTTGTTTTTTTAGCCGACTGTTTCTCAGCCATTTTTTGTCTCCAAGCAGGAATTTTATCATTCGAAACATTCTCATACTTTTCTTCATATGTCACTCTAATTTTTGAATCCTTTAATCTAGTGATTTCATAACTCACTTCTGTATAATCAATCGCAGTTTTAAAGGAAGCTACATACATTTGATTCGGGATTAATTTTTTAATGGTTACCGTAATCTTTGACCCTATTCCACTCCTTTGAGAAGATGGCTTTTTATATTGAATCCCTTCCTTAAGTTCGCTACCTTTTTTGGCATATCGTTTAACCTCTTCATTTAAAGATTCAATCATCACATTATAAAATTCAACATCACTCACATTTAGTTCTACATTTACACGCATGGATCTTTCCTCCTAAATCGATAAATATATGATATCATAATTCGTATAAGAAAGAAGGTTGGTTTTATGTATACTGATTCACATTGTCACATTACTTGTGACAGGTTATATACTCGTATTGATGAAATCATTCAAAATATCCAAGAAAAGAAAGTAACAGCCTGCATGATTATGTGTACGGGAAAAGAAGAGTTTGAAAGGGCGAAACTTTTAAAGTCAAAATATCCATTCTTTAAAATTGCGTTTGGATGGTTTCCTAGTGATGCCAAAGAAATCAATCAAGAAAAAATGGATTACCTTGTTAAACAAGTACCATACATGGACTGTTTAGGTGAAATTGGCCTCGATTATTATTGGGATACAAGTTTTAATGATCTTCAAAAAGAATTATTTATTAAACAAATTGAAATTGCCAACCAATACAATCTTCCTATCTCTATTCATATGCGAGAAGCCACAAAAGACTGTATAGACATTCTAAAACAATATTCCAAAACAAAAATTATTTTTCACTGCTTTAGTGGAAGTAAAGAAACGATGATGGAATGTTTAAAAATGGATTCTATGATCTCTTTTGCAGGACCAATCACATTTAAAAACGCAAGACAAGCTCCAGAATGTATAGAAGCCTGCCCAATCGAAAGAATCATTACTGAAACCGATTCCCCATACCTAACACCCGTTCCATTTAGAGGAAAAGAAAATGAACCCATGTATGTGGAGTATGTAGCTAAAAAGATCTGTGAAATAAAAAA
>CAVBGZ010000004.1:30377-52033 GCA_963595075.1 Waltera intestinalis
ATTTGGACTCTCTATTTTTTTAATTTGTCATATTCTTTAACACAATTACCAACTAAAATTGTATCACCTTGAATTACGATTGGCCTTTTAACCAACATTCCATTGGATGCCAATAATTCAACCAGTTGATCTTGTGAATATGTTTCTCGTTTTTCTTTTACATTCCATTCACGATACAACATGCCACTTGTGTTAAATAACTTTTTAAGTTCTACCCCTTTAGAAAGCCAGCCCTGAATCTCTTCAACCGTTGGATTTTCTTCCTTGATATTTCGATATGTGGCATGAATGCCCAAATCTTCTAAAGCATGATACGCTTTTTTACAAGTAGAACAAGGTGGATAACCAATAAACAATGTTTCCATTTTATTATTCATCATCAAATGCGTGAGCTAATACTTCAGATAATGAAGAGTTTTCTTCAACAGCTTGAATTAATCCAGCTAATAATGGTGCCATTGAAAGAACAGTCATTTCTGGGTATTCTTTTAAATTTTCTGTTTGCTCAATCGTATTTGTACATACAAAACCTGCAAGTCCAGCACCTTTTAAACGTTCAATGGCAGGTCCAGAAAGAATCGCATGAGAACAAGAAGCATAAACAGCTTTTGCACCTTTATCTTTTAACATTTTGATACCTGAACACAATGTTCCGGCTGTATCAACCATATCATCAATAATGATAGCTGTCTTACCATTTACGTCACCAATTAAATTCATAGCCTCAGCTACATTTGGTTTTGGACGACGTTTATCAATAATCGCAATAGGTGCTCCTAAAGCATTTGCCAAATTACGCGCACGAACAGCTCCACCATGGTCTGGAGAAACAACACAAATATCTCCTAAACCTGTTTGATGTTTAAAATAATCTGCGATTAAACCATTTGCGGTAATGTCATCTGCAGGAATATCGAAATAACCTTGAATCTGAGTCGCATGCAAATCAACAGTAACAACACGATCCGCTCCAGCTCTCTCTAATAATGAAGCTACTAATTTAGCTGTGATTGGCTGACGAGGTTTCGCCTTACGATCCTGACGAGCATATCCAAAATATGGGATGATTGCTGTAATACTTGCAGCACTCGCTCTTTTACAAGCATCAATACCAATTAAGATTTCCATCAAATTTGAATTTACAGGCTTACTTGTACTTTGTACAAAATATACATGTTTTCCACGAACAGATTCTCCAAGCTCAACTAAAATTTCTCCATCCGCAAAGTGTTTAACCTCACACTTTCCTAATTCCAATCCTAATTCCTTACAAATGTCTTTTGCCAATTCTACGCTAGATGATAACGCAAATACAATAGTGTTTTCCATGATTGATCCTTTCCTCTATTTTTCTTCTGATTTAACTTTTAAATACTACTGAATCACTGCCATAGGGCCGATAATTTGATTTGATTCAACGTGAGCATCCTTCAAATATGAATTTGGAAGAATCTCTACATTGTCTTCAACAACTGTACTTCCAAGAAGCTCTACATTTGGATGAATAATAACATCTTTTCCGATTTTTACATCCTTACCAATAACTGTACGTAAAGGGTCTACTATTTGAACGCCTTCACGCATCCAATTTAAATTGATACGATTTCTCATCCATTCATAAGCCTTATGTAATTCTACACAATCGTTGATTCCCATGACCTCATCACGATCCTCAACAACATAGCCTTTTACAAGCTTACCTTGATCTGCCAAAATTTGAACTAAATCTGTAATATAATACTCATGTTGAGCATTATTTGTCGTTAATTTATTCAAATTATCAAACAAATCCTTATTTTTGAAACAATACATTCCCGCATTGATTTCACAAATTTTCTTTTGTTCCTCACTGCAATCTTTTGCCTCTACGATACCCGTAACCGCACCATTCTCATCACGAATAATACGTCCATAATGAGCACCATCTTCAAGAACTGAAGTAAGAAGTGTCAAAGATGCATCTTTATTCGTTTCAAACAATTTCTCCAATGTTTCAGGCTGAATACAAGGACCATCCCCATTGATGACAATTGTATCTCCTTCTTCATCTTTTAATTGTGTAGCTTGCATAACCGCATGACCTGAACCCAATTGAGGTTCTTGTAGAGCAAACTCTACATCTGGAAAAGCTTCTTTAATACTTTCCGCTTGATATCCAACAACAACAACGATACGTTCAACATGAACCTCTCTTAATGCCTCAATAATATAAGCTAACATTGGCCTATCAATAATTGAATGCATCACCTTGCTCTTGTTAGACTTCATTCGAGTCCCTTTTCCAGCAGCTAAAACAATCGCATTTCGCATGTTTTCACCAGACTTTCCGTTACTATTCTAGCAAAAAAACAAGCACAATAAAAGGTAAAACAAAAAAAAGGCCTAACCCAAAAGGGTTTAGCCTAATTTGTCTAATTGACCTTGATAATTTGAAATCTGTGAATTAATCGAATCCACCTTACTTTGAGCTGTAGACTCATCACTAGTTGCTGAATCTAAATTACTTTGTGCCTTTGACAATTGCTTATCTAGATCCGATGTATCCAAACTTTCATATGCACTCTGTGCCTTATCATAATCCGATTGAGCACTCTTTACATTCGCCTGTAAAGTAGAACGTTGATTATATAGTTCCTTTAATTCAGCCATTTCAGCCTCTGTAACATCCGCTTGATCTTTACTACTGATTTCATTATAACGATCTTCGCAAGTCTTTAATGCCGCTTCAGCATCACTTAAAGCTGTTTTCGCATTCTCTAAGTTCGTCTGCACATCCCCAGTCTTTTTATCAATTTGAGATTGAATACTATCCACCTGTGTTTGCGCATCACTCTTAGCCTGTTGTGCACTCGACAATTCAGACTGTGCTGTTTCAAGCTGTTTCTTTAAATCATCAATCTTCTCTTGAAGCTTTGCCTTCTTTTCAGCAACCTCTGTATTGTTGTTCTTTTTCGTTGTCTTTGTATCACTCGTTTTAGCCTTTGCCAACAACTCATTAAAACTACTACCTGTTGTACCTTCTAAAATTTCATCAATCTTAGCTTTTTGTGCCTTTGTCAAACTGTTATATTTTGCCTCATAATCTGTGATTTCCGCTTTTTGAGTTGAAGTTAAATCATCATAACTGTTCGCCCAATCCAACAATTCCTGATAATTTTTCTTTTGAACCTCTTCTGTCTTATCATCGCTACTGCTTGATCCAGAAAATAACTTCATTCCTCCAAAAATCAACAAAGAAGCAAGAACAACACCCACTACAGCCATAAGAATATAAATCACTTTCTTATTCGATCCAGCCTTCTTAGGTGTTGAAGACTTTGATTTTTTCTTTGACTTAATCACTTCACGCTTTAATTCAGGACCACGATCTTCATCTAATAAAGATTGAATTTCATCATCATCAATCACAACCGTTCCGTTCACTCCCTCTGTTTCAGACTTTAATTCATCCGCATCAAAAGTAACGGTTTTAGTAGCTGATAAATCAGCGGCCTCTAAATCCTCTCTACCCACAATGACTGTGTTATCTAATTCATCATCTCGATCATTCATATGAAATGGTATTTCTGGTTCTGGTTTATGTTTTTCTACTCTAGATCTCACTTTCCCCTCATTAAAGCGATCCATTTTCTGCTCTAAAGTATCCTCTTCATTTTCAGAAAAAGCATCTAATAACTTAGAAATTTCATCATTTTCATCTCTTCTACGTTTTTCCATGACTCTACGCCCCTTTGCATCTATTTTACCAAAACACACCCCTTTTGACTACCACGTTTTCTTTATTTGCCTCAATCCACAATGGATGCGCCGCAATCACAAACACCTTTGAAGGATGCAATAAATCGCATGCCGCCATTAAAGTTGACCCCGTTGTACACACGTCATCCACCAATAAAATTTTCTTTTTTGGCAAAGGATATAGACTCTTTAACGCTAAAACATCACCTATTTTTTTACGCTCTTTTCCCGATAAAGAAGACTGCTTTATATTTTCTTTTTTATAAAAAGGAGAATAAACCTTTACATCTATACTCGCTAAAATATCAAGAATCGGCTCAAATCCTCTAAAGCACCTCTTCTGTTCACTACTACATAATGCACAAACACAATATTCGGAAAATCCCTTATGATATTCATTTAAAAATACATCTTTTAATACCACATCCCTCTGTTCTTTATATCGAAAAAAGAGTCTTTCTAAAAATTCGTTGTACTCGTACAAAACATGCCACTCTATCCCATTGATTTTATAAATTTTCTTATGCTCAATCATCTGATTTAAACAATCCATACACACTTTTTTATCATTAAACAAAAACACATCAATATCTCTTTTTTTATTCATTTTTTCATGGCAACACAAGCAGAATGATTCATCGCTTCGATTTGCTTCACACAATCTCTGATAGAATCGTTGATATTTTCGCACAAACAAATCCCCCTTCCATCCGGATCATTAAAGCTTCGACCCACCCTTCCATAAATCTGAATAAGACTCGCCGTTGTAAAAACAGAATGATTCGCTCGATACACAATCACTTGTACACTCGGAATTGTGATTCCCCGCTCCAAAAGCGTAGTACAAACTAAAACATCTTGTTTTTTATTTCTGAAACCATCCAAAACCATATCTCGATTTTCACTTGATGAATGCACATAAGAAGTTTTCACAAATAAATTTAAAATACTAGATACATATTTTGCCTCTTTCTTTGTAGGAACAAACACCAAAACTTGTTTATGTTCTTTTTTAAATAAGACACAATAATAAACAACTAAAATCATTTGAATCCCCACGCTTACTTGTCTGATTTCAGGAACAATCAATAAATGTTCATGTGGCCTTTGAAACAAAGTAACCATCTTCATTTTTCCTTCCTTAATCTCTTTTAAGCTTTGATCATCCGGAGTCGCACTCAACAACAATTTCTGACCAATACAAGACTGATTCGCAATACTTTGAAGAACATCATTTCCCACAAAAGGAAACGCATCCAATTCATCTAAAATCAATAAATCAAACGCATAAGGATACCGGTACAGTTGATGTGTTGTACACACTATTAAATCTGCATCCGTCACATCTGTATAATCCTGACAAACCTCAACAACACTCAATTCAGGAAAGGCCATTCTTAATCTTTGTGCTATCTCTAAAACCACTTGTCTACGACTGATTGCGAAACAAACCTTCTTTCCAAAAGCTAAATATGCACAAATGCTTTCAAATACACATTCTGTTTTTCCTGCTCCTGTGGCAGCATATAAAAATACATCTTTTCCAGACTCTAGATATTCAACAATTTGATGACTTACCTCTTTTTGTGCTTTCGTCAATTCATATTTTAAAGTTGGCTTACCTACCCAAATGCGATGAGTAAGTTCTACTGGCTTAACCAACGTGTTTACCTCCATTCTAGAAAACGAAATACACTTTAAACAATAATAAGTGCCATGATCATTCGCAAATAATCTAGGATCTTCATTTTGACATCGATCACACCTCATATACTCTTATACGAAAAAAAAGTGCATTTTGCACTCTTTATTCAAATATTTTTGATTTTTTTATACGATTTGCCGCTTCCTTGATATCCTCTAAATCTTGAACCAAAGCTAAACGAACATATCGCTCACCTTGTTTTCCAAAAGATTGACCTGGAGTAACAACCACTCCTGTCTTCTCCAATAAATCTTTTGTGAAGGCTTTAGAATCCTCATAAGAATCTGGAATTCTTGCCCACGCAAACATTGTGGCCGGACTCTTTTGAATATGCCATCCTACCGTATCAAAAATTTCACACAAGGCATCTCTACGATCTTGGTAGGCTTGACATGTAGAATGAATACCAGCACCACCATGACGCAATGCTTCAATACCCGCATATTGAATAGGTAAGAAAATACCATAGTCCATATTTGATTTTAGGGTATTGTAACATTCAATCACTTCATGATTTCCTACGCAAACACCAAGTCGAGCTCCTGCCATACCATATGTTTTAGAAAATGAATTTAATTCAATTCCCACATCTTTTGCACCATCGAAAGACAAAAAGCTCTTTCCAACCTTGCCATCAAACACCAATTCACTATAAGCATTATCATGTAAAACAATAATGTCATACTTCTTGGCAAACGCAATCAATTCTTCATAAAAAGAATCGGGCGCTGTAGCACAAGTCGGATTATTTGGATAAGATACGATCATCATTTTTGCCTTTTTTGCGATTTCTTCATCAATCTCATTCAATTGAATTAAATAATCATGTTCTTGTAGTAAAGGCATATATTCTACTTTTGCCCCTGCAATCTTAGGTCCATCACTAAAGATTGGATAATATGGATCTGGAACTAATACAATATCCCCAGGATCACACATAGCTAAAAATAAAGTACTTAACGCTTCTTGAGATCCTTGTAAACAAATCATTTCATTATTTGAAAGTTCTACATGATAACGATTTAAATACCAATCATGAATGGCTTCCTTCATTTCTGGTAATTCATTGATCGCATATTTATAATTTTCAGGTACCATGACCGCATCCTGTAATGCCTTCATGATTGATGGTTCTGGCGCAATATTAGGAGATCCTACCGAAAAATCAATGGTAGGATTTCCTGTTCTTTTTGTATATTCTGTCTTCAAAATTTTCAACTCCGTAAATATAGATGGTTTAAACAAATCCATTCTCTTTGCCTTATTTATCATTCTAAAACACACTCTTTTCTTAATTAAAACTATTATATATGAAAAAACGATGCCATTAAAGACACCGTAATTATTTTTACTACTTAATTCCGTATTTCTTGTTAAACTTCTCGATACGACCTTGAGCAGCAGCGAAACGTTGACGACCTGTGAAGAATGGATGGCAGTTACTACAAGTATCTACACGTAATTCATCACCTTTGATTGTGCTTCCTGTTTCGAATTCTGCACCACAAGATGTACAGATACATTTAACTTTATGATAATCAGGATGAATTCCTTGTTTCATGTTATGTATCCTCCTTCCGCCTTAAGTCATGTCGACTCAAAGTAAGTGCGTTTAGATTATATCAACACTTATCCTTTAAATCAAGGCCTTTTCTTAATGATTTGATACAAATTTCATTATTTTTATATACAAACAATTTGGAATAATCTTACTAAAGATTCGATCTACAAAAGAAATAATATCCGGTGTACATACAATTCTATTTTTATCATTTGCACGAAGTGAACGTGAAACCACTTTCTTTTTCGTTGTCGCGAAAGGATAATGCGTATAATGTTCATCTACAATTTCTGCCTTTGAAATGAATTCTGTATCCTTAACCCAATAAGGACAAACCAAAGTCACCTTGATTCCTCTATCCTTTACTTCTTCATGCAAAGCTTTTGTATAACTTTGAACAAAAGCCTTGCTTGCACCATACACACCAAAATAAGGCATAGGCTGAAATCCTGCGATAGAACCAATCTCTAAAATATGACTATCAGAATGCATATAATCTAAAGCCATTCTTGTCATCTTAACAACTGAATCCACATTAAGACGTAACATGTTTTGTTGATGATTTATAGACATTTCTTTAATAGGGCCTACTTTACCTAAGCCTGCTGCACAAATTAAATAGGTAATATTTGGCTTTTCTTGTTTTAACTTTCGACTAATCTCTTCATAACTTGTATCCAAACTTAAATCATAAACAAGTGGAACTATTTTTTTCGACGTGAATTTTTGAAGCTCCATCAGCTTCTCTTTTCTTCGAGCAACCACCCAAAATTCATCGATACACTTTTCACTCGCAAGCTGTAAAACAAATTCTTTTCCTAATCCACTGCTTGCCCCTGTAATTAACGCAATATTCATGCAATAAGTATATCATCAAATCGCTGATTCTACTTGTCGTAAAACTCTATTTCTTAATACAATCGATAAAACAATCGTTACGATATCTGTCGCGGATTGTGCAATCGCATCTCCAGTAAAACCAAATAAGGCATTAAAAATAAATAGTAATGGAATAAACAACAAACCTTGTCTAAATAAAGATAAAAGTGTCGCATGCATCGGATGATTTAAAGTCTGTAACACATTCATATTCATAAATAGTAATCCAATAAAAGGTCCAGATAAAGTATATCCTACCAATAATGGAATTCCATATTCAATTGTTTGTGCATCATTGATAAAAATCTGAATAATTTGAGATCGAAATACAATATATACAGCCGATAAAATAACACCACAAATCAAGCAGCACTTCTTTGTATATTTTTCCACCTCTTTGAATCGTTCTTGCGATCCACTACCGTAACAATACCCCAAAATAGGTTGGACACCATTCGCAAGTCCCATTTGTAGGAAAGTTACAAACATGTTTGCCTTAAAGACAATACCAACCGCAGCTACTGCACTATTTCCATATTGAACTAATATTAAATTCATAATAATTGTAGAAATACTCATTAAGCTTGAAAACAAGGCCATAGGAAGTCCTGATAAACATACACTTTTAAACACTTTCATTGAAAAATATTTAAAACGAATCGACATGATTTTAGATTTCTTTTCAAAATAATAAATATAATAAAGACTCGCCAAAATATTACCTAATGTAGTCGCAATCGCAGCTCCTGCTGCCCCTTGATGAAATACAGAAACAAAAATTGGATCTAAGACAATATTGATGATTGTACCAATCATGCTTCCAATCATAGCTTCTTTACTATCGCCTTGTGCACGCACAATAAAACTTGCAGCTGCTGAAAAGATAATAAATGGAGCTCCCCATGCGATATAAAAAGTATATCCTTTCGCCAAATCCATCGTATCTGCATTAGCTCCAAAAAGACTCAATAAAGCATCTGGAAACAAAAATAAAATTAAGCAGAATATAACACCAACAATTAAAGAGATATACGTCACAAAACTAGAAACATTTTTAACCTTTGTTTCATCTTTTCTACCTAATGCAGTACTCGCAATCGCGCTGCCTCCCATACCAAGCATATTGGCTACCGCCATAAACAAGATAAAAATAGGATTTGTTAGACTTACCGCAGCCACCTGTAAAGGATCTTGCGTTTGTCCGACAAAAAAAGTATCGGCCATATTATAGACAACCGTAACCAAGCTAGAAATGACGCTTGGTATAGCCATTTTCTTAACGACTTCTGATACTTTATTTTCTACCATCCATGCACTATTATCCATATCTATTCCTCCAAATTCTTCAACATTTGATCTGTTACTTTCATAAACACATCTAAATCTTCTTTCGAAATACCTTGAATCAATTGTTTCTCTGTTTCACAAATTTCGTCATGAATACTCTCTTTCACATATTGACAAGCATCCGTAAAAACAATTTCTTTTAATCGTTTATCCGATGCACAACTTCTTCTTTGTATCCACCCATTTTCAATCATCGTACCAATCAATTGTGTTGCACTACTTGGACGAAGCTTAAATTCTTTTTCAATATCCTTCTGATAGACCGGTGACGGACTTGCCATAATGTAATTTAAGACAAAAGATTGTGTACTCGTTAAGCCAATCTTTTCTTGTGTCTTTTGTGATCTTCTTCTTAAACAATTTGAAATCTTGTTAATCTGTCTTCCTACTTCCACGTTTTCACTTCCTTAGGTTCCTAAGTATTTTAGTAAAAAACCAATGAATAATCAAGAAAAAAAGAAGCTTTTTTCAGCTTCTAAAATTTTGAATCATCCGCCTTTTCAAACCAAGCACGAATTTCTGCCATCGTTTCTTTTAAACATCCAGATTCAAAAGGGACCTTTAATCCCGCTTCTTTGACAATTTGCTTAAATGGAAGCGTTCCTCCAATTTCACAAATGTGTTTATAGTCTTCAAAAGCTTTTGGATCCTTTTTCTGAATACGTGTCCAGAATTGCATTGCGCAAACTTGAGCTAAAGTATAATCAATATAATAGAATGGATACATGAAAATATGTAATTGGCGCATCCACCATCCACCTTTTTCTAATATATCAATTTCTTCATAATTCTTATGTGGCAAATATTGTTTTTCTAAGTTTCTCCAAGTCGTCATTCTTTCATCAGGAGTCATTTCTGGATGAGCATACACTTCATGTTGGAAATGATCCACTAAAACACCATAAGGCAAGAATTTTGCGGTGCCACCCAAATGTTTAAAATAATACTTTTCTGTATCCTCTTCAAAGAATAAATTCATCCAAGGATATGTGAAGAATTCCATCGACATAGAATGAATTTCGCAAGACTCGCTTGTAGGCCATACACAATCAATTGGAAAAATATTTCGACTTGAATAACACTGGAATGCATGTCCTGCCTCATGCGTTAATACTTCCGCATCTCCACTTGTCTGATTAAAGTTCGCAAAAATAAATGGAGATTCATAATTAGGAATAAATGTGCAATAACCTCCTGCAGCTTTACCTGGTTTGGCATCTAAATCCAACAAGTCATGATCAGTCATAAATTGGAAAAATTCACCTGTTTTCGGATCCAATTCCTTATACATTTTTAAAGCTCTTTTCACCAATTCTTCACGATCATATTTAGGTGTAGGATTTCCTGTTAAGAACTCATATTTTTCATCCCAGGCATGCAAAGTGTCATAGCCTAAACGCTTTTGTTGGCGAGCATACAATTCATTGTCAAATGGAACTACATCCTCCAATACTTGTTTACGATAGTTTTCAACATCTTCTTGGTTATAATCAAAACGTTGCATACGATAGTAACCCAATTCGATGAAATTCTCATAGCCTAGTTTTTTAGCCATCTTTGTACGCACCTTTACAAGTTGATCAAAGACATCTCCAATTTCTTCAGCATGCTCTTCATACCATCCCCAATAGGCTTTCATAGCACGCTTACGAGTGTCTCGGTCTTTATCATTTGTCTTTACTTCTAAAGCAGCAAGTGTATAAGTTTGACCATCGAATTCAATTTGTGCACTCGCAACAATCGATTGATATTTTGAACACAATTTATTCTCTTCTTGCATTTCAGGAATGATTTTTGAATCAAAAGATTTATCTTCCATTTCTCTTTGTAGAAAGTATGTTTCTGGGATTTCTTTCTTTAATTCTTCTACAAATTCACTTTGCATAATCGCCTTGTTACAATTGACAACAGACTCTTGTAAAACAGGAATCATTTCATTTAAAAAATCATTTTCTTTCGCATAAAATTCATCTTGTGTATTTACTGTATGATGAATTTCCACTAAAGTTTGTGCTGTCATAATTTGACGATTCACATCATTTAATTTAATAAATGCTTTTTTAAATTCATCATAACTTTTTGCGTTTGTTAAGTTTGAACAAACACTCGCTAAAGTTTCTTGTAGTTTTTCAACATCTAAATGTTCATATTTATACTCATTAAATTTCATATTCTGCTCCTAAAAAAATAGAGAAGCAAACGGCTTCTCTGTATTATGCAAAGATTGCATTCCAACCTAAAATAAACAATGCTAAAATGGCAATTCCAGCAAGTAAAATAGGCCAAAACGCAGATCCAGCAGCAATTAAAAGAGCAAGAAAATCCCCTTTTTCAAGACGATCTTCTTTTCCCTTTTGTTTTTCTTTTTTTTCTAACATCGAACGCATAGATGGGCGTTTAGACATTAAAATTCTCCTCCAAAGTGACACTTAACGAAATGGTTTGGCTTCACTTCTTTTGTTTCTGGTTCTTTTGTTTTACAAATATCTTTTGCGAATGGACAACGAGGGTTGAACTTACATCCACTTGGAATATTTACGTTTGAAGGAATTTCACCCTGAATTACTTGCAATTCCTTACGCTTTGAAGGATCTGGTAAAGGAATAGCACCAATCAACGCTCTTGTATAAGGGTGTTGAGGGTTTGAATAAATTTCATTCTTATCTGCAAGTTCCATCATACTTCCTAAATACATTACACCTACACGATCTGAAATATGTTTTACAACAGACAAGTCGTGAGAAATAAAGATATAAGAAATATTCTTTTCTTCTTGCATATCCTTCATTAAGTTAATAATTTGTGACTGGATAGATACGTCCAAGGCACTTACTGGCTCATCACAAATGATGAAGCTAGGATCTAATGCCAATGATCGAGCAATACCGATACGTTGTCTTTGTCCACCTGAGAATTGGTGTGGATAACGATAACAGTAGTAGCTTGGAAGACCACAACGATCCATCAAATCTTTAACATAGGCATCCAATTCTGGACCACGTTTAAATTTACCATGGGCAATTAATGGTTCAGCCAAAATATTAAATACAGTCATACGTGGGTTTAATGAAGAATATGGATCTTGGAAGATAAATTGCATTTCTTCACGCAATTTACGCATTTCTTTCTTTGATTTTTTGGCAATATCTTCACCTTCGAAGATAACTTCACCACTTGTTGGTTCATACAAACGAATGATTGTACGACCTAAAGTAGATTTACCACATCCAGATTCACCTACTAGACCTAATGTTTCACCTTCATATAAATCAAAAGTGATATCATCTACGGCCTTAACACAAGGATCTCCTTCTTTTACTTTACCTTTTTTTAGAGGGAAGTATTTTTTTAAGTGTTTTACTTCTAGAATTTTTCTTTTTTCTGCCATAACTATCCCTCCTGTTTCATTTCTTCTTCAACCTTGAAACACCATACATGGTGACGAGATTTGATCTTTGTATCTGTTGGTTGACCTTCTTTACAACGTGCTGATGCATAAGGACAACGATCTGCGAAGTAACATCCTTTTGGTAAGTACAATGGGTTTGGTACACTACCTTCAATTGTACTTAAACGTTTACCTTCTTCGGCTAGTGAAGGCATAGAATTCATCAATCCAATTGTGTATGGATGTTTTGGATTTGTGAACAATTCTTCAACAGGAGCTGTCTCAACAACTTTACCAGCATACATAACGTTAACGTTATCGGCAACTTGGGCAACAACACCTAAGTCATGTGTAATCAACATGATACTTGTTCCTGTTTCCTTCTTTAATTTGTTCATCAAAGAAAGGATTTGCGCCTGAATAGTAACGTCCAATGCGGTTGTTGGTTCATCCGCAATCAACAATTTTGGATGACAAGATAAGGCCATCGCAATCATAACACGCTGACACATACCACCAGATAATTGGAATGGATAGTTCTCAACAACTTTTTCAGGTCGAGAAATACCAACTTCAGCCAATAACTCAATTGCACGAGCTTTCGCTTCTTCTTTAGAAACATCTTCATGTGTTAAGATGTTTTCCATAATTTGATCCCCAACTGTAATAACTGGGTTCAAACTTGACATTGGTTCCTGGAAAATCATAGAGATTTCATTACCACGAATGTTACGAATTTCTTCGTCTGTGGCAGTGGCAAGGTTTAATCCTTGTTCATCTCTTTCAACATTTCCCATATATACAATTTTTGATCCAGGCATAATTTCACCTGGTTTACTAACTAAGCCTAAAATAGACATAGCTGTTACAGATTTACCACAACCAGATTCACCTACAATCGCTAATGTTTCATTTTCATACATTGTGAAATGGTTACCATCAACGGCTTTAGAATCCCCTTTTTTTGTATGGAAGTATACGCGAAGATCTTCCACTCGAATTACTTTTTTATTTACAGACATCGTGTATCCTCCTAACTATTGAATTTCCTTAGGGTCAAATGCATCACGTAATCCTTCACCAATCAAGTTGATTGAAATTACAGTTAATAAACACATTAAACCTGCAGGCATCCATTCCCAAGGATAGTTTTGGAAAACATAAGAGTCACGAGCTAAGTTCATTAAATTACCCCAAGAAGGAGTTGGAGCTGTAACACCCATACCTAAGAATGAAAGACCAGCTTCCGTTAAGATTGCACTTGCCATTTGTAAAGTTGCGTTTACAATGACCAAAGACAATACGTTTGGAAGTAAATGTTTAAAGATTTTAGAAAAATCCGAAATACCTAAAGCTTCACAAGCTTGCATAAATTCTTGTTCACGTAATGTTAAAATTTGTCCACGAACTAAACGTGCAAGACCTGGCCAAGATAATAAACCAATCAATACGGCTACTGTATACATTTTTTGGCTTTGTGGAACCCACAACATAGTGGCAGCTACCGCAATGATCATTGGTGTAAATGGAAGTGAATATACGATTTCTGTAAAACGCATAAGAATGTTATCTAATTTTCCACCATAGTAACCTGAAATACCGCCGATTACACATCCTAAGATTACTGTAATAATAGCCGCAATCAAACCTACCATGATTGAAATACGTCCACCCAAGAATAAACGATATAAACAGTCACGTCCTTGTTTATCTGTTCCTAATAAATGTGTAGCGTCTGGAACTTGATTTGGATTTTGTAAATCATAATCATTAACGCTATATCCCAATAATGGTGGTATAACAATGACTGCAATAACAATTAAAACAAAAATAACTAAACCTGCCATGGCAACAGGATTGCTTTTGAATTTTCTCCACGCAATCGCCCAAGGACCTATAGATTCAATTTTTTCGCCAGATTCTAAAACTACTTCTTCTTTTTTAGCCATCTATAGTCCCTCCTTAATCTTCTACTTTGATACGTGGATCAACCAATGTATAACATACGTCTGATAATAAGTTACCAATTAACATTAATAACGCACTAAACATCAAACATGCCATAACTAAAGAGTTATCACGTTGGTTAATCGCATCAATTAAAATTTTTCCGATTCCAGGCCAGATAAATACTGTTTCTAGAATAACGGCACCAGAGAACAATGTTGGAATATATAATCCTAACAATGTTACTAATGGGATTTGAGCATTTTTAAATGCGTGTTTGTAAATAACTGTCTTTTCTTTAAGACCTTTTGAACGAGCTGTACGAACATAATCCATGTTGATAACTTCAACCATAGAGTTACGTACATAACGAGAGAATGACGCAAATGAACTAAACGCCAATACAATAACAGGTAAAATAGAGTGAAGTGCAATATCTCCAATTTCCTGGAAGATGCTAGAATATCCAAAAGCTGACAACATTGTATCTCGCATTCCATTAATTGGCATTCCTGGAATATTTAATCCCACGAAGAAAATCAATACGAGCGCAAAGAAGAACGTTGGTACTGAAATACCTAATAGTGAGAATACGGTCCAGAAGTTATCAAAGACTGTACCTTTCTTTACGGCTTGCTTAATTCCAATCGGGATGGCAAATATCAAAGCCACGATCAGTGAAACGGCATTCAAATAGAATGTGTTCCATACATAATCACCAATAATTTGGCCCACTGGTTTTTTAAGGGTAATACTTGTTCCTAAATCTCCTGTAGCCATACGTCCGATCCAACGAACATATTGTTCAGGTAACGATTTATCCAATCCTAACAACTCACGAACATGTTGTCTTTGTTCCTGAGTTACTTTAGAACCCGCTCCAAAGTAAGCTGTTACTTCATCACCAGGCATTGCCTTAACCGTACCAAAAATAACGATTGAGATGATGAAAAGAACAGGAATCATCGCTAAAATTCTTTTACATACATACTTTAGCATAGTTATCGATCCTTTCTATCCACTAAATGCATATAAGAGCAAGTCTAAAACGGCTTGCCCTTTGATTTATAAATAATCTGCAACCACAGAATATTTAACGTTCTCCATGCAGATGTTAATCGGACACTCTAATTCGTTAACATCTAGAATTGCACATCTTTGTGCCAATGCTCTTCTTACTTAATAGTAATTGTATCCATTGATTGAGACCAGTTACGTAATGTACCTGTTCCCTTAACACTTACATTCTTGTTATATAAGTTGAATACCATACCTGAATATAATGGCATATATCCAGCATCTTCAGCAGCAATCTTCATTGCTTCAACATAACCTGTCTTAGATTCTTCATCACTTGCAGTTTGACGAGCAGCTGTTAATGTATCTACTAATGTTTGATCATTAACACGAGCATAGTTGTTTACAGCCATACTTGTTCCATTTGTATACATTGAGTTAGCTGTGTTATCTGTATTTGAAGTAAATGAAGTAGCTAAGAAGCAGCAGTTCCATTCACTATCATGTGAATCATCTTGAATGTTGCTTAATAATGTAGAGAAGTCAACTGTAGTTTGTTTTAAATCTACGCCTAAATCTCCCCAAGTCTTTTTAACCATTGGTACGAAAGTATCCAATACTGAGTTATCTTGTGAACATAAGAATTTAACTTCTAATGTTTGACCATCTTTTTCACGGATACCATCTGAATTCTTAACCCATCCAGCTTCATCAAGGATTTGGTTAGCTTTATCCATATCGAATTCATAAGTTTCTAATCCGTCAACAGTTTCTTCACCACGAACTACGGCACCACAGTTTACTGATACTGGGTTCCAGAATGCAGTTGGTACATAACCTGCTTTGTATTCTTTTAATTCATCACTTGCTTTTTTATCCCAAGCATAATATGAATCAACGAATCCTTGACGATCAGTCGCATACATTAATGCTTTACGAACGGCATTGTCTGCAGTAGCTCCATTGTTGTTATTGAATGCTACGAATCCAACAGCACCACGAGTATATGTATTGTATTTTAATCCATCATCTTGACTTGCTTCACTAACTTTTGAAGTTTCGATAACTTCTGGAATTAAATCTACAGTACCTTTCTTCAATTCTTGAACTTCAGTACTTGTTTCAGTTTTCTTCATAACGATTTGGTCAACTTGGTATTCACCATCTTCTGCTTCGAAGTTTTCGTTACGAACAAATGAAGCTCCAGTTGCTTTATCATAAGTTTTTAAAGTATATGCACCTGAACCACAAACATCTTCTTGGTTCTTTTCGATAACACTTGTTTTATTCTTTTTATATTTACTGAAATGGTTTGAACTTACAATGTTCATTGTTCCAAATAATGCAACTGAATCAATTTGAGGTTGTGTTAAATGGAATACAACTGTGTAATCATCTGGTGTTTCGATACCACTAACTTCTTTGGCATCTCCTTCGAAATAATCTTTCCATCCTTCGATTACATCAAAACCATCAGCATTTCCACCTGTATATGATGGGTCAGCCATAGTTGTGAATGTAAATTTAACGTCTTTTGAAGTTAATTCAGTTCCATCACTGAATTTAGCGCCTTCTTTTAATTTGTAAGTAACCGTTAATCCATCATCACTTACAGTTGGCAATTCACTTGCTAATTCTGTTTCTAATTCGTTGTCAGCGTTGTATTTCAACATTGATTGATAACATAAGTTAACAACGTATTGATCATATGCACTTGATGCATATTGAGGTGTAAACTGTCCAGTTAAACTTTGGTTAATTGAAACAGTTAATGTTTTTGCATCTGAACTTGATGAGCTTGAAGAACAAGCAACTAAAGTAGATGCCATTGCAACGGATGCTAATCCAGCAACAATTTTTTTTGTGTTCATTACTCTTTCCTCCCGATTTCTCGTTCACTATGTGTTTAAAATTATACTATCTGAGAAACACATTTTCAAGAAAAAAGAAAACATTTTCACATACAAATCAGTTTTTTTGTATATTTTTCACATAATTCAAATTTGTTAATCCCACAAGAACATTTGTATTTTATAACCGGATTTACTATACTTTTAAATATGAATAAAGCACTTGGACATTTAAAAACAATTACACAACACAAAATCAAAGTGACTCACCTTTGTTTTCGCTGCCACCTCTATAAACAAGGCCTTCTCCATGATTTAAGCAAATATTCTTATATCGAATTAAAAACTGGATTTCATTATTATCAAGGTTTTCGTTCTCCAATTGATGCTGAAAAAGAAGAAAAAGGCTACTCTTTAGGATGGCTTCACCATAAAGGCAGAAACAAACATCATTGGGAATATTGGTTAGACTTAGGTCCTAATGGTATTTATGCCTGCAAAATGCCTACAAACTACGTCATTGAAATGTTTTGTGATCGAGTAGCTGCAAGTATGATCTACCAAAAAGATAAATATACCGATTCAAGTGCGCTCAACTACTATATAAATGGTAGAAATAAAATTTTGATTCATAAAGACACAGATCAACTCATCTATCATCTATTAGAATATCTATCCATTCATGGATTAGACAAAACCATCGAATACATCATTCTATATAAAGATAAAGGTTTTCCCATCTAGAGGAAAACCTTCTTTTTTATTCTACAGTTACTGATTTTGCCAAATTTCTAGGCTTATCTACATCGCAACCTTTTTCTTTCGCAGCATAATATGCCAATTCTTGAAGAAGAATTGTTGCCGGTAGACACGCGAGCATTGGATCCACATTTGGAATTCGAATCACATATTCAAATCCAGAAACATCCTGATCGCAAGATGTTATTAATATTACTTTTGCTCCACGTGCTACAGTTTCTAATATATTAGAAATTGTCTTTGACGCTACGCTGGGTTGAGTTGCTAGCGCTACAACTACAGTATCTTTTTCAATCAATGCGATTGGTCCATGTTTTAACTCACCAGCTACATAGGCATCCGCATGAACATAAGAGACTTCTTTTAGTTTTAAAGCGCCCTCTAAAACACTTAAATAATCCAATTGTCGACCAATAAAATAGGCATCTTTTTGTGTTTTCAATAATTTTGCACACTCACCCATCTCTTTTTCTTTTCCAAGCATTTCTTCTACAACACCTGGCATACGTTTCAATTCTTGAATGAGTGTATCTTTACAGTCTGGTGCAACATGAATTTCTGTCGCAAGTTTTAAACTTAAACATGCCAGTAAAACCAATTGAGTCGTATAAGCTTTCGTACTGGCTACCGCAATCTCTGGTCCTGCACACGTATATAAAACATAATCAGATAGACGAGCTAAACTTGAACCCAATACATTTGTGACGCTGATGGTTTGTGTTCCTTTTTCTCTCGCAAGTTTTAAAGCTGCCAAAGTATCAGCGGTTTCTCCAGATTGAGATACAAAAATACATAATGTATTTTCACTTAATGCATAATTTCCATATCGAAATTCGCTTGCGGCCAATGTAAAGATTGGTAAATCAATCCAAGAACGTAATAAATAAGCTCCATACAAACTTGCGTGATAAGCCGTTCCACAAGCTACATAATAAATTTGTTGAACTTTCTTTACATCTAGCCCTTTTAATTCAGGCATATCCAAATCATTTTCTAGATGTGCACGTAAGGTTTCTTTAATGACGAATGGCTGTTCGTGCATTTCCTTTTGCATGAATGTTTCGTACCCACCTTTTTGTGCTGCTGAAGCATCATATGGAACGTGCATCCATTTGGTTTCTACTTTGTTTCCTTTAAAATCAAATACTTCAATCTCACCTTGTTTCAAAATAGCCATTTGACCATCTTCAAGGGCACAAATATCTTTTGTGTAATCTAAAAGAGCGGGTATGTCACTGGCACAAAAAGAGGCTGTGCTTGTTTTTCCTAAGACCATTGGGCTTTCTTTTTTTGCCACAAAAACTGTATCTGGATCATCCGTACATACTACACATAAGGCAAAGCTTCCTTGTAGATAAGATACTGTTTTTTGAAGAGCTTCTACCATATTTCCAGAATAATAGTAATCAAGCATATGAACAATGACTTCACTATCGGTTTGCGATTGGAATGTATATCCTTTTTCAATCAACGATTCTTTCAAAGAAGCATAGTTTTCAATAATTCCATTATGAACGATAGAAATCGTATCTTTGGCATTGGTATGGGGATGCGAATTCATATTACTTGGAACACCATGGGTTGCCCATCTTGTATGTCCGATTCCTGTCGTTTCTAAATGTTCATTTTCAGATAAAATAGATTCTAATTGGTTTAGTCTTCCTTTGGATTTAAAGGTTTCTAAGCCTTTTGAAGATACTAAAGTCACTCCGGCTGAGTCGTATCCCCTGTACTCGAGTTTTTCTAAACCCTGCATTAAAAACGGTAAAGCACATTCTTTACCTGCGTAAGCTGTGATTCCACACATTATAAAAAAATCCTCCTATATTATTATTTTTCATGGAGGATACCAGATGGATTTGTTCAACATTCACACATTGGTTTTGTCCATCGTTAAAGGTTGTATCAACCTCCAGATCATCCGCCGAATCTTTCGATAAATCTGGCCCTCGTCAACTAGAAGTTCTAGTCCTGGCGCTATATTGTCTAAATTTTCTCCATGAACAGTGTCTATTATACATAAAAAGGAAAAGCATTTCTACTTTTCCCGATTTGTGTATAGATGATAGAACGCTTCCTTTTTGTCCATTAACTCTTTAAATGTACCACATTCTAATATAGCTCCATTTCGCATCATTACGATTTGATCAAAGCGAGTTAGCGTATCTTCATAGAGTTTGTGCGTAACATAAAGGATGGTTTCATCTTTTAAATCTAATATATTATGTTCAATTTTTCTTGCGATGGTATTATCTAAACTTGAAGTAATTTCATCACATAATAAGACTTCTTTTAAATGGGCCATCGCTCTGGCAATGGAAATTCTTTGTAGCTGTCCTCCAGAAATGTTACCTCCATCTTCATTGACGATTTGGTCTAAATCAAAGTCTTCTAATCCAACAAATTCTAGACATTTCTTTAATTGGCTATCTTCCATTTCCATTCCTAGTGATAGATTATTTCTAAGGGTGTCATTAAAAATATGACTTTCCTGGTGAATGACAGATACATGATGATAGTCAATTTGATTCACTTTTCCATTTTGAATTGGATAATAATTTAATATGATTTTTAATAGCGTAGATTTACCAGATCCACTATCCCCTACAATGACGTATTTTTTTCCTTTTTCAAATTGGAAGGAGAAATCTTTTAATAAGAGTTCATCTTTATATCCAAAGTCCACATGATCAAATGTGATTCCATTTTTACAAGAACTTTGCACTTCTTTTACTTCATTATTTTCATCAATAATAGATAATAATTTCTGGCTTACTCCTTCTACTGATTTAAATCCGCTGAGTGCAGATGAAATTTCACATATGGCACTAATGAAATCATTCGAAATATTAATGACAGGCATTAAATAGATTTTATCAATGTGCCCATATAAAATCATCATTCCTATCGCAACCATATATACAAGTTGTCCTGTAGCCGCAACAGAATTGGACCAGTTTCCCGTTAAAGAAATCGATGCGTTCACATCGCCTTGTCTTTTTTCCATCGTTGAAATGACTTGTTTTCCTTTTTTCAAAAAAGAAGGTAGAACACCAAAATCATGGATCACATCAAAGCTTTGGAAAATCTCTTTTAGTTTCGAATTGTATGTTTCTGCATAGGAAGAGAGTTGATTTGCGTATTTTGACATTCTTTTTGCTCGAAATTTAGGAATCATCAAAGTGATTACCGCAATTAGAATCATCATCAGACAGACATAAAGGTTAATGCGAATCACATACACTAAAATCACAATCGCAACAATAATTTGACCAATCATTGTGAGTAGCGGAAAGAAATAAGATTCATCCACCATCTTAATATCATTGGTAAACAAAGCTAATTTAGATCCTGTACTTTTTGTTTGAAATTCTGAATACGATTGGCACATTAAACTACTATACAAATCATTGGAAACATCCGCCTTTAGAACTCTTCGATATTTTGCCTTCATAATCGAATTAA
>CAVBGZ010000005.1:0-49631 GCA_963595075.1 Waltera intestinalis
TTGGAAACATCCGCCTTTAGAACTCTTCGATATTTTGCCTTCATAATCGAATTAAGAGATGTAGATACAAATGAATATACTAAAAATAATAGACATAGAAGCAAGGCTTCCATTAGTCTTTCAAAGTGTCCATTAAAGGCAACATCTGAAATAACTTGTATTACATAAGCTAAATAAACAGGCACCAGTCCAGTAATTATGTTTATGCATACAGCTGCAACAAAGAGTCCTTTGTGTTTTTTAATATAGCGGTTCATAGCATCTTTCCTCTTTTCTGTCCTTATTATCGTTCATTAATGAAAGTCTGTAAATAAAATAACCGTAAGTGGTCATATTATGAAACTAAGTGGCGCAATTTTACGACTCTAGAAGTCACAAACAATATGCTTTCAAAATATTAAAAATTTGGAAACTTAGACAAAACAGTTAAAAAAAAGAAGATTTACTCCTCTTCCACTAGATTTAATAACTCTAGGATACGGTTTAAATCTTCTTTATTTTCATAATGAATCGAAATTGAATTTTTCCCAACATTCACACTCGTTTGGAAATATTCCTGCAAACTCTCTTTTGCAGCTTTCAAGTAAATATCTTCCTTCGGTTTCTCTTGAGGAACACGATTGTTTATATCTTTAACCATCTGTTCCACTTTACGAACAGATAAGCCCTGATCAATGGCCTGCTTGGCAATCTTCCTCATTTGATTTTCTGACTTTAAGCCAAGTAATGCACGAACATGTCCCATGCTTAATTTTTTATCTACAACATACTCTTGCACATCTTCAGGAAGTTTTAACAAACGCAATGTATTCGTGATATGCTCTCTTGATTTTCCTACTCGATGAGCCAATTGTTCTTGCGTATAATTCAATCTTTGAATCAACTTTTCATACGCCTTAGCCTCTTCCATCACATTCAAATCTTCACGCTGAATATTTTCAAGTAAGGCAATCTCCATCATTTCTTGATCATTAAAATCAACAATGATAGCCGGAATATCTTTCATTCCTGCAAGCTTACTCGCTCTAAGTCTTCTTTCGCCTGCAATCAAGTCATAGCCTTGAATACTCTTTTTAACTAAGATTGGTGTAAATACACCATGTTGCTTAATGGAAGAACTTAATTCTTGCAAAGCGGCATCATCAAACACTTTTCTTGGCTGATAAGGATTCGGACGAATCTCATCCACAGGAATCTTAGATTGTTCCTGTTTTTCCATCTCCATATCGCCATTTTGAATATCATCTAAAACCTTTGAAACATCTTGCCCAAAAATACTTGTTAATCCTTTACCCAAACGTTGTCCATCTGAATTTGCCATAATTAGGCCTCCTTCTCATTCCGCTTTAGTACTTCCTGTGTTAAACCCGCATACGCATTGGCACCCGTACTCTTTGGATCATATTCGAAAATAGACATTCCACGACTTGGTGCTTCTGACAATTTTACATTTCTTGGAATCGAATTTTGATAAACCAACTTACCAAAAGTCTGACGCACATCCTGACTGACATCCACACTCAATCTTGTACGAATATCAAACATCGTTAATAAAATACCCTCGATCTTCAAGTTACGATTGCTTGTCCTTTGAACAAGACGGATCGTAATCAACAATTGTGTTACACCCTCCAAAGCATAATATTCACATTGCACTGGAATTAAAATACTATCTGCTGCCGTTAAAGCATTCGTATTTAATAATCCCAAAGAAGGCGGACAATCAATGATGATATAATCATAATCATCACGAATAGGAGCAATCGCCCTCTTCAATAATTCTTCTTTTCCAAACTCCATTTTATCCATATCCAAATCAGCTCCTGCCAAATTGATATTTGCCGGAACAATATCAATTCTAGGATTCATTTTTGGCACGATTGCCTTTTGAATTGGAACATTCTCCATTAATACAGAATAGATTGTCGCTTGAGAATTATTTTGATTTGCATTCAACCCTTGAGTCGCATTTCCTTGTGAATCAAAATCAATCAATAATACACTCTTTCCCAAATGAGCCAATCCACTCGATAAATTGATGGCAGTCGTTGTCTTTCCAACACCACCCTTTTGATTTGAAATCGCAATAACTTTTCCCATATTATTAACCCTCCAAAGGCTTTTTCTTAATCTGACCATACGCTCTAGGATATTTTGTAGGCGTATTCTTTACTTTCTTAAAATACAAATTGATACGCGTTGCCTCTTGATCAATCAAGAATGTATCTTCACTCACAAGCTCAACACCCAATGTTTCAATCGCTTTTTTCGCAACCTCTAATTCTTCATGACCATTCTTACCTTTTAAAGCCACCATCATCTTTCCTTTTTTCACAAAAGGAACACAAAGCTCTAATAATATAGATAACTTTGCGACAGCTCTAGCTGAAACAACATCAAAACACTCTCTTTTTGTCTTTGCCAAATCTTCTGCACGAACATTTAAAATTTCTAGATTCTCTAAACCAAGACTCTCTTTTACCTCATTTAAAAAGCGACATCTCTTCTGTAGTGGTTCCACCAAAGTCATTTCTACATCAGGATAAGCAATCTTAACCGGAATACCAGGAAAACCTGCACCAGAGCCAATATCACACATATTTGAAAAAGATAATTTTGAAAAAGGAATAATTGAATCATAAAAATGTTTTTCCCAAACCTCTTCCTCCTGTGTAATCGCTGTTAAATTCATCTTTTCATTCCACTCTATTAAAAGATGCATATACTTTTCAAATTGTTCCATTTGTTCGTCTGTTAAAACAATATTTTCCAACAAACACTTCTCTTTAAATTCAGTCTTAGTCATGAAATCCTCCACACAGAAATATTATAACATAGAAAGTATAATCCTTTAATTGACATTATTTATGTCAATTTGAATATAATCTGAATAAATCATATGATAATACAAACAGGAGAATTCATATGAAAACTTATAAAAAAATCATTCTTATTCTAATTGCGCTCATTATTGTCTTTATTTCCGGGATGTTTGTCGCAACAAGAAAAACAGAATCAACCATCACATCAACACTCATTCAAAATAGTATTGAACAAGCAAGTGATTTAGTCACAACAAAATATCATTATTCAAAAGTAGGAAAATTTGAAAATTCACTCGATCTAAACGGATGGACCATTCCACTCACAAACAAGAATTTTATCCTAACATTTGAAGGCGAAATCCAAATCGGAACCAATCTATCTAACGCAAAAGTAGAAATAGAAGATAAAAAAATCATTGTGAACCTAGACTCCATCGAAGTCTTATCCAACACCATTGATGAAGACAGCATTGAAGTCTATGATGAAACAAAAAATATTTTTAACCCCATTAGTGTGAGTGACTATAAAGAATTTGCTATTAAACAAAAGAAAGTCGCACTTAAGGAAGCAAAAGAAAAAGGCTTAATGGATCAGGCAAAAGAAAATACCGTAAAAAGTATTAAACAACTCATTCAAATGATTCCTGAAAGCAGTGACTATACGATTGAAATAAATATTGAGGATTAGATTATGCAAAAATTTAAAATTGTGAACGCAATCACCGATTTTTTCGAAGAAAGCACATTACCCTATAGACAAATGATGTCCTACTATAATTGTGCACTTATGGAAGTAGAAACCAAATTCAAAGTATTAAACGAACAATACTCCATCTATTATGATCGTAATCCCATTGAATCTATTCATACACGAATCAAATCTCAAGCAAGTATTATGAAAAAGCTTCAAAAGAAGGAATTACCACTTTCCATCGAAAATATCGAAAACAATATATTCGATATAGCTGGCGTACGTGTAGTCTGTTCATTTGTCGATGATATCTATAAACTTGCGAACTCTTTTCTAAGTCAAGATGATATTCGTCTCATTGAAAAAAAGGACTACATCCAAAATCCAAAAGAAAATGGCTATCGTTCATTACACTTAATTATTGAAATTCCTATCTTTTTATCGGATGAAAAAAAATGGGTCAAAGTTGAAGTGCAATTTAGAACAATTGCGATGGATTTCTGGGCAAGTCTAGAACACAAAATTCGCTATAAAAAAGATTTATCCGAAGAAAGACTTCATGAAATCGATGAAGAATTGTTGGAATGTGCAAAAATCTGCCAACAATTAGATCAAAAAATGCAAGAAATAAAGACAGATCAATAGCACGAAATTTTCGTGCTATTTTTTGTGAGCATATGAATTGATATGTAATTTAATTTATATATAATACTTATTAGGAATCATTACTAATAGGAGGAATATGGAAAGACGAAATACGATTCAAAAAAAATTAGTCTTAGAAACGGTACAAAAGTTAAAAACACACTTAACCGCCGATGAAATCTATGCATATATCCAAAAGGAACATCCAACCATCTCCAAAGGAACCGTCTATCGAAATTTAAGTATTTTATCTGAAGAAGGATTATTGAGACGTGTTGAAATTCCTGGTGGAGCGGATTGTTTTGATTTCACACTAAAAAATCACTATCACATACGCTGCATACAATGTAAAAAAGTATATGACGTAGACATGGATGAACTCACTGAACTATTTGATTTGATCCACGATAGACATGATTTTCAATTTTTAAGCTATGACATATGTTTTAAAGGCATTTGCCCAAATTGTTCTAAAAAGTAAGAGGAGGATAAGAACATGAAAAAAGTAACAGAAAAAGTATTCTACATTGGAGTAAACGACCATGACGTTGACTTATTTGAAGGTCAATACATTGTACCAAATGGTATGGCCTACAATTCTTATTTAATAAACGATGAAAAAGTATGCATTATGGATGCCGTAGATATTCACAAAGTTGATGAGTGGTTAGCAAACATCGATGAAGTCTTAAACGGAAAAGAACCCGATTATTTAGTCGTACAACATATGGAACCAGATCATGCTGGTTCTATTGAAACTTTTGTCAAAAAACATCCAAACACAACCATCGTATCTAATAAAAAAGCATTTGATATGATGAATCAATTCTTTCCAAATATGACATTGAATCATACTTTGGAAGTCAAAGAAATGGATACTCTAAGCCTTGGAGAACATACACTTACATTTGTGATGGCACCAATGGTACACTGGCCAGAAGTAATGGTTACTTATGATTCAACGGATAAAATTTTATTTTCAGCTGATGGATTTGGAAAATTTGGAGCTTTAGATGTAGAAGAAGATTGGGCATGTGAAGCAAGAAGATACTACATCGGAATTGTTGGAAAATATGGAAAACCTGTACAAGCTTTATTAAAGAAAGCAGCCAATCTAGACATTCAAATCATCTGCCCTTTACATGGTCCTGTATTAAATGAAAATCTAGAATATTATTTAAATCTATATAACACTTGGTCAAGCTATCAACCAGAAAGCCAAGGAACAATCGTTTTCTATACTTCTGTTTATGGACATACAAAAGAAGCCGCTGAGAAGCTTTGTTCAAAATTAAATGAGCTAGGTGTACCAAAAGCAGAGGCTATTGATTTAGCAAGATCAGATATGGCTGAATGTGTAGAAGATGCCTTCCGCTACGATACAATCGTCTTAGCCACTATCACATACAATGCGGATGTTTTCCCATTCATGTCTACTTTTATGCATAACCTAATCGAAAGAGATTATCAAAATAGACGTATCGGAATCATCGAAAACGGATCTTGGGCACCAACAGCAGCAAGAGTCATCAAGAAAACATTCGAAAACAGCAAGAACATTACTTTCTGTGAAAACACAGTCAGCATTCGTTCCGCATTAAATGAAGCGACAAATGCACAAATCGATGCACTCGCAAACGAAATTGCTCAAAACTATAAATAAGATTTGGATCACATATGTGATCCTTTTTTCACCAAAAGAAAAAGACCTTGGTATACCCAAAGTCTTGCTCCCTCCTCAATATTCACTTTTTTATTCTTCTTCTAATGCCTCAACAAAAGATACTTTTGGATCTTGTTGATTTTCAGCCATAAATTTACGGTTTTTGTAGAATCCAACTGTTAATAATGGAACGATGATGATTGCGATTCCTAAATAACCACAATATCCATATCCATACTTAACTACATTTGTAAGTCCTACAAATGAGATTGTCATAGAAACAACCATGATAAATGCAGAAACTAAACCTCTTCTTAATTGCATATTTTCAACTTTTTGAAGGAATTGAACATTTTCAAAACGATTCACAAAACCAAAGATGACACAAACAGCACTTGAGATTAAACATAAGAACAATACAACACCATAAATTACAAGTAACCAGTCAGCACCAAATGATTTTAAAGTTGTCAATGTTGGAAGTGTTGTACCATTAGGATCTTGTAAATAAACACCTTGCCAGCAGAATAACATCAATACAGCTGAACCTAAACCAAGCATATTTAAAGTAAATGTAAGACCCATAGCACGATCACAATCTTGTTTTGTCTTTAAAACACTTGTTCCACAAACTAAGATTGCAGGCACTGTAACCCATTGGAATGCAGAATAAGTAATACCATTCCAAACGGCTTTACCAAGTTGACTCCAACCAAGTTCACCAAAGCTGACACGCATAGACTCTAATAAATTGTGTCCATGGAAAAGTCCATAAGCATATGTACTAAGAGCCAATACCAAGATAACAATTCCCATATAAGTACTTGCCTTTAAGATTAAGTCAACTCCAAAGATTGTAAGGAATAAAATTACAACACCGATTAATAAAGTTCCAACATAGTAATTCAATCCAAAATATTGACTTAAAGCACTACTAGCTCCAGAAATACAAGAAGCAACAACCATTAAAACCATGATATTAAAGAATAGTTCAAATAAAAGCTCAACTTTATCAAAAGGATGATACAAACATTCAAACAATTCTTTATACGTTTTTAAACCACGCGAATTCATCATAATCTGGCCTTCACGAATTGTAAGTGCCAAAATCAACATGGCAACAGCTACACCAATAATACAAACCCAACCAAGAGAGACAAACCATGTATTCTCCTGATTACCTGTCGCAAATCCTCCGCCGGCATGAGCTGCAAAAGCTGTTGTCGCTACCGAAAAAGCAACAGCCCATGAACCTTTAACTTTTTTGTTCTGATCTTTTTTCATAACTTTTCTCCTTCTCCTTAAACAACAAAAAACCTTCCATCTCCTGTTGTTTTCTTAACAACTAAAGAGACGAAAGGTAATAATTACTTATTCTTCCGCGGTACCACTCTTTTTCATTCTATTGAATGCCCTCATCGATGCCATCACATCTAGTCTATATATCGTTAGACTCACGTCTACATCTACATTATCGATATAGCCACTCCATGGTGATTTTCATTCCCAAAGTTTACGATGTTTTACACCAACCAACATCTCTCTAAGCAAAACACAAGTGAATTACTCTTCCATTTCAACGTGTTGACAACATAATACCAAATGTTTTCATAACTTTCAAGAGTTTTTTGAAAATATTTCAGAAATTTTTTCAACAACCCTTTTCGTATTCATTCCATCCGTATATTTCATATACTTTTCTTGAAATCTTTTTAATTTATCAAAATCATAATCATCTAAATTTAATGCTTCGATCAACTCATCTTCACTTACACAAATAGGACCCGGAAAATCTTTTTTATAATCAATATTCAAACCTATCTCATTTGAATAAGAATCAACATCCGGAATATAACTAATCATCGGTTTATTTAAAAGAGAATAATCAAAAATTACACTCGAATAGTCACTAATCATACAATCGCTTACTTGCATCAAAGTATATAAATCTTCTTGATTCATATTGATACCACCGTCAAATTCAACATTTCCAAGCAAAGGATGAAATTTATATAAAATGGCATAATCCTTTACTTTTGTGAAATCAAACGATTGAATACGAAAACCATCCATAATATTCCCTCTAAATGTAGGCGCATATAAACATAACTTTTTTCCTTTTAAATCTGGATATCTCAAATAAAATTCATTTCGATGATCTTCATTTAATAATGTATCAATACGACAAGAACCCGTACAAATCACTTGATCTTCTAACACATGAAAAGCTTGACTATATACACTCTTCCAATAATCCGAATTGCTGAGAACATAGCTATAATTTCGAATTGGATATTTTCTTTTGATCTGATTACCAAATTTTTTTACCGCCCCACACGCATGCCACATCTGTAAAACCTGAACACCTTTAGGCAATTTATGAGAAACAATATAATTATTGTCATTTAAAATCACTAAAGACGATTGTTTGATTTCAATCAATTGATACAAACAATTAAAAAAATAATGAATCTTAGACAATGGACTATTCTCGAATTCCATTAAAATCGTATGCAAATCATACTTATTTTCTTTTTCTAGTGCATCATATAATAATTTAAAATCACTCTTTAATTCTTTTTGCGTCAAACTAATAAATGTAATTCGATTTTTTTTAGGGCGTAAGAAAAAAGTAAATATATGCACAATTTCTAAGGCAATATTCAAAATTATCTTTTGTAGACCCATACTAATGACCTGCCTTATATAAAATATCCACTACACGCTTAGATGCATTTCCATCCTCATGATTATTAAAATACGTATTAAATTTTTCTAATTTTGAATAATCATAAACACCATCTTGAATATCTTTTAACATAGATTCTTCATCCATATAGATTTTACCTGGAATATCCTTATGAATATCCAAATAAAAGCCTCTTAAATCACTGGCATACTCTTCCAAATCATACATATAGAAATAAATCGGTCTTTTTAATATCGCATAATCAAAGAATACACTTGAATAATCTGTAATCAACACATCACTAATCACATATAATTCATTGATTTCTGCTTCAGCTGGAATCGAATATAGGAAATCCGACAAGCTTGGATCATCTTTAAATGTATTTATAATTAAATAATGTGGTTTAAAGACAACAATCGTATCTTTATCTAAAATTTCTTTCCACTTTCTAAAATTCGCCTTTAACTCAAACGTATACCCCGAAGCTACATAAGAGTTGTCTCTCCACGTAGGCGCATATAAAACAATCTTTTTATCTAAAGGCAAATTGTATTTTTTCTTAATTGAGAGAATCTGTTCTTGATCTGCATTCGAAATAAAGTCATTTCTAGGATATCCTGTCTCAATTAAACGTTCTTTATCAATTTGAAAAGACGTTTGAAAAACATCTGTACAAAATGCATTTGGACTAATCATAAAATTATATCTTGCGACATCTACATCATAGGAATGGCACATTTGTTCATAACTAACACCTGAACGATAAAACGTTGTATCTTCACTTACATGAATATCATGGGCCAAACGTTTTAATGGTGTTCCATGCCACGTCTGAAGATAGATTTGATTTTCTTTTTTTGAAATATATGTAGGCAACTTACAGTTCACAATCCAATATTTTGCCTTCGACATATAATAGAAATAAGGAATACTAAAATATTCCTTAATTTCAGCTCCAGGAATCTGGATATTTTTTTCTTTATGTTTTTTAATAAACCAAATAAAACGATACCCCTGAAAACGAGGATCTTGTCTCATTTGTTCATAAATTGCCTTAGGATTATCGGAATAGCCACGACCATGAAAAGAAATAAAAATAATCAAATTTTCATCAACAGAAACTAAACGATACGTTAATTTATAAGCTATACGAATGCATTTTCCCGCTATCTTTTTAATCATTCTTAGTATTTTCATAAACTATTCCTATTTGAAAATTTCTTCTACAATATGCTTGCTGGCATTACCATCATCAAAACAACAGAAACGATTATAGAATTCTTCATATCTTTCTTTATATTGTTCTTGAATCGATTGAATATTTTCAATCGCTGAAACAACCTCTTCACTCGTGTAAAGTAATGGTCCTGGAACTTCTGTATTCATATCAATATAGAAACCTCGAAGTTGGTTTTTATATTTATCAATATCATACGTATAGAATAAAACAGGACGTTTTAAATTCGCAAAATCAAAGAAAACACTTGAATAATCCGTAATACAAATATCACTAATTAAGTAAATTTCACTAATATCATCATACTTACTTAGGTTATACACAAAACCTTCTAATCCTGTCGTATCGATATTATCCGCAATATAATGGTGTGTACGCAATAAAACGACATATTCATCCGATAATCGTTCCATCATTAGCTTTAAATCTAGAGCTAACGTGAATTTATATTGCCCCTTACCATAATGCTCATCATCTCTCCAAGTAGGTGCATAAAGAATCGTTTTTTTATCGGCAGGAATACCTAATTTTTCCTTTAAATTTCTTGCGATTTCATCTTTATTATTCCAATATAAAATATCATTTCTTGGATATCCATATTCAAGCATCTTTCCTTCATACATAAAACAACTTCTAAAACGCTCAGTTGAAAATGGATTCGCACTCACTAAATAATCCCATTCTTCTCTTTGGCGATAAAATTGTTGTTTATACTTAGGGGAAGCGGACGTTACTTCTTCTTGATCAAACACTAAACGTTTTAATGGTGTTCCATGCCAAGTCTCTAAAAACACTTGACCTTCTCTTTTTCGATACCATAATGGTTGTCTTACATTAAACACAAAATATTTACTTACAGCTAAATAATAGGCATACTTAAATGAAAAACGCTTAACGACTTCAGCCCCATATGGAACTTCATTTCGATCATTTAAAGCCCAAACACACTTATATTTTCCAGGATATGTCTTAGCCAAATACTCATAAATATATTTAGGACTATCTGAATAATTTTTTGCCATAAACGTTTCAAATAAAACCACATTCTCTTGAATCGGTTTCTTTGAAAAAATATGATAGTATGCCAACTTATATAGAACATTTTTATTTTTAAAGATTTTAAAGAATTTCTTGATTCCTAATTTTCTTCGTACACAACGTTGAACGCCCTTTAAATCTCTATTTTTTAAGCAATTCGCCATTCGTTTTGAATTATTTTTGAAATTATTCAAAACATCTGGATGTAAATCATCCATTGTTTTAGCGATTCTTTCAAAGTAAACTGTACGCCATAAATCATCTTTACTACGACGTATCTTTTTTGCCATTCTTGATACAAAATAAGCTACAATTTTACGATCTAAACAATATCGAATAACACCATCTTTAGAGATTAAAGTACGCGTATATTCAATGGCTTCACATCTTTCTATAAATCGATTGTCGCTCTCTTCTTGCTGCAAAGCAGGCTCATTAATAGGATCATTGTGTTTACGTTTCACATAAATCGCATCTTCAACCGATAATACTGTATTCATCTTTTCTAAAAATGGACACATGAAAGTCATATCACTATAATATCTGAAGTTTTCATAGAAAAAGATTTTGTTACGCAACACAAAATTACGATTATATAAATTTCCTAATACAGAAAAAGTTCGAATTCCTTTTCTTCCATCCATCAAGAAATAAACAGCTTTTGCTTTTTCTTCATCCATTTCCTTTTTGGCATAATCTGTAAATTTAGAAATTCTTTGTTGGCGTCGATCTTCTTTTTCTTCCAACTCTTCTTCATCGATTTCTTTATTGGCAATTTTATTTAAATAGTTTGCCTTGTTATTCCAAGTATGACTGACATGACCATAAACTAAGTCCACATCATATTCAATAGCCTTTACTAAATTCTGTAAAGTATCCTCTAAGACATAGTCATCACTATCCAAAAAATAAATATAGGCTCCACTCGCATTTTCAATTCCTACATTACGACAAGCTGCTACTCCACTCAATTGATCTGAAAGTTCAAATACTTTTAAATCAAAGATAGAATCATACTTTTCTAATAAATCATCGATATCAACATTAGGATGATCTAATATTAATAGGACTTCAAAATCTTTAAATGTACTTTGTGCTAAATTTTCTAAACATTCTTTTAAATAATGTTTGTATTTTGAAAAAGGAAGGATAATACTAATTGTTCGCATATTAACCCTTCAATTCCTCTTTCAATTGTGTTGTACTAATACCTTGAGTACGAGGTAAGTAAACTACTTCACAATACTCCTTTAAAAAATCAAATTTACCCTTCCAATCGTCTCCCATAACGAAAACGTCTACATTATATTTTTTTACATCTTCAATCTTTTGTTCCCAACTCGTTTCAGGAATGACTTTATCTACATATTTGATTGCTTCTACAATCTTCATACGATCTGTATCTTTGATTTTACAAACCTTATTCTTTCCTAAATTAAATTCATCACTGCTTACCGCAACAATCAAGTAATCTCCTAATTCTTTGGCACGACGTAATAAATTTAAATGTCCTACATGAAATAAATCAAAAGTTCCATATGTTATAACTGTTTTCATAATAACCCTTTCTAACTATCTAAATAGTTTTGATAAACCAGACTTCTTTTTTTCTGGCAATAAACGATGTTCAAATTTTTCATCTAAGAATTTTTTCTTTTCTTTTTTACTCATCGCATCCAACTTATCAACATAGGCTGAATAATCATCGCAAACCTGGTTAATTTCTCCCATTTCGACAAGTTGACCACCTTCAATCCACATTCCTGTTTTACAGAATTCTCTAACTTGACTGAGTGAATGGGAAATGAAAAAAATTGTTTTTCCTTCTTCATCACGAAGTTTCATCATTCTTTTCATACATTTCTTAGCGAAACCTTTATCCCCTACAGATAAGGCTTCATCAACAATAAATATATCAGGATTTAAGGCTAATGAAATTGAAAAACCGAGTCGACTTTTCATACCGGATGAATATTTTTTTACAGGTTGATACAAAAAATCTCCTAATTCCGCAAAATCAATCACATCATTTGTGATTTCTTCAATACGTTTTTTTCTAAGCCCCATCAACGCTCCTTTAACATTGATGTTTTCTAATCCTGTTAATTGTTGATTTAAGCCTGTATTAATCGCGATAAGAGCTTGTTCTCCATTAATTTTCATGGTTCCACTATTGATTTCAGATATACCCGATAATAATAACGAAAGAGTTGATTTTCCGGAACCATTCGTCCCTAAAATTCCAACAACATCTCCTTTTTTCACTTTAAAAGAAACGTTTTTTAAAGCGTAAAACTCTTTTTTATCTGTTTTATATTGATTATTTTTATTGCGCAATGTATAAATCTTTGAAATATTTTCTACTTCAACTGCATATTCTTCTTTTGCCATAAAATCTCCTAAATCATATCAATGAATTTCTTTTTGAATGTATACATTAAGAAACAACCTAGCGCAAAAATCACAAAAATAAGACACCAAAAATAAAGCGTGATTGCGGGATGATTCAAAACACTACGTCCATAAAAAATCGCATCTCTATAACCTTGAATAATATAATATACTGGATTTGCTTTTACAAGCTTATTTAAAATGGATGCGAAAGGAACACTATCTTTAAAGTGACAATCCCACAAAATTGGCGAAAAATACATGAACATACGCATGATGGATGCGATAAATTTCTTTACATCACGATATAACATTGTTAATACGGATAAAACCAAAGAAATCGATTCACCAAGCATAAAAGCACAAAACATATAATAAATAATCCATAGCCAATTTAAAGTAGGCGTGTATCCACTTAATAGTAAAGTGACAAATGTGATGATTAACATGACAAAGTGATTAAATAATTCTTTTAAACATACAGTAGCAGGTAAAACCGATACCGGAAATTTCATTTTGGTAATGACATTCGTTTTAGAAAAAACCGCAGAACATCCATCTGTAATGCATGGTCGAATATACCACCATACCGCAAAACCGACCACAAGCCAAGGAAGGTATGCAACAGTGATTCCTCGATATGTTTGTGCACTTCTACCCCAGGCAACACCAAAAACAAGCCAATACGTAAACACTTGAATGGCTGGTGAGGCAAAATTCCAAAAAATACCAAATTTTGAATCTCGCATATCTGCCAACAATTCATATTTTGCGATGCTATAAATTCGATACAAATTCGCTAAATTTTCTTTAACTACATATGAAATACTTTTAAACATATTAGTCTCCTTATACTCTAGTTTAACAAATTTTCACAAGAAAAAAAATCTGCGTAAAGCAGATTTTGTGCATTCCTTCTCCTTTCCACTTTTATTTTAACAATCGAATGTGAATAAATCGTGAAAAGTAGGCATTTTCTTATTTTTTTATTCTTCTTCTGTTTCTTTTTCAATTTCGTCTAATTCATCTTCAATCAATTCTTCTTCATCTTCATCTGCTTCATCTTCATCGATTGCGATTGAATCCGTATCCATTACACTTTCTGAATACGTGTGACGTGAACGCAAATCCCAAGCATTCCCTGACATATTAAAGAATCGACCATCCAAAGATAAATCTGTATAGAATTGAGCAATATTATCCTCAAATTGAGTTTGAGAATATCCCATTTCTTGGCTTACTTTTGTCCAAAGTTCAACAAATGGCATTGAACTTTTATGATCCGATAATACTTGGTAAGCAATTTCAATCATAGACTTTTTCATAATACAATAAAACTCCTTATTTATTTACATTGATTCAACAGCTTCTACACCAATACAATCTAATGCATTCGCTAAAACAATTTGTGTTGCCTTTACTAAAGCTAAACGTTGTGAACTTAATTTCAAGTTATCACGATCAACTACTTTACATACATTGTAGAAACTATGAAATTTACTAGCAAGACTTTGAATATAATGGCACATCTTATGAACTTGACGTGTTTTTGCTGTATCCACAATCACCTTATTAAATTCTTGTAGAGATTTCATTAATTCAATTTCTTTTTCATTTGTCAAATCTTCAAATGATGTCGCAAGTTCAATATCTTGTGCTTGTTTTTGGATTGAACACATACGTGCATGGGCATATTGTGCATAATAGACTGGGTTTTCATTTGATTTTTTCTTTGCGAGTTCAATATCAAAATCTAAATGAGAATCTAAAGCTCTTTGAACAAAGAAATAACGAGCTGCATCAACTCCAACACTTTGACACAATTCATTAATCGTTGTTGCATTTCCTAAACGCTTCGACATTTTCATTTCTTCTCCATTTGAAACCAAACGAACCATTTGAATAATGTCTACATGTAATTTATCTGCATCATTTCCTAAAGCTGTCATACTTGCTTTTAAACGAGGGATATAACCATGATGATCCGCACCAAAGAAATCGACCAACTCATCAAATCCTCTTTGACATTTATCATTATGATAAGCAATATCTGGAACTAAATAAGTTAAAGAACCATCTTGTTTTCTTAAAACACGATCTTTATCATCACCAAATTCTGTTGTCTTAAACCATAATGCACCTTCTGATTCATATGTATATCCTTTATCTGCAAGTTCTTTAAGACATGCTTCCACTTTTCCGGCATCACGAATGCTTTGTTCACTAGACCAAACATCAAAATGAACACGATATTCATCTAAATCTTTTTTGATTTTATCTAATTCAAATTGAATACCTTCTTTTCTAAAGAACTTCAAATTTTCTTCCGTTGGTTCTAGGTATGTATTTGGATATAATTTAGCTAATTCATATCCTTTTTCTTCTACATCTTTTCCCATGTATCCGTCTTGTCCAATTTCAGTAGGAATACCATGAGCTTGACGATAACGGGCATTTAATGAAAGAGCTAAATTTGTGATTTGATTTCCTGCATCATTCACATAATATTCACGAGTAACATCGTATCCAGCTTTTTTCATGATACGAGAACAACTATCTCCCCATGCTGCACCTCTAGCATGTCCTAAATGTAAAGATCCAGTAGGGTTTGCACTTACATATTCTAAGTTCACCTTAATACCATTATCAGGTTGTTGCCCATAATTTTCTTTTTTCTCTAATACTTCAGAGATTACAGTTGAAAAACGATCTTTTTTAAGTGTGAAATTTAAAAATCCTGGACCTGCAATTTCAATGTTTGAAACAATATCTAAATCAAAAGCATCCAAAATGGCTTGGGCAATATTTCTTGGATTTTGATGTAATACTCGAGTTAGTTGCATCGCAATATTACTAGAGAAATCCCCATGATCTTTATTTTTCGGTGTTTCTACGACAATAGATTGAATTTCTAAGTCTTGATCAAAGGCTTTTTTAACGGCTAAAACAATCGCTTGTTTTAATTCTATTTCAATGGATTGCATAAGTACCCTCCTTATTTATCATCATGATAAAATGAAAATGTTGTTTTTCATCTCCTTGAAGCAATGTATATTCTATTTCTACACAATCAGATTGTGTATTAAAAAATCTTGTTTCACATTCTAAATCTATGATTCCAAACTCTGTTTCAATATGTCCTTTTGTCTTTCTTTCAGGTCTTAAGGGCAATTTCACAAGCATTTGAGATTCACTATAAATCAATAAGCCACCCTCATATACATTCCATGTAAATTTGTACTCATCCTTATTAAATTGAATTTGATATCCATCATTTTTTAATTCTTTAAAATGAGCAACACCTTTATATATGGTTTGATTGGATATTTTATCAAACAAATGTATTTGAGTATTCATAGCTAGTGCATAATAACATACTATGATTTTTTTGCAAGAAAAAAATTAAAAAAACATATTTATTCCATAATTTCCTTAGGAAAATAAATTCTTTTATTCGTTTTATTCTCTATTTTTAATAAAGCCTTAACAATTTCAGACTCACTCGATAAAGAAACCAATTCCTCTTTTGAATTTAAAAGCCATATGATTTGATCTTCATTCTCTTCTGTATAAGGTAAATAAGGTTTCGATTGAGAAACCTCCTCATAATAGTAATATTCTAAAGGATATCCCTTATCTTCAATTTTCTTTTTAATTTCATCAATCTTCTCTAAACTCGGTTCTTCAACCCAATCAAAAATTCTACGATTTAAGATTCGATCCGCAAAATCAGATAGTATTGAATCCATACTATTAAGTGCTTGTTGAAAACCATAAAACATACGCATTTCATCCATTAAATAAAACTCTTTTACATTTAATTCACCCGTCATTAATGGTTCAAATACATCAATATTTCTTACTTTCTCATATCGTTTAAAGAATAATAAAATCATACTTTCATATGATTTGGCATCTGGATGAAGATACACTTGCCAATACATATGATACCTGGCCATAATATAGTCTTCTATACTATGCATTCCTGTACTTTTTACGCATAATGAATCATTTTTAACGCGTAATGTACGTAAAATTCTTTCTAAATCAAACGTTCCATAACTGGTACCTGTTTCATACGCATCTCTTAATAAATAATCCATGCGATCCGCATCTAATTGTGAACTAATAATTTGATTCATCATTTTTTTAGGATGTGTATGTTTTAAAATCTGTACTACATTCTTCGCAAGATTTTTATCTACTTTATCTAAAGCCTGATGAACTTGTGTACTTTCATCCATAATTAAATCACAAGTCATTTCTTCATGGTGTTTTTTTGACAGAGTCTCAAAAAAATGAGAGAAAGGACCATGTCCTAAATCATGTAATAGAGCTGCACATAAAATTTGAACTTTTTCATATTCACTTAAAGATTCAGATATCGAACTTACTTCTTCTACCATTCGTCTTGCGATTTCATAGACTCCCAAGCTATGCGAAAATCTGGAATGTTCAGCTGTGTGATACACTTGAAAATCTCCACCCAATTGATGGATTCGATGCAGTCTTTGAAATTCTTTTGAGTTAATACAATCCCAAATCACTTGATCATTTACATGAATGTATCCATGAATTGGATCTCTTAATACCTTTGTCTCATTCGTTTTCTTGATCATTTTGATTACTCTCAATTCTTTCTTCACTCACAATCTCAAACAATAATTGTGCATTTTGCTTAGAGACTTGTTTTTGAATATCTAAAACCTGAATGGTTAATATTCTTGTACCAAATTGAATTCGAATTTGATCACCAATCTTTAATTCTGTACTTGGTTTTGCGACACGATTATTCACCCAAATACGTCCTTGTAAAGCTAATTCTTTTGCAGCTTCTCTTCGTTTTAATATTCGTGCTGTTTTTAAATACTTATCTAGACGCATATTGTTCATCCTCCAATATTTTTATAATCTGCATTAATTGTTCCGTGTAATTTTTTTGTCGCTTATTCATCATGATCGTAATTTTTCCATTTTGTAATTTCAAATTGATTTTACGACTTATTTTATTAATGGCTTCAAATAATTTGACTCCATCACAATTTTTAGTCCAAGTCTCACTCATCACGATAATAATCGCATTATCAGTTTCTTTTAGTTCATCTACAATATCTAAATTCACAAATAAATCCAATTTCTTTTGTTCAAATAAATTTTTAACTTGTTTAGGAATTCTACCAAACAAATCTTCAATTCGATTTTCATATTCGGCCAATTGATCTAAATTTTCAATCTTCTTAATATGTTGATACAACTCAAGCTTATCTCCATCATTTTCTGTAAAGACTTTTGGAATATATCCATCCAATTGAACTTGAGCCACTTTCTCAGGTTTCTTTTCAACCGTTTTGCCTTGTTTTTTCTTGATCGCATCCGCAAGCATTTCTAAATATAAATCTAGACCGACTTGATCAATAAATCCAGCCTGTTGAGGACCTAACATATCTCCAGCTCCACGAATGGTTAAATCTCGCATCGCAATTTTGTATCCACTACCTAATTGTGTGAATTCTTTAATGGATTTTAATCGTTTATGCGATTGTTCTGTTAATTCCTTTTCTGGTTGTACCAATAAATAACAATACGCAATTTTTTCTCTACGACCAACACGTCCTCGAATTTGATACAGTTGCGATAATCCAAATCGATCCGCATCTTCAATAATCATCGTATTCGCATTCGCAATATCTAATCCAGTTTCAATAATGGTTGTACAAACTAATATTTGATAATTTTCTTGTTCAAAATCAATCATTGTCTGTTCAATATCTTCTCGATTCATTTTTCCGTGCGCAACCGCAATTTTAGTGTCAGGAAACATCTTTTGGATCTGATTTGCGACAGAATAAATATTCGATACGCGATTATACAAATAAAATACTTGGCCACCTCTAGAAAGTTCTCTTTGAATGATTTCCTTAACGACATTCTTTCTTTTTTCCATCACATACGTTTGTACAGGATGACGATGTAAAGGAGGCGTATTTAATTGGGAAATCGTACGAACTCCAATCAAAGACATCTGTAACGTTCTTGGAATGGGTGTTGCACTCAAAGATAAAACATCAATAGAATTTTTCATTTCTTTGATTTTTTCTTTATGTTCTACACCAAATCTTTGTTCCTCATCAATAATCAACAAGCCTAAATCCTTATATTTAAAACTTTTGTTCAATAATTTATGCGTACCAATCACAATGTCTACATGACCGTTTTCTAAATCTTCTTTTGTCTTTTTAATTTCTTTTTCTTGAACAAAACGATTCACAACTCGAATATTGGCTCCTACATTTTCAAATCGTTTTGAGAACGTTTTAAAATGTTGCATAGAAAGAATCGTTGTTGGACATAATAATGCCACTTGTTTATTGTTTGATATGGCTTTAAAGGCAGCTCGCATCGCTACTTCTGTTTTTCCAAATCCAACGTCTCCACATAAAAGATGATCCATTGGTTTTGGCTTTTCCATTTCTCTTTTAATTTCTTCTGTCGCAATGACTTGATCTGGCGTTGGTTCATATTCAAAACTATCTTCAAATTCTTTTTGTAAGGCATCATCTTTACTAAACGCAAAACCTATGTCTTCATTTCTTTGGGCATAAAGTTCAACTAAACGAGAGGCAATCTCTTCTACTTTTTGTGATACTTTTTCTTTTGTGTTTTTCCATTTATTTGAACCCAATTGTGATAATTTAATGCCAACTCCTTCTTTTGATACATATTTTCTTACGAGTTGAAATTGTGACAAAGGAACAAACAATTCATCTCCACCATTATAAATAATATGTAAATAATCTAATGTTCTCTTATCTTTTTTACGTGTGATAATTCCTACATATTGGCCAATTCCATAATGTTCATGCACAACATAATCATTTGGTTGTAGTTCTAATACATTTTCTAAAACCTGCCCCTTTTTAAATGTTTTTTCATATCTTTTAATAGAGTTTGATTTTTTAAATAATTCAGATGAAGTATAAACTGTAATGTCTTCATAACTAAATCCTTCATAAAAAATATCATCCATATATTGAATTTCTTTATGAATTGAATTTTCTTTTAAAATGATTTGAATTCTATTTTTATCTTCTTCATTTAAGGCAAAATAAATTATATCTCCTTGAAGAGAAGATAAAGATGGTTCTACTTTTTCTACAGGATATATATTAGAGAGTACGGGTTCTTTAAAATCCAAAAAATCATGAAACATCTGAATATCATATTCTTTTTCTAATGTATATACATCATGCATCATGGTATATTTTGGTAAATATTGATTGGCACCTACCATTTCTTGGATAAAGGATACATTTTCTTCATTGAGTTGTTTATATTCATTTTCGATTTCTTCTTGGCTAGAAAAAATCACTTTTCCTGAAACATAATCGAATAGATTTGAACTTTTAATATATGAAAAATAAATATATAAATGTGGATCAATATCATAAGATTCAAGGGATCTTTTATCACTTTCAATATGATCTAATAAATATTCATATTCATCGGGTATTAATTTTGTTTTTTGTTTAGAAAGGAGTGCATCCATTTCCTTCTCTATGGTTTCAATTTGATCATCTGAAAATAATAAATCAGTAGCTGGACAGACTGAAATTTCGGATATAGTTTTGATTGTTCGTTGACTTTCTACATCAAAAAAACGAATGGATTCAACAATCGTATCAAAAAATTCGATACGTATAGGATTTTCATATTCAAGAGAAAAGATATCAATGATACCTCCTCTTGATGCATAGGTACATGGTCTATCACAATAATTTACTTTAGAATATCCTGCTCGATTTAATTTTTCTTTTAATACATCCATAGAGATTTCTTGATCGACTTGAATATGCATGCAGTTAGATTCAAATAAAGATTTACTTGGTAAATAACGCAAAAAGGCCGCCGTATTACAAATAATAATACGTGGCTTATCTTCTTTTATGAATTGAAGAAGCGTATAAATCTGATTTTGTTTATCTTCTGGACTTGATGCGATAGCTTGTACACGCAAACTTTCTTCCATTGTGAATAATAATGTATCTTCATTCATTAATGAAATACGGTTATATAATTGTATAGCTTCATATCGGTTCTTTTTTACAATGATTCTTGTTTGGTGATCTTTCAAAAAAGCGCCTACAATACAGAGTGCTTCTTCCATTGGATATAAATTTCCAATTTGATTCGATCCTTCGACTATTTTTTGTGTGACAGGATTTTCCTGAAATTTTTTTAATAGTGTATCTATCATATTTTCCTCTATTTTTTATTATATCGATTCATAGTATCTTGAAAAGTATGATTTAAAGAATATTTTGCGGCTTTACTTGCCTGATCTAATGCACTCTCTAAATTTTCTTTATCTTCTTTACAAAATTTACCTAATACCCAATCTACAGTAGGTATCATTGGATTTTTTCCAATTCCTATGCGTATACGATCAAATTCTTGCGTTCCTATATGCGAAATAATACTTTTAATTCCATTATGTCCTCCAGCACTTCCTTTTTGACGTAGACGGAGTTTTCCTACTGGCATATCCATATCATCATAAAGAACTAAAATGTCTTGGGGTGTACACTTAAAAAAGTCCATACATTGTCTCAATGCAATACCACTATTATTCATATAAGTTGTTGGTTTTAGTAAAATTACATCTTCTCCATTTACTTTTCCTTTTGAAAAATAGGCAGAAAATTTTTCTTGATTAAATGTAAAATTTAATGAGTCTGCAAGTTTATCAATGGCCATAAATCCTGCGTTATGACGTGTATTTTCATATTCTTTGCCAATATTTCCGAGTCCAATAATTATTTTCATGTTTTTCTCCTACTTAAAAAAAACGGGAATATTCCCGTTATTCGATTTCTTTTCCTGGTGTATATAAGATATGAAGACGACGTCCTTCTCCTTCACCTTCTGATTTTGTTGAAATATCGTTCATTTTTGAAAGTGCATTATGAACAGCTTTTCTTTCGTCAGCTGGCATTGGATCTAAAACTGCATCTACTTTTGTACGACGAACATCTTTTGCGACACGAACTGCCATACGACAAATTTTTTCATATCTTTCTTCTTTATATCCGTTTACATCAATGAGTAAACCAACACGTTTTTTAAATTCAGCACTTACAGCTGCTTTTACTAAACGATTAAAGGCTTGTAAAGACTTACCACCTTTACCAATTAAGATGGCATTATTACTTGTATCTACTGTCACACGGTAGAAGCCATGATCATTTTCTAATTCTACGCTTCCACCAAGGTTTGCGTTGTCAAAATAAGTTTGAATGTATTCTTTAATGAATGTTTCAATATCTTTTTGGCAATAAACCTCAATTTCAACTGTTTTTCCAATCCCTAAAAAACCACTTTTTTCTTCAATAATTTCATAATGAAGTTCTTCTTTTGAACATTCTTTACTATTGGCAGCATTTGTTAATGCTTCATCTAATGTTTTTCCTGTAAATTTCGCAAATTCCATGATCAACACCTACTTTTTCTTATTCATAAGATTGTGTAAGATAAAAGCTTGTCCTACACGAATAATACTTGATACTAACCAATAAAATGACATCGCGATTGGCCATGATAAATACATAAAACAAATCAATGCAGTTGAGAAATACATTGTTGTATTCATGCTGTTCATCATAGGATTATCCGATTTTGTTTCTGCATATTTTTTAACTTTGACATTGTCTTTCTTGTCTTGCCATTTTTTCAACCATTGAGGCAATTTCATAGAAACAATGTAGAATACGACCATTAATACATAAATTAAGATATATGGAATGCTTAATGATTTAAATCCATCAATTGGAGTTCCAGATAATTCAACTCCCGCAAAGCTTCCATAAACAACGGCTGCAGAACGCATTGTCGCATAATACATACCCATCATGATAGGTAATTGAATAAACGTAATTAACATAGATCCAAAAGGTTTAATATCATATTTTTGATACAACTTTTGAGTTTCTTGATACATCAACATTTTTGATTTATCATCAGTCTTATCTTTATATTTATTTTGAATTTTTTGAAGTTCTGGTTGTACTTCTTGCATTCTTTGCGTTGACATTTGTGATTTACGAGTAAATACAAAAATCAAGCCTTGAATTAATAGTGTAGTTACGATAATTCCTACACCCGCATCTGTTGCTGATGCGATTTTATTAATTAATTGTGCAATAGGCCATACAATTAATCCATCAAACCATCCATTCGCAATAGCTTGTTTAAATGAAGTTGGTTGAATTGTAATTTTTCCATTTTTAATTTGTTTTTTAATTTGTTTTTTTGTTGTCGCATCCTTAATGTCTTTGACATTTACACGATCTGCGTCAATTTGAATTTCCTCACTAGCAATAATTTGGTCTGCTTTTGTCTTTCCATCCGTACCTCTTGGATTCGCACAAGCCGTACATGTTAATACAACAAATAAACAAAGGAAAACCAATTTTGCTTTATTCTGCAAAAATTGTTTCATTTTTTACCCTCTACTTTTTCAAAAATCTTTTATTTACCCGATTTTTATTTTCTTTCATTTCTAATAGATTTTCACTAAACGATTTATCTTTATAGTTTGGTCTTACTATAACAATCAAATCATAAGGTTCTTCAAAAGTAAAAACTGTATCTACAATACTACGAACTTGTCTTTTTACTTTATTTCTGCATACTGCATTCCCTAGTTTTTTTCCTACACTAATTCCAATTCTAGCGTGTTCTTCTTTTCGTTTTCGAAAATATAGTACAAATGATGACGACTTAACAAATTGTCGATTCTGGATGATGGAAGAAAATTCATAATTTTTGCATACTCGAAATGCTTTTTTCATGTTTATCCCCCTATCCAGACAAAAAAATCACCTAGCAGGTGATTTCTATGCGGATAAAACCTTTCTGCCTTTCGCTCTTCTTCTAGAAAGAACGTTACGTCCACCAACAGTTGCCATACGAGCACGGAAACCATGAGTTTTTTGGTGTTTTCTCTTACTTGGCTGATATGTTCTTTTCATCTTGATTACACCTCTCAGTCTTCTCTTCTAAATTTTCAAATAAGATTGCTCAGTAATTATAAACATAAACAAAATCAAAAGTCAATACGATTATGCTTCTTTATGTCGACTTTTTAAAATTTGGTATGCTTTTTGTGAAAGATGATATAAAAATGGATTCACAGGTAAATCAAATTCACCTAATAATTCATTGATTGTTGGATTAAAGTTGTCTTTGAATTTTGTAAGTCCATCATCCAAACTTCCTTCAACTCCACCCATGTTACTCCAAATACATCCTCTTTCAAAGGCCCACTTGAAGTTTTCAACATATTCTTTATATTGAGGCATAAACTTCTTAAATCTTTCATCCATACCCGCATACAACATTTCACAAGTGTTACCATATTGAATACTTAATATACCCGCAATCGCAATGTCTTTATCTTCATTGCCAAATTCTTTAAAGATTTCTTGATATTCCTTTAAATCCTTATTTACACTGCGTAATTGATCTTCAAGTCGATGAAGTTTTTTCTTGGCATTCTCTGGATTTGTTTCAATAGCTTTTTCTAATTCTTCTTTATTCTTTAATGCTTCCTTATTTAATTGATATACATTACATACCGCAAGGAAAATAACGCCTCCCTGAGGATAATTTTTAATCAAAGTTTCAAAATATTCTTTATTTCTTAGCGCCACTTGTTTTCTTGATTCTGTTAATTCTACTAAACGACTAAATTCATCAATCAGTTCCATTTGCCCATGAATGATTCTTACATTTCTTCGATCTGCATCTTTAATTAATCTTTTCGTATGTTTTGGAAGAGTCGATTCAATATCTTCACTCGCATAAACATTAGATTGAAAACGAGGTTGAACCGTATCTTCAATATTCATTGTAAATCCATGATGAATGGCGCCAACACTTTTAAAGTTATCTAAATAAATTTGAGTATCTTCATAACGATTTGTATTATATTCACTTGATTTATAATCATTCACATGAATGGTAGGATCAAACTTAATAAATAAACAATGTTGTTTTTTTGCGACCTTTTTTAATTCTTTAAAATAATATTGAATCAATTCTTTATTTTTATAATCCATAATTGGACCTTTTGGTAAATAGAACATAGAAAAAGAGAGTGGTAATCGTTTAATTAACACTAAACCTGCACATACTAATTTATTATCTTCATATACTCCAGTATATAGATGATCCCAATTTGATTTTACTTTTGCCCAATTGTAGCTTTGTAGTAAATTACAATATTCATGATTTTCTACAAATCCATCCCATTCTTTTTGATTGATATCGATTTTAAATTGATAAGACATTACGCACCAAGCCTTTCTAATCAAAAATTATAATTGTGTCTTCATCTTTGGTCAAATTTTCCACATTTACTATAAGGGAAAAGAAAACCTTTCTTATTATACACGTATTTTATTCGTATAAATGAATAAGTTATACATATTAAAAATAATGCCTTTTCAATTCCACTGTATAAATCTGTAAAAAGTACATATACCTTTTATTTATCGTCTATTCATGAGTTGTAAAAATAAACATAAAGTGAATTATCCACATTCTTTTTATTTATTTTTCCTCATTTATCCACATTGGGATAAATTTTATTCACATCCTTTTAATGGGGATAAGTGGATAAATAATGTATAAGTTGTTTCTTACAAAAAGAAATAAAAAATCGTGTATAATATAGATTGACGTTTTAAGGAGGTTTTAAACTATGTCAACCATGTCCTATGCTTCGATATGGAAAGAGACTTTAGATAAATTAAAAGAATCCCAATACTTTGAAGAAGATACGTATTCTTGGATTCAAAAAAGTACATTATTTAAAATTGAAGACAATATCGCCTATGTCGCTTATCGTTCTATTATTTGTTTTTCTATATTAAATAGAAGTGAAATCAAGACAATGATTGAATCAACCTTAGGTGAAGTTTGGGGAGATACTCTTTCTATTCAATATATACAACAAAAAGAAATGGAACAAATGATGCCTGAAGAAGTGGTTAAACAAAGGGCGAATGTATTATTAGAAAATAAATTTAATCCTTCTTATACCTTTGAAAACTTCGTAGAAGGTAGTTCAAATGCAGAAGCTTATGCAGCCTGTCTTGCGTGTTGTACACAAACAAGTCATCCATTTAATCCATTAATGTTATATGGAAATTCTGGATTAGGAAAAACTCATTTATTAAATGCGATTGGTAATTATCTAGCAACAGAGCGTCCTGAATGCAAAGTCATCTATATGTATAGTGGTGATTTAGTTTCCTTATTAATAGAGGCCATGAAGACAAAAAACATTCATGGAAATACTGTGGAAAGAGTCAAAGAACAACTATTAGATTGTGATTACTTTTTAATTGATGACATTCAAAATCTTCAACAACATTCAAGTAGCCAGGAAATTTTCTTTACGGTGTATAACCAATTAATAAGGAAGAATACACAAATTATTATCACAAGTGATATGCATCCAAGTGAAATTAGTGGTCTTCAATCCCGTTTAATTTCACGCTTTGTTTCAGGTCTTACAATCAGTATTTCTAAACCTGAATTTGAAACAAGTAAAGCCATTCTAAAGAAGAAATTAGAAGGAAGAGAAGAAGGTGTCAATATGGATGAAGAGGTTATTGATTATTTAGCGGGTAAATTTTCAAATGATGTGCGTAATCTAGAAGGAACATTAAATCGTTTAATTTTCAACGCAACTTTGTTTAATCCAGAAATCATTGATATGAATTTTGCAAGAAAAGTCCTTGTAAAAGAGCCTCTTGTATCGGAATCTGATGAATTGACTATAAAGAAAATAAAAAAAGCTGTTACACGCTTTTATGGCTTATCTTATAAGGATTTAGAAGGAAAGTCTCGTCAAAAATTCATTGCGAATGCACGCCATATATGTGTGTATTTATCAAGAGATCTATTACATTCATCCTATGTTTCGATTGGCCAGGAATTAGGTGGACGAGATCACACTACAATTTCAAGTTCATACGAAAGAGCTAAAAAATTAATCAAAAAAGATGAAGCCTTTAAAACGGCCATTGAAAAAATTCGTTCAACTTTAGACAATTAATTTATACACTGTATTCCACATCGAATACACATACAAAAAATAGCTAATAACTAGTAAAATAAAGGGGATAAAGAATTTTTACACATTTATACACCCCCTTATATTATAATTTATATATATTAAATAAATAAAAAGGAGGATTTTATGCATTTTTCCATTGATCGTAAATATTTTTTCGAAAAGCTATCTATTGTTTCTAGAGCCATTAGTGTTTTTTCACCATTACCTGTACTATCTGGAATTTGTATAGATGTAAAAGATAGACAAATTATTTTAACAGGAAGTGATTCTAATATTTCCATTCGTACAGTGATTGTTCCTGGAGAATTAAACAATTTACATATTGAAGAAGAAGGATCTATCATTATGGATTCTAAATATCTTTTAGAAATTGTACGTAAATTGGATTGTAAAAATATGGAAATGGAAACTCTAGATTTTTCTTTAGTTCGTATATCAAGTGATAATGGACAATTCAATCTAAATGGAATTGAATCCAATGAATATCCAGACATTGATTTTAGTAAGCCAAACCATCATTTTGTTTTAAAGGCAACAGATTTAAAAGCAATTGTTTCACAAACATCATTCGCATGTTCAGATAAAGATCAGCGTCCTGTCTTAACAGGAGTAAATTTTAATTCACAAGGCAACATGCTTTATTGTTCTGCGACAGATTCATATCGTCTTGCGCGTAAAAAGATTGAATTAAATACTTCTCAAGATTTTAATATCACAATTCCTAATAAATCTTTAACAGAAGTGGTTCGTTCCATTACAGATGAAGATACAATTGACATTTATGCGGATTCAAAAAAAGCTCAATTTATATTTGATAAAACAATTATTCAAACACGTTTAATTGATGGAACTTTCCCTGATGTACAAAGAATTATTCCTACAAGTTCCGTTTCAGAGATGTTAGTAGATTCTTATGAAATTGCAGGAACGATTGATCGAACAAATTTTATTCGTAATGATAAAGTTCATTTAGTAAAATTAGAATGTACACAAGAAGAAACGCATATTAAAACATATTCAAGTGAGATTGGAAATTCAGATGAGGTTCTTACACAATGTGAATATCAAGGAGAAGATATTTCATTGACTTGTAATGGTACGTATATGTTGGATGCGATTAAAGCATTAAGTTGTGAAAAAGTAAAAATTGAATTTTCAGGTTTTATGAAGCCTATTAAAGTTTCAAATCCTGAAGATGACTCTGTTTTAATGATTTTAGTACCTATTCGTAGTTACGATTAATTGATATAAGCCGTTTAAATTTAAAATAAACGGCTTTTTATTTTTTAGGTATATCTATACGCATAGATAATTTTGTGGTTTTATGGTATAATTAATATGCGGAAGAGGTGTTTTCATGGAATTTAAACTAAAAGATGAATTTATTACGCTAGCTCAATTATTAAAAGCTTGTGACATTGTATATAGTGGCGGACAAGCTAAAGAATATTTAGCGAGTGTGGATGTTTTTGTGAATGGTGAGAAAGAAAATCGTCGTGGCAAGAAAATTCATCGCGGTGATGTAGTGGAGACTAATGATATAAGGATAGATGTAAAATGAATGTTGAAAAAATGACATGTGTTCATTTTCGAAATTATGAATTTATGTCTTTTTCTTTTGCGGATGATTGTATTCATTTTTTCTATGGAAAGAATGCTCAAGGAAAAACGAATTTAATTGAAGCAATTTATTTTTTATCTCATTTACGCTCATTTCGTACGAATCAACTTTCAAGCATGATTATGGATGGTTATGATAATTTTTGTGTTCAGGCAAGTATTGAATCGAATCATCGTAAAGAAGATTTGAAGGTTGTTGTGAATAATCAAAAAAAACATTTATTTCGATTTAATAATCCTGTGAAAAAATATTCTGATTTTATTGGAATTGAAAATGCGATACTTTTTTGTCCAAATGATTTGAATTTATTTTCTCAATCTCCTAAATATCGTAGAAGATTTGTGGATATGGAATTAATGAAAATTTCTAAAACATATACTTCGACATTGTCAAAATATCAGAAATTATTAAAGGAAAGAAATCAAACATTAAAAAGTTCAAATGTAGATACCTTTTTATTGGATATTTATTTAGATCAAATGATTGATACACAAATTGTGATTATTCAACAAAGAAATCAATTTATATTAGAATTGATTGACAAGGCTCAAAAACTGTATCCTTTCTTTTCAGATCATGAAGAAAGAATTGATGCGAAATATGAAACTTTTATTGACCTAAATGGAGATATGAAGATTCATATGAAAGAGGCGTATCAAAAACAGTTAAGTAGAGAGCTTTTGTATCATCAAACCTTAATTGGTATTCATAGAGATGATATTTTATTTGAATTAAATGGAAAGAATGTGAATGAAATTGCTTCTCAAGGTCAAAAAAGAAGCTTTTTATTGGCATTAAAATTAGCGTTAGCTCAGATTATTTTTGAGAAGACGAAACAATATCCTATTTTGTTGTTGGATGATGTTTTTAGTGAATTGGATGATACACGAAAAATACAGTTATTAAATCATTTGCCTAGAAATATGCAGATATTTATAACGACAACAGAAAAAATTGAGATGGAATGGAATCGTCCTGTACGATTTTATAATATAGAAAATGGAAATATTAAGGAGGCCTTGCGATGAGTCAAGAAGAACTACAAAAGGAAATACTTGAATTTGAAGAATTAGAAAATCAAGCTACACAGGTTGATCACTCTTATACGGCAGATGATATTCAGGTATTAGAAGGGCTTGAAGCCGTTCGTTTAAGACCAGGTATGTATATTGGTTCTACATCTGTTCGTGGTTTACACCATTTGGTTTGGGAAATTGTAGACAATGGAATTGATGAGGCTCTAGCTGGTTTCGCAAATCAAATTGATGTGACAATTGAACCTGGAAACATTATTGCGGTACGTGATAATGGTCGTGGTATGCCCGTTGGAATTCATGAAAAAACTGGAATTAGTGCTGTTGAAACCATTATGACCGTTTTACATGCGGGTGGTAAATTTGGTGGAGGAGCCTATAAGGTTTCTGGTGGTTTACATGGTGTTGGTGCCAGTGTTGTAAATGCGTTAAGTGAATGGTTAGAAGTAACGGTTTATCAAGATGGTAAAGTGTATTTTATCCGTTTTGAAAATGGTGGACATTCTGTTGAGCCATTAAAAGTAATTGGCGAAACAACAGAAACGGGTACTTTAGTTCGTTTTAAGGCAGATCCAACAATTTTTAAAGATACAACAGAATATGATTATGATACTTTGAATGCACGTTTACGTCAGTTAGCATTTTTGAATAAAGATATTCGTTTAACGTTAACGGATAAACGTAGTGAAGATGGACAGAAAAGTGACTACAAATATGAGGGCGGTATCATTGAGTATGTTCAATTCTTAAATAAAAACAAGAGTGTTATCAGTGATAAAGTGATTTATGTGGAAGGTTTACAGGATGGTATTTTAGCTGAAGTTGCTCTTCAATATAATGATGGATACCAATCAAGTATTTATTCATTCTGTAATAATATTCATACGCATGAAGGTGGATATCATGAAGATGGTTTCAGAATGGCTTTAACGCGTTGTATTAATAATTATGCGAAAGACAAAAACATGATTAAAAAGGAAGAATCCCTTTCACAAGATGATGTAAAAGAGGGATTGGTTGCGATTATTTCTGTTAAGCATCCAGATCCACAATATGAAGGACAGACAAAGACAAAATTAGGAAATAGTGAAGTTCGTAAGATTGTTTCTAATATTGCCGGTGAACAAATCAATCGTTTCTTTTTAGAAAATCCAGATGTGGCCAAGGCAATTGTAGAAAAGGCAGAAATCGCAAGTAAGGCGCGTATTGCGGCTAAAAAGGCTCGTGAATTAACAAGAAGAAAATCAGCTTTAGATGGTATTAGTTCTTTACCTGGAAAATTAACAGATTGTTCAAGTAAAGATGCGAGTGAATGCGAAATTTATATTGTCGAGGGTGATTCAGCCGGTGGAAGCGCAAAACAAGGTCGTGATGCGAAAACACAGGCTATCCTTCCTTTGCGTGGTAAGATTTTAAATGTTGAAAAAGCGCGTACACATCGTATTTTTGAAAATCAAGAGATTCGTAGTATGATTACGGCTTTTGGTTGTGGAATTCAAGATGACGTAGATGTATCTAAGCTTCGTTATCATAAGATTGTTATTATGACCGATGCCGACGTGGATGGTAGTCATATTTGTACTTTGATGTTGACATTCTTATATCGTTTTATGAAGCCGGTTATTGAGGGTGGATATGTTTATATTGCTCAACCACCTTTATATAAAGTTCAAAAGGGTAAGAAAATTGCGTATGCCTATAAGGAACAAGAGATGGATGCGCTTCGTGAAGAATTTAAAGATGGATACAAAGTACAACGTTACAAAGGTTTAGGAGAGATGGATGCAGAACAGTTGTGGGAAACAACAATGGATCCACATAATCGTATTTTAAAGCGTGTAACGATTGAGGATGCGATGGAAGCAGATACTGTATTTGATATGTTGATGGGTGAAGATGTAGAGCCTAGACGTGAATATATTCAAGAGAACGCAGTTTATGCGAATTTGGATTACTAATTAGGAGGTCCTTATGGAAGAAGAAAATAAGCGATATGACTATATAGAAGATGTTGAAATATCCAAAGAAATGAAAACTGCATTCTTAGATTATTCAATGTCTGTTATTGTTTCGCGTGCATTACCAGATGTTCGTGATGGAATGAAACCGGTTCATAGACGTATTTTGCATGCGATGAATCAATTAGGAATCACATCAAGTGTTGCCCATAAAAAGAGTGCACGTATTGTTGGTGAAGTTATTGGTAAGTATCACCCTCATGGTGATACTGCCGTTTATGATGCGATGGTACGTATGGCACAAGATTTCTCTTATCGTTATCCCTTAGTGGATGGTCATGGAAATTTTGGTTCTCTTGATGGAGATGGAGCGGCTGCGATGCGTTATACAGAAGCTCGTATGTCTAAGATTTCAATGGAAATGATGAGAGATATCCAAAAGGATACGGTTGATTTTATTCCGAACTATGATGGTGAAGAAAGTGAACCAGTTGTTTTACCTTCAAGAATTCCTAACTTATTAATTAATGGTGCTGTAGGTATTGCGGTTGGTATGGCAACCAATATTCCACCTCATAATTTATCTGAAACTATTCAGGCTATATTTGCGGTGATGGATGATCCAGATATAACAGTTCCTCAATTAATGGAAGTGATTAAGGGACCAGACTTTCCTACTGGAGGAATCATTTTAGGTCGAAAAGGAATTCGTCAAGCTTTTGAAACGGGTCGTGGATCGATTATGATTCGTTCAAAATATAGAGTTGAAGAATTATCAAATGGAAAGAAACAAATTATTTTCTATGAAATTCCTTATCAGGTCAATAAGGCAAGTTTAATTACGAAGATGGCAAGTTTGATTCGTGATAAAGCCATTCAGGGTGTTACTTATTTAAATGATGAAAGTAACCGTGAAGGTATCCGTATTGTGATGGAACTTAAAAAGGATGCACAAGAAGATGTTATCTTAAATCAATTATTTAGAATGACACCACTTCAGACTTCTTTCGGTATTAATATGTTGGCTTTGGAGAATGGTCGTCCAAAACAGCTTCCTTTAAAAGATATTATTAATGACTATATCGATCATCAGGTGGATGTCGTTGTTCGTAAAACAAAATTTGATTTAAAGAAAGCACAAGATCGTGCTCATATCTTAGAGGGTTTAAGAATTGCGATGGATCATATTGATGAGGTTATTCATATGATTCGTAGTTCTAAAAAGGATGAGGCTGGATTGTCACAAGATTTATGTGATGCGTTTGGCTTATCTATGATTCAGGCAAAAGCTATCTTGGCTATGCAGTTAAGAAGACTTTCTGGTTTGGAAAGAGATAAGATTGAAAATGAATATCAACAACTTTTATTAACGATTGAAGATTTAAAGGATATCTTGGCAAATCATGATCGTGTTCTTCAAATTATTCGTGAAGATTTAAAAGAAATCGATGAAAAATATGGTGATGAAAGAAGAACAGAAATTAGTGATGCTTCCGTTGATATGGAAGATGAAGATTTAATTCCTGTTGAAGATGTGATTATCACATTGACAGAATCAGGATATATTAAGCGTCAGCCAACAGATACGTATCGTGCACAAAATCGTGGTGGACGTGGTATCAAGTCTTTGACATTAAATGAAGAAGATTCTATCGATACAATGATTTCTATGTCAACACATGACTTCTTATTGTTGTTTACAGATAAAGGTCGTGTATATCGACTAAAAGGATATAATGTACCGAGTGGTTCAAGAACGTCTAAAGGTATTCCAATTGTGAACTTGATGACTCTTGAAAAGAATGAGAAAGTAAAAGTATTGGTTGCAGTTCCAAAGGATGATGAGAGTGAAACTTTATTGTTCGTTACTAAGAATGGTATTGTTAAACGTACAGCCGTGTCAGAATTTGAAAATATAAATCGAAATGGTAAGATTGCGATTAGTTTAAGAGATGATGATGAATTACGTTTTGTGAAATTAACAAGTGGACATGATGAAGTCATTATTTCTGGATCTAATGGTAAGGCTGTTCGATTTAATGAAGATCAAGTTCGTATTATGGGACGTAGTGCGAGTGGTGTTCTTGGTTTTAATTGTGATGGTTCACAAACAGTAGGTGTTGCCTTATCAAGTGAAGGCGATACTGTATTGGTAGTTTCTGAAAATGGCTATGGTAAGCGTAGTAAGTTTGAAGATTACAGATTGACATCTCGTGGTAAGAAGGGTGTTAGTACAATTAATATTACAGAGAAGACTGGAAAATTAATGTGTATGCGCGCAGTAACAGGTCAAGAGGATGCGATGATTGTTGCGAGTGATGGTATTATGATTCGTGTGGCTTTAGAGAATGTTGGTGTATATGGACGTAATACACAAGGTGTTCGTTTAATTAACTTAAATGGTGATGCGAAAGTAACAAGAATGACTTTGGTAGATCATGAAGTTGAATCTGAAGAAGAAAGTGAGGAAGAAGTAACAGAATAGTTACTTCTTTTCTTCTTTTCATATGAAAAATCCGATGAAATTAAGTTAAAAACAGGTTGACGAACTAAATTATATGATGATATAAATTAGTAGAAAGCATTGAAAAGGATAAGTAAGTTAATATGTATTTGTAGAGATGGTATGGTTGGTGAAAATACCAAATAATATTAATTGAAAAGCCCCTTTGAGTGATTGAATGAATGAAGTAGTTTGATCCGGTACATACCGTTATCATGTCAAGAGATTCTATTTTATATAGAATAAAAAGGGTGGCAACGCGAGACATCGTCCCTTTATGGGTGGAGGTCTCTTTTTTTTATGGAGGAAAGAAAATGCTAGATATGAAATTTGTCCGTGAAAATCCGGATATCGTAAAAGAAAATATCAAAAAGAAATTTCAAGATTACAAGTTACCTTTGGTAAACGAAGTTTTGATGGAAGATAAAGAACTTCGTCAAACACAACAACACGCCGATGATCTTCGTGCAAATCGTAAAAAGATTTCTAAAGAAATTGGTGTATTAATGGGTCAAGGTAAAAAAGATGAAGCTGAGGCTATTAAACAACAAATCGCAGAAATCGCTCATGAGTTAGATGCGTTAGAAGAAAAAGAAGATAAGTTAAGAGAGTCTGTTCGTGAAAAAATGATGCAGATTCCAAATATTATTGATGAGAGTGTTCCAATTGGTAAAGATGATAGTGAAAATGTTGAATTGGAAAAATTTGGTGAACCGGTTGTTCCAAACTTTGAAATTCCATATCATACAGAAATTATGGAACGTTTATCAGGTATTGATTTAGATGCTGCTAGACGTGTTGCAGGAAATGGTTTCTATTATTTAATGGGTGATATTGCTCGTTTGCATTCTGCCATTTTAAGTTATGCACGTGATTTTATGATCAATAAAGGATTCACTTATGTTATTCCACCTTATATGATTCGTAGTTCTGTTGTAGATGGTGTAATGTCGTTTGCGGAAATGGATGGAATGATGTACAAAATTGAGGGTGAAGATTTGTATTTAATTGGTACAAGTGAACATTCTATGATTGGAAAATTTAAAGATACGATCTTAGAAGAAAAAGATTTGCCTTACACTTATACTTCTTATTCACCTTGTTTCCGTAAAGAAAAAGGTGCTCATGGTATTGAAGAGCGTGGTGTATATCGTATTCACCAATTTGAAAAACAAGAAATGATCGTAGTTTGTAAACCAGAAGAAAGTATGGAATGGTTTAAAAAATTATATATGAATACGGTAGAATTTTTCAGAAGCTTAGACATTCCAGTTCGTACATTAGAATGTTGTTCTGGTGATTTGGCAGATTTGAAATGTAAGTCTGTCGATGTAGAGGCATGGTCTCCACGCCAACAAAAATATTTTGAAGTTGGAAGTTGTTCAAATTTAACAGATGCTCAAGCTCGTCGTTTAATGATTCGTGTAAAGGATGAAGATGGAAATAAATACTTTGCGCATACATTAAACAACACTTGTGTTGCTCCACCAAGAATGTTAATTGCGTTCTTAGAAAATAATTTACAAGAAGATGGATCTATCTTAATTCCAGAACCTTTACAAATGTATATGGGTGGAATTAAAAAAATCGGATAAAAATAAAGCTGTGTTGATTCACAGCTTTTCTTATAGGAGAAAATTATGTTTAGAAAAATGAGAAGATTTCAACAAGAAATAAACAAAGAAGAATGTATTGAATTATTAAAAAATGAACTTAGAGGAGTTCTATCCATTGTATTAGATAATGGTTTTCCATATGGAATGCCCATGAATCATTGGTATGATGAACAAACAGGACATATTTATTTTCATGGCGCAAAAGAGGGACAAAAGATAGATGCTTTAAAAGCAAATGGAAAAGCATCATTCTGTGTAATGAATAAAGGATACAGAGAAGGAAATGATTGGCCTTTACACATTCATAGTGTGATCGTATTTGGTGAAATAAAAGTTATTGAAGATGAAACAAAGAAAATTGAAGTATGTACAAACTTATGTAAGAAGTTTACGGATGATGAAGACTATATTAAAAAGGAATTAGATTTGGCACTAGATCGAGTAGAATGTCTTGAATTTATCCCTGTTCATATGACGGGTAAACTCGTGAAAGAATCTTGATTCTTTTAAAGTGAATATGCTATAATGTCCTAGCTACTACAATGATGTCTTATGAATCAGGTCAGGTCGGGAACGAAGCAGCCTTAAGTAAGCTCCATCATGTGTAGTAGTTTTTTTATTTTAGGAGAAATATAATGGATGAAGAAAAATGGATGAAGGAAGCTTTGAAGCAGGCACACAAGGCATTTGATAAAGATGAAGTTCCTATCGGTTGTGTGATTGTAAAAGATAATAAAATTATCGCTCGTGGATATAATCAGCGTGAATTAAAACAACAAAGTCATGCGCATGCTGAAATGATTGCGATTGAAAAAGCTTGTAGAAAATTGAATTCGTGGCGATTAGAAGATTGTGATTTATATGTTACATTAGAACCTTGTCCAATGTGTGCTGGAGCTATTGTGCAATCTAGAATTCATAAAGTTGTGTATGGTGCAAAAGATTCTAAGGGTGGATGTGTTGGTTCTTGTACAAATTTATTTGATATAAAAGCATTCAATCATCATCCTATATATATGAATGGAATATTGGAATCTGAATGTTCAGATTTATTAAAAACGTTTTTTAGAAATAAAAGAATAGAGAAGAAAAAGCAGAAATCTGAATGATTTCTGCTTTTCATATATGTGTTATAATAAGTAAGATGAAAGGAACTAAACTATGGCATATCAAGCATTATATAGAAAATATAGACCTACAAATTTTGATGAAGTTGTTGGTCAAACGCAAATTATTCAGACTTTAAAAAATGCGATTGAACAAGATCGAATTGCGCATGCTTATTTATTTTGTGGACCACGAGGTACTGGTAAAACATCGATTGCGAAGATTTTTGCGAAAATGTTAAATTGTAAAAATGAAGAGAATGCGCCATGCGGAGAATGTGAAAGTTGTAAAATGGCTGCCAATGGATCGCATCCTGATATCATTGAAATTGATGCAGCAAGTAATAATGGAGTAGATGAAGTTCGTAATTTAATTGATAAAGTAAAGTATGCTCCAATGGAAGGTAAATATAAAATTTACATTATTGATGAAGTTCATATGATGACTTCTGGAGCATTTAATGCATTGTTAAAAACGATTGAAGAACCACCTGCTCATGTCGTATTTATATTCGCAACAACAGAACCAAATAAAGTATTGCCTACTATTATTTCAAGGTGTCAGAGATTTGATTTTAATAAAGTTTCGACAAGTGATATTGTTAGAAGGTTGTCTGTTGTATGTGAAAATGAAAAAATTGAGATTGATGATAATGGTTTAAATTTAATAGCTCAACTAGCAGATGGTGGAATGAGAGACGCGCTTTCTATTTTGGATCAATGTGTTGCCTATTGTTCAAGTACAATTGAAGTAGATGATGTTCGACAAATTTATGGAGTACTGACATCGGATGATATCGGACAAATATTTTCCTATGTTTATTCAAAAGATGTAGATACATTTATTCAATGTCTTAAAAATCATGCGGATGCTGGAATGGATATGAAAAGATTAACATCGGATTTTATTCACCTATTAAAAGATAGTATCATACTAGAATATTCTGAAAAATCATCTCTTGTTTCTGATATGAATAAACAAACAATTCAGAAATATATGATTCATACTCCAATACAATTCAGAATTCAATGCATGGAAGAATTGATGGATGTATACACTAAATTTAATTATGCATCGAGTGTAATTGATTACTTAGAAGCATGTTTATTAAAGTTAACAAGTCAATCATATGAAGAAAAAAATATGAATAACAAAATAATGGATGAGGTAGATGAGGAAGAAAATTATGAAATGTCATATGATGAACCTTCTGATAACTCAGATATAATTCATAAAAAAGAAGAAATAAGCGATAAAAAAGGCGTTTCAAAGCTAAATGTGATTTCTGATGTTTCACGTGAAACATTAAAAAACTCAGAAATACCAGATAATAAAATCATATTAAAGGATGAATATGTGATTCAATTACTTGTAGGCGCAAATAAAATGGAGAGGAATATCGATACAACTAAATTTCAAAATATAGGAAATTTCACATCTGATTTGCGATACGGAAAATATGCGGTTACTTTACAAAATAGTGTAATAGTCGCAAGCGGAAGTAACTATATTGTTGTTAGTGTTTCAAGTGATGTTCTCGCAAAACAAATTAATGAATATGAACTTACAGATGGATATGAAGAATTTATGGATACTTTACTAGGTAAATGCAAAAAAGTATTCGCTATCGATAAGATCCAACAAATGCGAGTTGTAGATGAATTTAAAGAACGAATGATCAACGGCACTTTACCGGATCCTTGTGATGTACAATTGAAAATGAGTGATACTCAATTAGAAACTGAATTGAGTGTAGAAGAAAATATGAAAAGATTATTTCCTGATTTAGAAATAAAGGAGGATTAATATGTATCCTAAAACATTTGATGATTTGATATATGAATTTCAGAAATTGCCTGGAGTAGGATATAAAACAGCAGAACGGTATGCTTTTACCGTTTTAGAATGGTCAGATGAAAATATAGAAACTTTTTCTAGTACATTAAGTTCTTTAAAAAAGAAAGTAAAAAAATGCCATATCTGTAACAATCTAACAGACGATATAGATAGAGAATGTATCTACTGTAAAAACGAAAATAGGAACCATCATATGATTTGTGTAGTGCAAAACACAAAAGATATAGGTGCAATTGAATCTATGGAAGAGTATAACGGTGTTTATCATGTATTGGATGGTTTAATTAATACACAAAAGGGAATATTACCAGAACAATTAAATATAAAGAAATTAGTAGAACGTATAAATGATGATATAGAAGAAGTTATCTTAGCTCTAGATCCAACTATTGAAGGAGAAACCACATCATTATATATATCAAAGCTATTAGAGGGGAGATGTAAAGTCTCACGATTAGCTTATGGTATACCCGTAGGCAGTCATTTAGATTATACAGATGCGATGACTCTGCAGAAGGCATTTGAAGGCCGGAAAAGTCAATAATATTCCTAATCGTATGATATAAATAGGAAATATCATACGATTTTTTATATATTTTTTTATTTCATATGAATAAATATGTATTTATATGAATATTATAACTGTTTTCATACTAAAACATGGTTAAATCAAATATTTTGAATTAAATATATTCTTAATCATAGGATAAAAATATGAAAAATCATATGTATTTACTTTATTTTTTATATTCATATGACCGAATAAATATAAGATATGAAATTAATATGACTAATATAAGATGATGATTCAAGTTCATATGATTGAAATAAATGTATATATGAATAAAATATGAATGAATAAATATGATAAAAACGTTCATATGATTTAAATAATGATAGGTATGAATAAAATGTGAATTAAAAAATACGATAATTTATTCATATGAATCAAAAATACATGAATATGAAAAATTACATTTAAAAAAACGTAATCATATGAACTACAAAATAAAGAAAATGATTGATGGGAATAGTCACGTGAGAAAGATAGGAATAAAAAAATAAAATAAAAAAATCATAGGAATTTCACATTAGGTGTAGATTTTTGAAAAAAAGTCTGATATAATGCATCTGACTCAGATTATATATTACTATGAAAATCATAGGAAGGGGATTAAAATGGCAGAAGAAACAGCGCCTATTGATGTATATTATGATATGGATATTGCTCAAATTTGTCAGCATTTCAATAAATCAAGAAACACAGTAGATAAGGCAATTGCGAAACTTGTGAAAGATAATCCAGATAAGGATTGGAAATACAAAAACGAAGCAACACGAAGAATTACTATTAAAGCAGAAGGTGTTGAACGTTTATCAACCTATTTCAGAAAAGAAAAGCACGAAATTTCTACCGTGGAAATGGAATTAAAGTTTGAAAATGAAAAATTAAAAGCAATTATAGAAGAAAAAGAAAAAGCGCAATCTCAAATTGAACAATTATACCAAGAACGATTAAATCTAGAAATTGAAAAAAGTCGTCAGACTTATTTACTAGAATCTCAAACAAAGGATGATCGTATTTCTGAATTAGAATCTGAAAATCAGAAGTTAAAAGAAATTGAAGAAAATTATAAAGAAAATCTAGAAAAAATCGAAGAATATAAGAAAAAAGAAGAAGAATATAATTCAAAATCCTTCTTCTATCGTTTAACTCATAAATTTTAATCATTCATTGCTCTAGCAATCTTGCTAGGGCAATTTTTTGTATATTTCATATGAAATGGAGTAAGAAAATCATTAAAGAATGCAATTCCATCATGATCACAATTGTATTCATATTCGATTTCATAATCTGTATGATTGAAATAGGTTGTTTTATCAGCACAAATTTCACCTTGTTTACACTTTAATATTTTTCTGTCTGTTGTAAATGTCGTGATTGTTTTTACATCTTTAGGTATATTGAATTGATGAAACCAACTTATAATTTCTACATCATCAATTTTATGGATATCATCTGTTTGGATTTCTTTTTCATATTCATAATGCGTATAGCTGTCTTTTCGTATTTTTAATGTAAATATATTTTTATTACCAATCGTACGAATGCGCATGGCACCATTTTGTTTTTTTATACTTTGGTCTTCGTCATCATAATATGTATTTGTTTGAATTCTACTTTTTTCAAAATCATATGAATTTATAATTTTTTCATATATTTCTTTTGATACTAAAATTTTTAGTTCTCGCTCTATATTATTATACATTTATATCACCCATAAATATGTTACAATAGTTTCAAGAAAAGAGGAAGTCTGGATGAAATTTAATATTGTTGATCGTGGAGATGAAAATTCAAAAAAAGTCGCAATAGATTTAAAACTACGTCTTGAAAAAATTGGTTGGATCTATGATTCAGATAATTTTTTGATGTTGTTTTCGATAGGTGGAGATGGTACGTTATTACGTTCTATTCACACTTATATTGATAAAATTGATAGTATTCAATTTCTAGCAATCCATACAGGTACTCTTGGCTTTTTTACAGACTATACACAAAATGAGTTGGATCAACTTATATCTGATTTACAAATCAATCCTTACAATATTGATTCATATCCTCTGTTAGAAATGAAACTTCCTCAAGTAAATGATAAATTATATGCTTTAAATGAAGTGAGAATTGAAAGTCTATCAAAAACTCTTGCCCTTGACATATATATTGATAATGAGTTTTTTGAAAGTACAAGAGGATCAGGGATTTGTGTAAGTACTCAAATTGGATCGACAGGTGTCAATCGTGCATTGAAAGGAGCTGTTATTGATCCTGGATTAAGAGTATTGGAACTATGTGAGATTATGCCGATATCACATAAAGGCCATCATTCATTAAAAAATCCTTATATTATGCAAGAATCAAGACAAATTACAGTAAAAGGAGATACTTTATCGTTTGCCCATGTTTGTTATGATTATCTAGAAAGAAATTTGGATTCGATTAGTGAGATTCATATTTGTCAAAGTAATAAAAAAGTGCGATTTGCTCGCTATCGCACCTACTCTTATTTAAAACGATTAAAAAATCTTTATTAATGTTTAAGACGATGTATTTGAATCGTCTTTTTTGTTGCCGGCGATATATTATAGATAATCGCAAATGAAATAAAATAAGAAAGAGTTGAACTACCACCATATGAAATTAAAGGAAGAGTGATTCCTGTAATCGGTAGTAATCCTACAATCATTCCAATATTTTGAAGTTGTTGATACATTAACATCGCCACAACTCCAACCACAATCAATTTATCTTGCCTGTTTTTCGTACTGTATGCAATCTTACATAAATAAATATCTAATAATATACAAATAATAAGAATAAAAGTTGTACCTAATAATCCAAAACATTGTCCAAATGCAGCAAAGATAAAATCGGTATGAGCTTCTGGAATAGAAATAATATTGGCTTGTAGTCCATACCCTGTAAGCCCTGCACTACCTAAAGATAGCAAGGCTGTATATAATTGATTCGAACTTCCTAATATATAGCTTTCAGGATCGAGCCACGCATCAATTCTTTGCAGTTTATAAGCTGAAATAAATTTGGATAAAATATCTGGATATTCAAAATATAAAAATAAGAAAGATCCTAATACTGCAATGATTAATACAAATATAAAAATAATATATTCTTTACGGATTCCACTACAACATACAAGTACAAAGATATTAAAAACAATGATAATACATACACCAGTATCTGGCTGAAGTAAAATCAATAATAATGGAGGGAAAATAAGCTTTATTATTTTTAGCAATAAATAGAAGTCTTGTTTATAAGTGGGATTTTTATATTCATTCTGATGATCTACAATGATTTGAGATGTCATCACAATTAGGACAATTTTAATGAATTCACTAGGTTGAAAACTACCAATAACTGGCAATACAAACCAAGAAATGGCTCCATTTGTTTCACTGGCAAAAGGTAAAGTATATCCTGTAAAATTATTTAATAAACGAGAAAGAAATAGATAAATTAAGCAAATCATTAAAATGAAATAAGCTTTTTCCATAAATTCATATATTTTCTTATTTTGTATTTTCGATAATAGAAATAAACAAACAAAACCTATGATAAACCAAAAAGCTTGTCGAAACATATAAGAATAACCGGATCCAGTTTTTATTAAATTTATAGAATTATATAACGCAAAACAACTGGTAATCCCAAATAATAACAATATTAAAAGAAAACCAATATCAATTTGAATTGTTTTATTCTTCCATTGAATGGTTTGTTTCACTGAAGACATCCCCCTTTAATGTTTAGACTAAGTATACCATATTTATTAAAAAAATTTGGTATAATAGTCCTGTTAGGAAGTTGAAATATATGGCAGAAAAAAAATATACACCAATGATGCAACATTATATAAAAATGAAAGAAGAGAATCCAGACGCCATTCTTTTTTATCGTCTAGGCGATTTTTATGAAATGTTTTTTGAAGACGCAAAACTTGTTTCACAAGAATTAGATTTAGTATTAACAGGAAGAAGTGCTGGAGTAGAAGAGAAAGTGCCTATGTGTGGAATCCCTTACCATGCAGCGAACTCTTATATTTCTCGATTAATAAAAAAAGGATATAAAGTTGCGATTTGCGAACAATTAGAAGATCCATCTCAAGCCAAAGGCTTAGTAGATCGAGGCATTATTAAAATTATTACACCAGGAACCTATATGGATTCCACTTTAGATGCTAAAAGTACAAATTATATGGCATCTATCAGTATTTCAAGTTTTGATATTGTCATTTTATATGCCGAATTAAGTACAGGAGAATTAAAATATCAAACTTTACAACGATCTCTTGTTTCCCTTCAAAAAGCAATTTTAGAACAAAATGTAAGTGAATTGGTATGTCCAATGTCTATGGATAAAAAGTGGCTACAAGCTTTAGAAGAAATGGACGGCGTTCTTTTATCTAAACACAAAAAAACAAATATTGATGCACAAGACATTCCTTTGTTAAATGGTTATGAATCCCAAACTTTAGAAGAAGCATTTTCTTTGTTGATGGCCTATCTAAAAGATACACAGAAACAACATATTGACCATTTTTTACCTGTAGAATCTATGGATAAAGATAAAGTTTTAATTATGGATTTTGAAACAAAAAAACACCTTGAACTTGTATCTTGTCAATCAACGAATGCAAAAGCTGAAAGTTTATGGCAATTTATGGATAAATGTCAAAGTGCAATGGGATCTAGACTCTTAAAAAGATGGATTGAATACCCTTTAATTGATGCTTCAGCTATTTCGAAAAGACAAGATGCGATTATGGTACTAAAAAATAATTTCATGTTAAGAGAGCAACTGAAAGAACATTTACTCTATGTATATGATATGGAAAGACTCGCAAGTCGTATGGCCTATGGGAATGCGAGTCCTAGAGATGTTTTACAACTTGTCGCGACCTTAGAGCATGCAAAACCTATATTAGAATTATCAAGTGAACTGACATCCTATCCTGAATTTTTAACAACACCAACTTGTGAAGGATTATACAATGAAATTAAAGATGCGATTATAGAAAATCCACCATTGACACTTAAAGAAGGTGGCGTTTTTAAAGATGGTTACAACAAAGAATTAGACGAAGTACGTACGCTTGCGAAACAAGGAAAAGATTTCATTTTAGATTTAGAAACTAAAGAACGAGATAGGACTGGAGTTAAGTCTTTAAAAATAGGATATAATCGTGTATTTGGTTATTATATTGAAGTAAGAAATGGAAATTTAGAGAATATAAAAGAAGAATTTGGATATCATGCCAAGCAAACGTTAGCGAATGCAACACGCTTTGTTACGCAGGAATTAAAAGAAAAAGAAGAAATGATCTTGCATGCACAAGAGACAAAAGTAAAAATGGAAAACCAATTATTTTCTCAATTACTAGAAAGAATTAAGAGTGAACTATTTGATCTTCATGCTTGTGCACAAGCTTTATCAACCATCGATGTGCTTGTTTCATTAGCAACTTTGGCAACAGACAAAGGCTATATTTGTCCTAGTTTTCATATTGAAAATGAAGTTAAAATTGTCGAAGGAAAACATCCGATATTAGATGATCGAATGAAAAAGAAACGTTATGTATCCAATGATTGGATTATGCCACAAGAACAACATATTCAATTGATTACTGGACCCAATATGGGTGGTAAATCAACATACATGCGACAAAATGCATTGTTAGTTGTCATGGCACAAATGGGAAGTTTTATTCCAGCAAAAGAAGCTGAACTTCCTATATTTGATCGTATCTTTACACGTATTGGGGCAAGTGATGATATTCTGACTGGTAAAAGTACGTTTATGGTGGAAATGATGGAAGCTAACGTTGCCTTACGGTATGCTACAAAGCATTCTTTAATTTTGTTTGATGAAATTGGAAGAGGTACAGCAACGTATGATGGAATGGCACTTGCACAGGCTATGCTTGAATATATTGATGAAGCAATTGGTGCAAAGACTTTATTTTCAACCCACTATCATGAATTGACAGATATGGAAAATCAACATTCTACAATGAAAAATGTACACGTTGATGTTCGAGAAGATAAAAATGATATTGAATTTAGATATCGTGTAGTAGATGGTAAAGCAGATAAATCTTATGGTATTAATGTTGCGAAATTAGCACATCTTCCAAAAGTGGTTTTGGATCGTGCTGCACAATTATTGTCTGGATTTGAAAATCAGGATCTAAACCAAAATTATCAACCAAGTTTATTTGTGATGGATCAAGTGCAACCAGAAAAATCAAAATTATTAGAGCGACTCCAAGAATTAGATATAGATTCGATGAGTCCTAGAGAAGCATTAGATTGCTTATATGAATTAAAAAAGTTGAGTGAAAAAATAGATTCTTAATATGAAAATCATATGAATTGAGGTGAACAAATGTCAAAAATACATGTTTTGAGTGAACATTTAACGAATATGATTGCGGCTGGAGAAGTAGTAGAAAGACCAGCTGGAATTGTCAAAGAATGTGTAGAAAATAGTATTGATGCCAAAGCGAACGTCATTGAGGTTGAAGTTTTTCAAGGTGGAATAGAACGTATTGTCATCACAGATGACGGGATTGGAATGGATAATGAAGATGCCCATCTTGCGTTTATGCGTCATGCGACAAGTAAAATGCATTCTGAAGAAGAATTATTTAATATTCAAACAATGGGATTTCGAGGAGAAGCTTTACCTAGTATTGCTTCTGTTGCACAAGTTGAATTACAAACCAATGATGGTAATGGTGGTACATTATTAAGATACAACTACGGTAGTTTAGATGTAGATGAGACTTGTTCTTGTCCTAGAGGCACGAAACTTGATGTTTCGGGTTTATTTGTAAAGACTCCTGCTCGTTTTAAACATTTGAAAAGTATATCTTATGAATTTTCTGTCATTGCCGATTTAATGAATAAAATGGCATTATCTCATCCAAATATTCGTTTTATCTTATCTCACGATGGTAGAGTCGTATTTCAAACAAGTGGTAATGGTAATGTTCAAGAAATTTTATATCAAATGTATGGAAGAGAAGTAGCAGAGAATGCGATTGCGTTTGATGGAAAAAATGAAGACTTTCATATTTCGGGATATGCCATTCAACCAAAAATCAATCGTGCTACTAAATACTTTATGTTTCTTACATTAAATACACGATTGATTCGTTCTGTACCTATTCAAAAGGCAATTATTGATGCGTATAGCGATTATATGCCACCCAATCGTTTTCCAATTGTTGTTTTACAAATGGAGTCAGATACACAACTTGTCGATGTAAACGTACATCCTAATAAATGGGAAGTCAGACTTTCAAAACAAGGTGAAATGTTAGATCTTGTTAAAAGGACGATTCGCGATGCTTTAAATGAGTCTTTACGTACTGTTGAAATACAAAAAAAGCCAGTTGAAAAGAAGAGTGTAGCTTTTGAACAGCCTGAACTTAATTATTCCTATACAGCTCCTGTTGTAAAAAAAGAAACATTTCATATTGAAGAGAGTTTCAAAAATTATAATAAAGTCGAAGAAAAACCAATTATAAAAGTAAAGGAACAACCTATATCTTATCCTATTTCTAAAAAAGAAGAAGTGCATGAGGATAATGGAAGAGGCCCTGAATTTTTCAAACATCTTCAAGTCTTAGCACAACTCCATGATTCTTATATTCTTTGTAGCAATGAAGATGGCCTTGTGATAGTTGATCAACATGCAGCGCAGGAAAGATATCATTATGAACAACTTCAAGAGACTTTACTCACAAAATGCACACAAAAGCAGCCTTTAATGATACCTATTCAATTGGATGTATCAAGTGATATTCTAGCTCAGTATCAGACAATCAATGAAACAACAATTTATTTTGGTTTTGAATTTGAACCTTTTGGAACGGATCAACTCGTTTTGCGTGAAATTCCTTTGTGGTTTCATGATGTGGATCAAAAGAAATTTTTACAAGATCTGATCGATTATTTTGCAGAAAATAATTCTGTTGATATGGCAATGCTTAGAAAACATATGATTGCGACAATGGCATGCCATAGTTCCATCCGTTTTAATCGTCCTTTGTCTATGCAGGAGATGAAGCAAGTAATCTTAGATTTACAAAAATGTAAGCAACCTTATCATTGTCCACACGGAAGACCAACAGTTATTGTGATGAGTGATGGAGAACTTAGAAAGGAATTTGAACGTGGGTAAACAAAAAGTAATGGCCATCGTTGGACCGACTGGGATTGGAAAAACATCTTTATCTATTTTTATGGCTAAACAATTGAATGGAGAAATTATTTCTTGTGACAGCATGCAAGTGTATAAAAAAATGGATATCGGTACCGCAAAGGTCACTGAAGAAGAAAAACAGGGGATCCATCATGAATTAGTGGATGTACAAGAATATGATGAACCCTATAATGTTATGATTTTTCAACAAAAATGTAGAAAAGCCATTGAGGATATTGTTTCTCGTGGTAAATTTCCTATTTTATGTGGTGGCACGGGTCTTTATTTAAAAGCAGCCTTATATGATTATGTTTTTGAAGAAGAAGACGAGGATATTGAATATCGTAATCATTTAAATTCAAAAACAAATGAAGAACTTGTTGAAATGTTAAAACAAATTGATGAAAAATCCTTAGAGAAGATTCATCCAAACAATCGAAAGCGATTAATTCGTGCATTAGAAATTTGTAAAAATGGAATGACCAAATCGCAAAGAGAAGAAAATCAAAAACATGAACCTATATATGATGTGTACTTTTTAGGATTGGATGTGGATCGTGAAATTCTTCATGAACGAATCAATAAAAGGGTAGATATCATGTTTGAAAATGGTCTTGTAGATGAAGTAAAAGATTTATTCAGTAATCCTGAAACATGGGATTATACAAGTTTTCAAGGAATTGGATATAAAGAATTTAAAGACTATTTTTTAAATAAAAAAGATTTAGAACAAGTAAAGACAGATATTAAAACACATTCAAGACAATATGCAAAAAAACAATATACTTGGTTCAAGCATCAAATGCCTGTACATTGGTTTGAATCTACGTCAAAAGAATTAATTTTAGAAGATGTAAAGGAATGGTTGTTGGATGAAGATAAGTGAGAGAACAGAATTATTATTAGGAAGAGATACTGTAAAAAACTTAGATACAAAAACAGTAATGGTCGTTGGCGTTGGTGGTGTTGGTTCTATTTGTGTAGAATCATTAGCAAGAACGGGAATCGGACATTTAATCCTTGTTGATAAAGATTGTGTTGAAGAAAGTAATATTAACAGGCAACTTGTAGCCACTTTAGATACAGTAGGCCAAGTAAAAGTAGATGCTTTAAAGGAAAGAATTAAAATCTTAAATCCCAATTGTATTGTGGATACTTATGCTTGTTTCTATGATAAAGATAAAAATGATGAAATTTTTAGTCAACCTATAGATTTTGTGATTGATTGTATTGATTCGATTTCTTCAAAAAAAGATTTAATGCAGGCATGTATCGATCGAAATATTCCGTTTTTATCAAGTATGGGAATGGCAAGAAGAGTGGATCCTACAAAATTAGTTGTAACTGAAATCGAAAAAACAAGTTATGATCCTGTCGCAAAACAGATTCGCCAATGGAAACGTAAAAATCGAATCAAAAAGAAAATCTGGGTTGTTTGCTCAACTGAACCTGCAGGACCTGTTGAGGCGGGTAAGCCATTACCGAGTGCGATTTTTGTTCCCGCAAGCGCTGGTTTACTATTAGCTAGCAATTGTATAACTAAATTAAGTGTGTAAAAGGATGTGATTTTCATATGAAAAACGTTTTTATTGTGAATCCTAAATCAGGTAAGAATAGTCAATACGAGTTGATGAAGGAAATTAAAAAACATTTTCAAGGCAAGCAAATTATTATAGAAAAGACAAATGGTCCGGAGCATGCAACTTTTATTGCAAAAAAATATGCATTATCAAAAGAACTTACACACTTGTTTGTATGTGGAGGAGATGGCACTTTACATGAAGTTGTCAATGGCATTGTTGGTAGTGAGAATATTCTC
>CAVBGZ010000006.1:0-19548 GCA_963595075.1 Waltera intestinalis
CAGGAGCATCATTTCTAACTAATTCTTCATTAATATTATTTAAAATACTAAATACAGACTTGAATGACTCAGAAACTACATCATCGTTATCACTTAAAGTTGGATCACTATAAACATCTGTAACTTCTGGAGCTTCGCCGTCTCCATAACCAGTAGCTTCAGCATCTAATGTTTCTGGATTACCATCAACAAAATCTTCATTTACAGCGTCTTCATAATCTTCGGATTCTACGACTACTTCTTTAACATCATCTGAATCGGTTTGATCTGGGAAGTAATCCTTCTCATTTGCGTCAAAAGATTTCTCAGTAGCTTCAGCATCTTCAACTGCTTCTGGAGCATCATTAGCTGATAGCTCTTCTAAAATATTATTAATCTCTTCTTCAATTTGAGACTCACTTAGCATAGTCTCTAAATTTTTTATTTCATTGGTTTTTGCCATTTTAAGCAATCCTCCTTAATTATCACTATTTATTTATAATTAATTGTTCTTGTTTTTATCTCAAAATAAACCTTTTTTACGGTTTTATTTGTTATTTTTTAGTATTTAATACATTATTTAGCTGAGGTTTTAAGCCAACAATAATTTTTTTGCACTTATTAGAAATTATCTTCTCATAAATTTCTGTTTGATCGTCAGGTTTGTAGCAATATTTATTTGCATCATCGCCGATTAAAATATAAATCAAAACAAGATTTGTTCCATCACTGTTTATTTCTGCTATTTGTCGATAAACATTAACTTTATTTAAAGACAATATTCCAAACGCGTTTGGAATTTCATCTAAATTTAATTTTTTGAAACTATTATGCTGATTATCGTAAATTAGTGCATTATAATCTATTTTATATTTGGCATCATAATAATAATTTTCATCTAAAAAAAAGTTCATTATAACACCTCAATAATTCTATCTGAATTTCCATAGAATTTAAATCTAGCAATCTTTTCATTTCTATCTTGATAGTCGTAAGAAATGTAATATCTGTCAGATCCGTTTCCTAATGAAATTAAATTCATGTTTTCATTAAGTAATTCTACTTTATCTACATTTTTGATTGTGAAATATGACTTTAATTCAAATTCAAACACATCGAAAATTTCATTATCTCTGACTAAAATATTTTTATCTTTGAAATCTGAATAATTATCTAAAGATGCATTAGATTTTACGTCCATATCCACAGATCCTACAAATAAATTATCTTTTTTAAACAAAGTATTTAGTTTAGTATATAACTGGCCAGCTTTTTCACCTTCAGTATAATGTTGGCAAACTAGCTGATGAAAATTCAATTTATTGAGCTGTTTATTGCGTAATTCAATTGCTGAATTATCTAAAATAGAATCAAAATCAACATCATTAGACCCCATAAACAAATCATAAAGATAAACATACTCTGAAGTTTCACTGTAAATGAAAACTACTCCAATATTGCTTGTAACTGTTATATAATTCTCTAGATTTGATTCTGGAATTTCAAGGTATTTATAATCGGAAGTATAATTACTTAATTTGTTATAAGGATTATTATTGTCGGTATCTGCAAATGCATAAGTGACTGTTTCATCTGCAATAGTTCTGGTTATGAGCTGTTTTCTAATATCGGCATTTTCTGGCTTTTTTAGAACATATCTCTTCATTAGAAACCAACTCCTATTATCTGGCTTATTAGATTACTTGGTGTTAAATATTGATTATCTGTAATTGGCCCGCCGACATTAAAAATAATTGTGGGCTGAGTTTTGTTGTCAGAAGATATTCTGTCCATTAGATCACAGATAATAATTAGATCTCCTCTATATTCAAACATAAAATAATCGTCATTCAGAGTTGCATTTTGAATTAATTTATATTGCTTCTTAATTTTACTTGCGTTCTCTACCGTAATATCGCTATGCTCTAAATAATAATCATAAAGATTATCAAAATAAGGAGCATTTTCTCCGTCATAAGGTTGAGAGATTCCACCTACTGCTTTATAAGGCCTAAAATTATCTTGTGAGCAGATTAGTCTGAAGATTCCTCTTCGCAACCCAGTATCAACAGTCTCAGTGAAATTAATTCCATCTCGAATATAAATTAAACCCGGAAATGATTTTTCATTTAGATTTCCCGTATAGAATGCAGATTCTATTACGTCAAATATACTAAAATCTGGAGCTAATTTTGTTAAATATTCTTTGATATTTATTTCGTTGTCCATTTATATCACCAACTTTGTTCCATAATAAATTGTTCCGGCTATTATTTTTTATAAGAAAAAAGAAGGAATAATCCTTCTTTCTTATTTATAATAGTTGATAGACGCACCTTTCTCTTTGATGAGAATTTCTTGAGCTTCATCTAATATTGAATATGGACGATCTAGAACTAAGAATTCTTTTCCTTCGATACTATAATCTTTATCCTCAATTAGTTTTGTGATTACGTTAGAATTGTCCGTAACATACAGATTCCAGTCCATATTCTTAAGTTGTTCATATTCATGCTCGCCAATCTTTAACATTTCAAACTTTTCAGATTGAAATAATTCGTTAAAGATTTCTTCTTTGACTTTCATGTCGTCTTCGGTTAAACTCCTAAATGCAATGTAGATCTTGTCGATTTTATTATTGTTTAGAAGTAGAATATTGCTGCAGATAGACTTGTATAAATCAGTCATCGTTAAGTAAGCTAAATAAACTGCTTTATTATTATAAAAGCGGCTGAATAAAGTTGATAAAACTCCTAATAAACGTTCTTCTGTAATATCTAATCTTGCTAATGCTCGGATTAAATCTCTAACGGGTCTTTCATTGACATTGTAGTCAAAAGAAACCGGTTTTAAATTAGGAGCAAACTGCAACCAATTTGCTTTCATGAAATTAAATACTGCTTCTGATGTATTTGCTAAAATATCGTCAAAATCTATTACAACTTTACCATGTATATTGCTCGTCGTCATATTCTTCTACTGCCTCTTCTTTCTCTTCATTTTTGTTTGAGTCACTTAAATCGATCTCTATTCCTTTTGCTCTAAGGAATGCTAGGATTGATAAGCAAGTTTTAGGATAAAATATATTAAATGCTCGTAATGCTTTAACAATTTCATCTAGATTGTCATAACTCAATCCACCAGTGCATATCTCTAATAAGTTACAAATATTCAAATCAATCTTCTTAATTGCTTCTATAGGAATATTGTACATAAGGATCGAAACAAATTGCTCAAACGGAATTTTAATTTCGGTTCTGTTAGTAAATAGGGCTATGATCTTGTCATAGTCTAGCTTTCTTATTTTAGCAATTTCTTCATATTTTAGTAAAGGTAAGAATTTGCTAGCTACGTCTGATTTTGCTAGCTTCTCCATATAGATTGGCCTTACTTTACTCATGAACTTAGAAATTGTTTCTGGATCATTAATAACACCACTTGCTAGAATAGTGTAAGCGTCATCATAATTAATGCTGATGTTCTTATTTAGAATCTTATTGATGTCTAATTTTAAATAACTGACGAGATCTTTATTAGTGAATAAACGGATACTTGGATTCTCCGCTGCGTAATAAAGTTCTTTATCAAAAACATCAGATGTAATTAAGAATAAACTTGCATCTAATCCTGGTGATGTAGAAATTATTTCCTTTGTCAGATAATTACTTAGAGTTCTATAAGCGTCATCATTTAGATAATAGGTTGTAAATAAATTATTTAATAGATATTCAGCACTATCTGGGCTCAATGAATGAAGCTGAGTTTTTAAGCGCTGAAGATCTGCTGATTTTAAATGCTTCATAAAATTTCCTTTCTCTGAAATAAAATAAATTTCAGTGGCCTACTGGAGGAAGATAAACTTCCCCCACACTGAAATTAGATTTTTACTATATTTGTTTTGTTGTTTTCTTTATCAACATAAATACCCAATGCACCTAATAAGGTATTTCCTGCTGATGTATTTGTTTTGATCATTTCATCATAATCCACTAATGGTAGAATATAATCTGGAATTCTGTCTAAATCTTTTGGAACTGCAATTACATTGAAACCTTTGTCTGCGAAATTAATCTTCTTGCTAACTTGATCGTCTGTTAGACCATAGTTATAAACAACTCTCATAATAGTTTTGAATTTGTCTGGATATTTTTCTTTCATTTCCATAAACTCTGGACAATTATTAATCGCTGCGTTTAATTTCTCTTTATAAGTTTCTTCTGTGTCTTTGCTTGTTCTGACTGGAGCGATACCAGTTTTAAGTTTAATGATATTAACTTTCTCTGGCGGCTGAATTTGATTTTCAGGTTCTAACTCGTTCCAAACGATCATTCCTCTGACTTGTTGCATACGGTCTGGGTATGCATAGTTTTCCAAGATTTCTAGGTTAGCTGGGATTAGATAAGTTGATTCTCCATTACGCAAAGAAGCTTCTACTTTATTTACGATATTGTCGTAATGCTCGATTAAAGTTTGGAAGTTGATTGCGTCGGTGTTAAGAATGTCATTCAATAAGAATTGAGTGAATTCTTCGCGCAGATCCTTTGGGACTACGCTCTTTCTAATTGGTAACAAAATCTTCACAATGATTCGCTAAGTCATTGCCGTTTATTAAACTGCTCCGTCTTTCGTACGGACGATATACTATTTCAAGTATAAAGAGCTAATGCCGTTGAGACTATATCTTCATGCTTCTTGTTTCGATTCGCTTGAATCTACATTATAGTCGTTGAACTCAATTTATTCGTGATAAATTAAGCTGCGTCTGATGGGCTCTCATCCATCGGTTACCCAATCTCATAAATTTTTATGGTCTTTTCTGTTGTGCCGCATTCACGTTTATCTTTCGATTCCGTTGTTGCTTTATGAGCTCTAAGGGCTTCCCCGCAATTAAAGAAGTTTTACAAGGGCAACCAATTCACCCTTGATGTCTAATCTATCTTCTGCTGGTAATTCTACTCCGTTCTTGTCGGTAATTAAATTACCTAATTCAGCAACTAGAATTCCTGCATAATGTTTTTTATTTTTAGTAGTTATTAATTTCTCATATACAACATTGTCTTGCCTGGAGTGCCTAATTCCAGTACTCTCCATCATTTCGATGAACGTTGAGGTCATATCTTGATCCACGTGGGATCCCAAACGTTTCTTCCTATCTTAAGGCTGATAGGTTCTACTCTACTCGCTTCCAGATTTCTCTGTGCTTTCGATGACCGTCGAATAGCTATTTAATTTAATTTAAATAACTTACTGCTGATTTTCCAATCTTCTTCACTTTACTTCTGACTCATCCTCGCGGACTCAGTTAGCGGAAGAAGCTCTAAGGACTTCCCAGCAATTAGAATGGTTTGCAATTACAGATTGCTCTGTAATGGAGCTGTACTTAACTCATTTTTGAAATTGATAATCTCCTTATAATCGTCTTCGATTCCCATGTTTCGAGTTAGTACCCAGCAGATTCTCTTCAGAGCTTCTGTGATTACGTCGATTACAAGGTTATCGATATTTAAGACATTTGGTTTTGTTTGTTCAAGATTAAATGCTGCTGAAAGAGCATCTACTTGTCTTTGCATGTAACAGAATGTCGCATTTGTTACGAAATATTTAGCTTATCATATTCCTTCTATAGCTTTCACTATACGTTCAGAGTACATCATCGTCTGTTCTAGACGTCTTGCGCTGTCCAAGGCTTCTTGGCACTTACTCGTTGAACTCCAATACATCTTTAAATATATCATCTAGCATATTCATATATGATGATAATTTAAAATTTTTATAACATATTCTAACTAATTTAATATTATTTTTTTGGCAATAATCATTTTTTATTGAATCATTGCTTTGAACTTTCATTAATTTATTCTCATTAACATTTCTATAATGATATTCTCCATCATATTCTAGAAGTAAAATTAATTTATCTTTATTATAAATTGCATAGTCAAAACGAAGTGGTTTGCTACCAATTCCTAGCAATCCATCAAATGATTTTTCTTTTATAAAATATTTTTCACAAGTTGAATCTATAATACTTCTTAATGCATATCCAGAATTTAATAAATAATCTCTTATTCGATCTGAGTTTTTTGACTGATTTGCAATCGTTTTACAACACATCGGGCATCCTCTATCTCTTAGTAAATTACTAGGAGAAATCATAAAATCATTTTTACATTTAGTACATTTTACTTTTATTTTTGTTTTATTATTTATAATTATTTGATCTGGATAGACATAAAATCTCCCGTCTGGATATAATGAATTTACTTCATCAATTAATGTACTAATTTGTTTTGTCCTATGTAATACTCTATTCCTTGCGCCACATAGCGGACATCCTTCAGAACGTTTATTTAAAATAGTATTCGGTGCTGCAGTAAATTCATGCCCGCATATGTGCCTAAACTTCATTGGTGTTTTATGAGAAGTATAATCTTCCAATGCGATAAATCTTCCATTTTTATTTTTGTTTAATCTTTCTAAAAATTCTTCATTAGTTAAATTTGCCATATTATTTACACCTCTTTATATAATAAATTGTTCTATAAAAAAGTGCATTCAGTATCAAAGCTGCTGGTTGTCCATTTCACAATGTTTAGTGTTTCCACATGCACCATCCCAATACTTATTTCTGTCTTTCGACTCCATATAGGCTATCGGGCTTTAGGATATTTCAGCAATTCACAAGATTTTACACCCTACATCCCTGCATGGCGGACCCGATCTCAAGTCAGTATCTGTTACAATGCTACTATTTCTTTTGTCTTTCAAGAATCGTTTATAACGATCATCGAGTATGTGATCATAGAATACAAAGTCGCATACTAATGTTCTGAACTCCATATTCACATGTTTATCTGGATCTCCATACTTTCCACCGTATCTCTCATCAAATAAATACTTTTTAGTTAGTTCTACAAATTTCTCCTCTAATAATAATTCAATTAGATGATTTTTATAATAAACTCTCGTTCGCTCTTCATCTGTTAGATTATCTACAACCGTTCTTAGATATTCTTCGTTGATTGGCTCGGCTTCTGGTTTAAGATGATGAGTTAAATAATCCACCAATGCATCCGTGGTTACTGACTTAGATACATAATCTAGAATATTATGCTCATAGTGATCTGTCTTGATATTATTGATGAACTCGATGATATCGGCCAGATTCTTAAACTTGTTATTATCGCCTAGAACCCCTTCAACGGCGGAGATTGCGGTAGTTATGATGTCCTGTCCAGACAAGGTTACGGAATTCTGTATAAAGCTATTATAAAACGGTGAAACGTTTAACCCCAAAATACCGTAGTATGAATTTGCTAGGATTTTGTATGTTAATTGCATAACTTTGTAGTACAAATATCGAGTTGATCCTTTTGGATACTCGGTCATTTTCTTCTTATAAACTTTTCTTTGGTCTAAGAAATATTTTAGTGCATTTGCGGCTATATTATCCGTCTTGTGATTCTCAAATAGAGTATTGTATCCAGATATAATATAGTCACTATTAATATAGTAGTCAATAAATTGCTCTAATTTCATTTTTCTATTAGAAAATGTTGTATTTGACATGAAGCGTCCTTCTGGCTGATATCGCTCAGAATACTTCTTGTTTAAATATTCAAAGATTTCTTGATTTGACAGTTCATCTTCTGAGTACTTCAGACGAATCTTCTGTAGCTGATCCTTCCTGGTATGTTCTCGGGATTCGTTAATTCCCGATCGGATTAGTACCGAATCTCTTCGGCTACCGCTGGCGCTCATCACGCCTTTTACGCCGCTCCTACCCAGAGACGGCGAGTGCTAAGCACTAGATATAAGTTTATAGAAGATTACTGTTCGCACAGTAAATTATATACATTTTTTGCTGCGTTTTCGTCGCGGTCAAGCGTCATCCCACAGTCGGGGCAATGATAAACATGGTCATTTAGACCAAGTTTGTTCTCGCCAACGAAGCGGTGGCCACAACAACTACAAGTTTGTGTAGTCGGAGTAAATTGCGGTACATAAATTAATTTAGCACCAAACTCTTCACATTTGTACGTTAGCAGAAGCTTTAAAGTACAAGGCGCTACGCGGTACGCGTGCCTTGCATTTGAAGTTTGTTTTTCATACTCTTTGAAACTGAAGTCATCGACCATAATTTCAGAATATTTAGTTGCTAACATTGTAGTTACGTTGTGAATGAAGTCACGACGGATACGAGCTTGTTTTTCGCAAGCTTTGTCACAGAGGCGTTTCTGCTTCTCATAAGACTTACTTCCGTAATCCTTTCGGCTCAAGCGTTTGTTACGTTCATCTTGAAGATGCTCGTAGCGCTTGATGCTTTCGGGAATGTCGAAAACAACGCATTTTTTACCGTCGTAGGTGACCACTTCATGCTTGATGCCGATGTCGCAACCAACTTTTCCTACACCGCGACGTAACTTTTGATTGGTTCTCTCGTAAGTTACGCTCATGTAGTACTTCCCGCACTTTTTCGTGATGGCCATGGTTTTGATGTCAGCGTTTCGCAGAAACGCTACGCTTTCGCTAGTCAAAATAGTTATACGGTGATCTTTTTCACCGTTGTACTTTCTAGACCAGACGAAGCTGAAGTGATAATCTGATTTAACTCTAAGCGCTGCGCTGTTTTTCATAACTAGTCTGAAAGACTCCTCGCAGTAACGCTTTGATTTGAACTTTGGGCCTCCCTTAGTCTTCTTTCCTGACTCGGAAGGCTTTTTAGCTTCGGCTTTCTTGCGTTTAGCAAACGCTTTGTATGCAAGACCGAGATCTTTAAGAGCTTCGCTCTTGATCATTGTATTGGTGTCGCCGATCCAACCATATTGGTCCGGATCCGCAAGACGTAGCTCATTGATTTCTTTATCGAGGCTATATGCTGATGAGAATTTACCTTCAGCATAATGTTTCTCGAAAAGTTCAAGACCTTTATTCCAGCACCAACGTCGCGTACCGAATGCTTTTTCGAATTCAGCACGTTGCCTAGTTGTTGGATGAACTTGCGTTTTAAAACTTCTAATCATAATTATCACATCCATTATAGGGCTTAATTTTTTAATGTCCTATAATATAGTGTTCTATATATTCTTCTAAAAAATTATAAATGCTTAAATTTTGCGGTTTTCTCCGACTGCAGCTTTCACTGCAGCACAGACTATATCATCAGCCGACTTTGTGTCGGACATACATCTTACTTCGCCGCCACTTGGCAGCTACTCTACTCGCTTCGTGTGCTAAAAGCAGCACCTTATTCCCAGCGTGTGGGTTACATTTATTATTTGCTTTCGATAGTCGTTGGGGCTGGAACTCAGAGAGTTCCCTGCCTGCTGATTGCCCAATCTTTCACACTTCACTTCTGACTGATCCTCGCGGACTCAGTTAGCGGCGAAAGCTCTAAGGGTTTTCCAGCATATCAAGATGTTTTCGACATACATTTCTGTATGAAGGGACTAATTGCTTAATCCATAAATATTTAAAACTAATTTTTTTGCTCATATCACGATTTCTAATATCGAAATGAGACATTCATATCATTCCTTCCTTTATAAAATTGTCGTGCTAATTTTATTTCCTTTAAATTTGAGTTCAGTAACAAACTCAAGATTATAATATATTTGTTGATGAAGATTTAATTTTCCATAAAGTTTTTCCACAGTCATAAATTTTGTTATAGATCTTTCCTTCTTGAATTTCATAAACCCTGGTTTTGTATTCACAATAAAAAGGAGCTGGTTCTGTTAGCTCAAGGAAATCATAATTAGCTTCTAGCAGATAATTAGGTATCTTACAAAAATCTGCTTCTAATAAATTGTTACTGATTGAAATATATTTTAAAGCGGTTAATTCTTCTTTGTTAATTAGCTTAACTAGATAATCTTTAATATACTCGGTTTCATCTAGCCATTCATATTCAAAAATATGTGCAATGAAAATTTCATTCTCATAAGCAGCTAATGATTTATTCTGATGGTAATATCTATCTTTGAATTTCTCTGAATGCCAATAATTCCCGTTGATTTCTATTCCGATTTTATATTCCGGCAAATAGAGATCAATTTCTTTGTTTGCTAGAAGATTCCTAACATGTTTCTCTATTATTATATTAGGGAACTTATTTTGTAGATAAATTGCAACTTCGTTCTCGTAAGAAGAAGTTCCATTGTTAATGAAGATATACTCTAGATCATTTTTGTGAATATAATTATAAACTGTGGCATCACAACAATTATAGAGTTTGGAAATCTCTGAAATCGAAAGATCTTTTGTTATCTCAATGAAAACATCGACTGAATCTGAAATTGCTCTATGGTAATTGAATTGATAAATATCGACGTAATCTTGATAAGCTAGCTTTCGTCTTTCCTCACAGATATCTTTAAAGGTTTGGCTAGCGGTATAGTATCTACTTCCGTAGAGTTTTAAGTTGGTTTCTCTTATCCGCTCAAAGATTTCTTTCCTGTCTGTTCCATATTTACCATCAAAGGATTCTTTTATCTTTTGCTTAACTTCTTCTGCTTGAGTGGAATATTCACAACCATAAAGTTCTTGGCAGGTTTCTTTTCTTTTATTCTTGCATTCTTCAGTCTGAATCGGGTAAATGGTTCCGTAACGTTCTTTCATCGTATTCAGAGCTTTATTTCTGATTTCTTTATTTCCTAAGCAGCATTTATTTCCATATTTAGCCTCATTGGTGGTTTCTATTTTGATTCTGACGTCTCTACACTTATTTGGATTCGTTTCTCCATAGACTCTCAGGCAAGTTTCTTTCCGCTTTTCATTTACTTCTTTACACTTACTCGGATTATCTACACCATAATTCTTAATGAAGGTGTTTCGTTTCTTTTCGTTACATTCTTGAGTTTGATTGTAGTTTGGCACGCCATATTTAAGAATACAATCATTCACAATTTGCTGCTGAACTAAATCATTTGGCTTATGAATATTGTATTTCTTTAAAAGCGTCTTAAAACTAGTTAAAGAGATATCAAAATATTTAGCAGCATCAGCTCTTGATTTATTATTTGTTATGTACTGCTCCAGCACCATTTCTTTAGTGATTTTATCTATTTTACCTCGCATGATAAAGTTTGTACCCCGCATTATATATTGGATAATCACCTTCATAGTAGATGATTTCCGGATCACAGAAATCTACTAACTCATATAATGAATCATAGGCTTTATCTTCGGCATATGTTAGATCAACCTTGATGAAATCTGAAGCTGCTTCTTGGAGTGGAATAGTATCTGCCAAGTAATTCTTAATTTTACTTACGATTAGCTCTTGATCTTCGTTCCAGTATTTCTCAAAGATGTGCATCAGATAGATTCCTTTAGATTCCGCCAATTTCGTCTTGCTTTGGTGATATCCGGGTTCCACAAATTTTCCACTATGCCAATAATCTCCATTAAACTCGATTCCTAGCTTGTAATCCGGTAGATATATGTCAATCTCTTGTCCATCTAAAACTCCACGCTCTCGCATTTTTATATTAGCCACGCCTAGATCTATCAGGATGCCAGCTATATCATCTTCATAATGTGAGACATTGACTTTATTCAGAAAGCCGTCATCTATGTTATTATTTATTATATAATGGCGTACGGCACAGGATTTGCACCCATAATAATCAGCAATCTCTTTGGTTGTTTTATTTTGGTGCTTGGCGATGAAATCTTCTGGGGTATCATAGATCTTCGTATTAGCAGCAATTATTTTAGATTTAACATGAGTTGCTTGCAAAACACAATCAACTCCAAAAGAAGCTTGCGCGGTTTCTCGCTTTTTAGATTTGATTTCATTGGCTTGAGAGACATTAGAGACGTTTTCGCCATAATGTTGTTTGACAGCTGTTTCTCTAGCGGCTTGAACGTTCGCTTTACTTTTAGAAATTCCATAAGATTTGAGCTTTCTGAAAACTGTAGTGGCGGTGACTCCGGCGGAATCTGCTATTGCTTGCATAGATTTATTATTGACGATATATTCTTGCTGGAGAAAATCTTTTGTGAGGGAATCAGCTTTACTCATTTAAAGTATTAATCCCTCTACATAACAAATAATTCATACACCAGTTATCTTCTACACAATAAATTCTATAACCACAGTTAAACAAATCATATCCGCAGTACTCATAAAGTTTATTTGGAGCAGTTGAGTTTATTAGTGCATATGAATCATCTAGAAAATAATGTAGAGCCTTAGCGTAATCTAATTTTAGAGATAAATTATTGGAAGCTAAATGCTCTTTAAACACTGGAGATGCGAAAACGTCTCTAAGGCTGTAACGATAATCGATGTTAATTGGTACTGCAATTGAATTTTCAACAGATAACGTCATAATTCGATCGCCGTTGCAATATACATTATTTTGGTCATCTATGTTGATACCCAAAGCTGGAGCTGCTATATATACGAAATTATTAATTAGAGACATCATATTCTTTTCATCTGCATTCCATTCGTTTTCAAAGATATGAAGAAGAGTGACTCCTTTAGACTCTGCTAGAAGCGATTTGGCTAGATGATAATCGTTTTCTTTATATAATGACGAATGCCAAAAGTTTCCATTAAACTCAATTCCTAAATTACGATTTGGAAGGTAAATATCAATTTCTTGGCCATCTAGAACAGATCTATTAGATCTATTTATGTTTTCTATGCCTAAATCAGATAAGTTTTCATAAATTATTTTTTCATAACTTGATTTTGATTTATCTTGATTTATAAATTCTGATTCTAGATTATTTGCATGAATAAAATGATATATAGTAGCGTTTGCACAATCATATTCTCGTGCAATTTCTGATATAGATTTACCTTTATTTTTTAATAAGAATTCTTTACGGTTATCAAATATCTTCTGATTGAATTCACCAAAAGAATTTACATTATATTTTTCTTTAAGAGTTGCTTTAACTTTATTTTTAACATAATCTGAATTGACAGCATATTCCTCTCCATATCTAAGTAAATTTGTTTCTCTCATTTTTGCTTTAACTACTTCAGATTGAGCTGCATTTTCTGTACCATATCTAAGTAAATTTGTTTCTCTCATTTTTGCTTTAACTACTTCAGACTGTGTCGAATTATCAACGCCATAATTTTTCTGATATGTTATTCTACGTTTTTCTAACACTTCTTTAGATTGCATAGAATAATCTACACCAAAGTGCTCTCTATTTGTTTGTTTAACTTTTTCTTTAGTTTCATCTAGTTGAGATATGTTTGGTACTCCATATTTTTCCATAGATGTAGCTATAGTTTTTTCAAGGTATTCTTTTGTTTTAGTATAATTTGTTACACCATATTTTTCCGTACAAGTTTCTTCTCTACATTTAACGACCATATCATTGGCTTTTCTAATCTCATATTTTTTTAATAAGGATTTAAATCCGGATAAAGATATTCCAAAATGATCTGCAGCTGCTTGCCTTGACATATTATTATTGATATATACTTCGATTACTTCTTCTTTTTTGATATCACTAGGTTTCATATTTTCACTTGTCCTTTTCTTTAAATTTGTTGTTTCCCGGTTTTACCGTGAATATATTTCCCGGATTTTCCGAAATATTAGTTTCCCTGTTTTGTTGAAATCTTTTAATTCCCCAGTTTTACAGTAAAATAAGTCTCCCGAATTTACCGATTATCTTAAAATCCCAATACTATCAGATTCCAATCTCAATTATTATATAATAAATTGTTGTGGGCATTATTTTTTATTAGAATTCTTATCAAATTACATAAAAATCAAAAAAGAAAAGAATAATCCGAAGATTATTCTTTATTTAGCACAATTCCTGATTATTCTTGTGATGCAAATGTATTGCTGAATAAGTTACCCTTGTTGAATTGTCCTTGTCCGTTGTTACCAGTGATAACAATCATAGCAACTGAAGGAGTGAATTCATGGAATGTGTGGCGTTTTGTCATCATAATAGATGGTACTAAATCATGATTCTTTGATCTATATCCAGCACCTTTTTCCATAGTAAATGAATATGGATAGTAGGCTTGGCAGATTTGCTTATCTCCAGATGGTATAAAACTCATCATGAGCTTACCTGGTTTTACGTTGATTGAAGAAACAACTTTGTACGTGTAAGTGCTTTGGAAGACACCAATGTCATAAGAAATTGACACACCATCCACATTGCCTCCGGCTCCTCCCTTATATTGCCAATCAATATTACTTAATAACATAGTATCAATTGGGTTACCAACGATTACAAACGTACCAGTTGTAAAATAAGTTTCTTGAAGGATAGTTGTGGCACAATGATCTATTACAGGTTTTAGCTCTTCACGCCATGCCTTAGGACTACCTGCATAACCAGCAGCAGGTGCCACGTTGAATTCATATGTGTGAGCAGCGCTGTTACCATAACCGTCGCTAGTAGGGAATGCCTTGTTAGCAGGTCTGTTGATATAGCACTTGATTAAGAAATCAATGATTTCCTTATCTAGCTTGTTAGCAAATACGTTAGTCATTAAGTCAGTTACTTCAGCAGTAGCGTCAATGTTGTATAATGCTTGTAAGTCTTGGATTCTTTCTACTGATAATGGAGATTGGATATGCTCACCAGTTCCGATAGTGATTTCTTGACGAGCAACATCGAAACCAACATCCCAAGATTCTTCATTCCATTCACTAGACTTGTGTGCTCTTAAGCATAGATCTTCTACACCAGTACAGTCAGCATCACCGCACATAACAGCAACTTCAGCATATGCACCCTTAACATCTACACGGCATACAATTGAACCTGTTACAGTTCCGTCATTCTTTTCATAAGAGAAAGGAACAATTAAATTTTCAGTTAAGCCCATCTTTTCAGCAACACGTACTTCAACAGAAGTCTTGTCAGTAGAAGCTAACTTAATTGAAACGATTTCAAAATCTGTATCTAAACCGATCTTAGAAACCTTCTTAGCATCATTAGCAGTATCAGTAGCAGCTGTTAAATCAGTTACAGGAGTAGCAGCAACACCATTTAAGAAATTAACCTTAGTGAAGCCCTTATTAACACCTAACTTAACGTGACGTACAACTGTTAAAAGATCTAGAGCAGATTCAGTCTCATATGAAGCGCCGTTGATACCAGTACCGAAAGCACCACGAGGTAGGTCTAAACGAGTTTCTGTACCATCTTCTTCAATATGATACATATATGGCTTCATGTAAGCAATTGAGAAAATTGGAGCCTTAGCAACAATAGTCTTAACTGCATCCTTCATAGCTACTCTTGGCCATAACTTACGAATTACTGGCATAGATAGAGAAGAAAGTGGAGCGATACCAGAAACTGCTTCTGTTAAGATTTGCTTTGCAGAGTTGTTCATTAATTCAGTCATAACTGCTTGATGATTTGCATCTACACCTTCACATAAAGCATCTGTATATGCATTAAATAATTTTGGTTGTGAAACGATCTCAGTGAATCCTGTGTTAAGGATTGAATAACCTTGATCTGCAAAGAACTCAGCTGTTTCACGGATTACATCGTCTGAGCTCTTGGAATTAAAGTTTAAGTCTAAATTTTCCATTTATAAAATGTCTCCTTTGATTTCTATTTTTGAGATGTTTTTTGTCTTCTCATGACATTGGTATTATCATTGTCTGAGTCATCGACTGGAATGTCATCCAACTTCAGCAATGATCTCAAATACTTTACCATTGATAGTAACTCATATCTTAAAGTTAAATAAGTATAAAGATTCTTCTCATAAGTTTCTTTATAGAATACCTCGGCAATGAAATCTCTCAATTTACTTTTATACCTAGATAAGGTATCTTCTAATTGAGATAAATAAACAACAACATCTACCGCAATAAAATCATTATCAATATTTTCTAGGTTTTTTTGTAGCACTTCTGCATAATCGAAAAGATCTCGAGAAAGGTCAAACAGTTTAAGAGTCTTTTGTGAATCTGCCGAATTAGCATTATCATTTATCGTCTGTTGAGCTTGAAGCTGTTCTGGCGATGGAAGATAATTTGCTTCATCTTCGACATTAGTTTGATTTCCCTCAGGTTGTGCTTGTTCAACTTGATTTGAATCTTCTTCTGCGTCTTCATTTAACAAGAACATTTGAGGTCACCTACTCTCGAAATAGTTTAGATATTACTTTACTATACTATAATTTATTGTTCTATGAATTTAATAAAAAAAGTGAAAAAATCATGATTTTTTTATTCGAATCCTAAAATAAATACAAAAATATATATATATATTATAAAAGTGTCCATAATATAAATAAGAGGAGGAAAATTTAATTGAATATGTCTATTATTTTAGTAATAATTGTATCGATTGTTACGCTTATACTATTACTATCTGTCTTTACTTGGTTAAAGGGCGCATCACTTGCTGATGCCTTTTTAGAAGAAAATAGAATAGATTGTGAAATAAAACTTTAGAAAAATTAGAAGGAAGGAAAATAATATGGATGAGAGTAAAAATGCTAATTCATTAGAAAGCAAAAATTATGGACAAGAAAATAATGAAATTAGCAATGATCATGAAAAAATTGAAGAATTAAAGAAACTCTATATTCCACTTGTTTGTGCTTTGACTCACAACATGGAAGTTTGCGAAAGCTGTAGAAAATGTTTTACAACTGAAAACAATTTCGCAGAATTTAGAGTCAATTTAATTAAGAAATTAGAAGAACTACTAAATTCGTAGTTCTTTTTTTATATTTTTTTATCTATTTTTTAAAACTTGAAGAACAATTCATTATAAGTGAAAATGAAATTAACATATAAAGGAGGATTCTTTCTAAATGTCTAAATATATAATACAAGAATCTGCTCAGGTTTCTGAGCTAAAAAATATTCAAAAGACACCTCTTGGAACAATTCGATTTGTTGCTATTCTACAAGAAGCAAACAAAGTAAATCGTAACAAGCGTATTTATCCAAAAGACGTTTTAGTTGAGGCGCTTAATTCTACTTATGTACAAGAAAAAATTAAGACTCATTCTTTTTTTGGAGAAGCTGGTCATCCATTAGATCCAAGTCTATCTAGACAAACAACAGTTCTACAAACTAATCTAGCTTTCCTAGTTGAAAGATTTTGGTGGGAAGGCGATCTATTGATGGGACTTTGTGAAACTGCTAATACTGCCGTTGGTAGAGATATGGCTGGTTTAATCGAACAAGGTTCTAGAGTTGCATTCAGCTTAAGAGCCCAAGGTGGAGTGTCTAAAGATCCAATCACTGGCGCTTCTAAAGTTGATCATGGAATGCAAATGATTGCTTATGACTGGGTTATTACCCCTAGCCATGATAAAGCATTCATGCAAGAAATTTGCAGTGATACATCACAAGCAATGTTTGGTGTAACAAACGTTCAAGAAAACACTAAAGCGGTTCAACAATGTTCAATGTTATTTGAAAGCGGCCAAATCTTTGCAGTAGAGGATGATAGACCAATGGAAATTATTAATGAAGATTTTACTGCTGGATATAACAAGAGATTAAGATCATTTGAAGAAATCTATTTTTATAATCCAGGAGATCAATTAATTCAAGAGTCAATCAATGGAAAGACTTGCGATGTTAAAAATGGAAATGTAACTAAGAAAGTTATGTTAGAAGATTATATGCTACAAGATTTAAGACGCAATATTTGCTCATTAAATGAGAGTATTGATGAGCGAGCAAATCCTAGCTCAATCTTAAACAAGGAGGAGAAGTAATATGACAATTTTAGAACAATTTATCGAAGATCAATATGAAAAATTCCTTCAAGAAGAGCAAGAAAGAGAAATCGTTCCAATCGTAGAAAATCATCAAAAGATTATCAATGCATTCTCAGGATATCAAAAGATCATCAAATTAAAAGAAGAATATGCCAACTTAGATGAAAGCGTATTACTAGAAGATGATAATATTATCGCAAAAGCATTGGTTGATAAATTAGCAAGTGCAATGCAACAAATTGGATCGCTAACAAGTGCTGGTGCAAACAATACTGTACTAAGCGGAAAAGATATTCCTTCTATTTATGATCAATCCACTGGTAAATGGATTGAGAATCCTTCATATAATCGAGTTAAGGCTCCAAAGGTATTCCAATATAAGAAAATTGATTCAGTAGTTGGTTTCATCACAGGAATAGTTACTTGGATTAAGAATGTTTTATTAAATCTTATTAACTATTTCACTCGTGGAATTAGAATGGCTCTTCATATTGATACAGATGCAAAAGCAAATGAGTACAAAGAGATCAATCCATTCAAGATTATGGCACAAGCTAAAAAAGCCGCTGCAGTAGAACGTCAATACGGATTTGGAACATTAAAAATTGGTAATAATAATGGAGAGTCAATCGACAAATATATTGGAGACCAATTAAAAAATTATATCTCAGCTCAGCAAGGTGAGGAAATCATCAACTCAATGCAAGAGTCATTTATACTTCATGAAAAGGATGATGACGATGATGATGATAAAAACAATAAATACCCTAGTTTAAAAAAAATTAATCAATCTTATGGTTATTTAGTAAATATTGACGTCTCAAAAGAAATTCGCCAATTAAAAGAAGTTTTAAATCATTTCTTTGATCTATTTGATGAAGCAGTTGGATCTAATGGAGAAAAATTATTTGAAACAACTGATCTTGAAATGCTTTTATCTGCAATTGGTACAATGAAGAATTCATTAGCTATGGGTCAAGCTACTCATTTTGATGGATATAAAGCTAAATTACTAGATTCTACTAAGTTAAAAGATAATTTAATGAGAACAAAAGTCAATTGCGATAAATTAAACAAAGCATTTAGCGATACACAACAAATTGTTGATCTAGTTATCAAGAAAATCAATACAAGTACAACCATGCAAGCAACTTATGAACCAAGTAGATTTGTTCTACTTTCATCAGCTACTTTATTAGGCCTTGCAGACGTTGCCAAATTATTACAAGCAAGAAAAAAGAGTGCTGAAAAATTATCAAAGAATTTAGAGAAGTTAGGAAATGAGTATAGCAAGGTTGTAGGTGAGCTTAGCGTTCTAAGACAACAATGGATTAGCGTAGGTTCAAATGTTACCATGCAATCTGATCTTGAATTAGCAACTGCTGAACTATTTGAATCAGGTAAAGCAGTATTCCAAACTCTAATGCTAAGATTTACATCTTTAACAAATTATATTCAAATTATTACTAATACAGAAGATTTAATTATAAATCTTATGCATGTAAATGAAGCATATAGTGGAAAGAAATTCAACTATAAGAAATTTCAATTTAAATAAACTAAATAAAAAGATAACTATCAGTAGTTATCTTTTTTACTTAAGAAAGAAGTTGAGCAAAATTAATACCGTAGAAGAATCAAAATCATTGAGAGTCAAGCCAAATATAAAAACCGGCTTATCTTCTCGTGAAGTCGAACAGAAAATAAGTAATGGCCAGTCTAATAGAATTAAAGTTAAAGATGACAATTCTTATTTGAAAATCATATTTAGAAACACATTTACCTTTTTTAACATTCTTTTAGTTTCAATTGCTACATTATTCATTTACTTCATTGGAGCAACTGCAATTGGAAATCTATCC